>CAMBYH010000028.1 GCA_945872065.1 Arsukibacterium tuosuense
TGAGGCCTGTCCCACCCTGGGCCCGGCTGGCCAGGTAGTTGATCAGCCGGTCCGTCGCCCGGCCCTCCTGCACGAAGCGGGACACGATGGACGCGTGGGCGATGCGGTTGCGCACCGGCACACCACCGATGGTGGTGGCGCTGAAGAGCGTGGGATAAATCACATTCAGTCGCTACAGAAGGTCGCACTCGCCGGTCGGGTTGGCCCTACGCCGGACTCTGGACCGGTGCGCCCATGATTTCCATCTCTTCCCGCATTTTGCTGCGACCCGTGTGCTCCACTTCCAGTGACCGCAGCACCGTCGCGATGAGCAGGCGCCGCCGCCCGTCCAGTTCGGCAACTTCTTCCGGGTTGAGGTCGTAGGCCTCGATCTCCGGCGTCAGGGGAACACCGGCCTGGCCCGCGACGCGCTCCAGCAGGTACAGCCGCTTCTTGACCACCCAGAGCTCAGCGGTGAGCTCCAGGACCATACTCATGAGCTCATCGGTGCCGCTGGCCTCGAAGAAACGGGGCCGCTTGCCCCGGTGATTCAGGGGGATCCTGGGCTTGCGCCGGGTCAGGGGCTCGGTCATGGCTTCTGCTTCCAGGCACCAAAGGCGTACCACTCGATCTCTTCACCGAGACGCCCCGTCCGGTCATCGAACCGGGCGCCGCTGGCAATCCGGGCAGCGAACTCAGCCTCGGGCGTGTAGGTATAACGCGGCACCACCGCTTCCACAAACTTGTCCGCCGGGAACCCGGCTGCCGCGCAGAGTTTGGGGAAGTCCTGGTCGCGAAACAGTTTGTACCAGGGTTCATTGTTGTAGTAGCTGTCCCAGTCCAGATAGAACCGGTCGTAGGCCTGCATCTTGTTGTTCGGTGGCAGCTCCATGTTCAGGAACAGGCCACCCGGCTTCAGCACCCGGTGCGCTTCCCGGAAGAACGCCCGGATGTCTTTCAGTGGCAGCTCGTGGAGAAACATGGAGGAGAACACCAGGTCGAAACTGGCGTCGGGGAAATCCAGCTGGGTGGCGTTCATCTGCATGAAACGCACTGGCGTGCCAAAGGCGCTGGCCCGGGCCGCCGCATAGCGCAGCAGGCCGGCGCTCACGTCGATGCCGGTAACCTCGGCGTCCGGGAAGGTGTGGGCCCAGGGCAGTGTGTTGTGACCGACGGTGCACCCGGCATCCAGGATGGCCTTGGGCCGGAAGTCCGGAAAGGCCAGGCGCACATAGTTGGCAAACGAATGACCGATGTCGTCGATGTCCCGCCCCATCTGGTTGAAGGCAAAGACGTTGATGCTGTTGTCGTAGATGGCGCCCGGTGACACATCGTCCGGCTGGTACTCGGAGTGGTAGCTGCCGGGCGACAGATGGACGTCAATGCTGGTCACGTTCTTCGGTACTGTGAGGCCCGGATTGAGTACCACCGTACCCGGCCTGGCCCGGGCGCGATTATTGAGGTCTTCCAGATTGCGATCCACCACCGGGATCACGGAGCGAAAGACCATCTCCTGCGCGTTGTAGCGAATGGAGCTGTAGAAGCGGAAATAGCGCTCGTCCTGCATGGCGTCGTGCACTTCGTCGCCATCGGCCGGCGACCGGCCGTGCTCCTGCTGAAACCTGGGCAGCACCCGCTGCTCGTAGCGCGCCCGCATCGACGCCGCCATGTCAGCGAGGATATGCAGGCGGAGAGAAGCAACGAATTCCTGGCGCGTGCGCTCATCCCGGGAAGGGACGACCCGTAGGCCGTGGGAGAGATCCTTGATCATGCTTTAAGGGTCCGTTGCGGTGACCGGCTTGCCGGCGATGGGTGCACTCTGTTATTTTGTGTTTAATCTGTCAAACACAACTATTTATTGTATACAATCGCTGCAGTCCGGAGACTCCTGCAAACCATGAAAACTCTCATCGTGCTCTTCCGGCTGAAGCCGGGTACCGACGTGGCCACCTACGAAGCCTGGGCCCGGAGTACCGACCTGCCCATCGTGCGCAAGCTGTCTTCCGTCGCCAGCTTTGAGATCTTTCGCACGGCTAGCCTGCTCGGATCCGACGCCCGGCCCCCCTATGACTATGTGGAGATGATCGAGGTCCGGGAGATGGCCGCATTCGGCACGGATGTGGCCACGGAAAACATGCGCCGGGTGGCCGGGGAGTTCCGGCAGTTCGCGGATAACCCCGTTTTCATGCTTACCGACCGGCTCAGCTGAGGACACAGCATGTTGGGACTCAAGGGCAAAGTAGCCATCTGCACCGGCTCGGGCCGGAAGCTGGGGCTGGGCGCGGCGATTCTGCGGCGGCTCGCCGCTGAGGGCTGCGACGTGGTGGTCTCCGATCTGGGGACTCCGGACCGCCTGCTGGCATCCGGCGATATCGGCGCAAGCGACGAAATGGAGGCTATCGCTGCGGAACTCCGGGGCCTGGGAGTGCGGGTACTGGTCATCCCCTGCGACGTGCGCAGCGAGGCCAGTGTGCAGAACCTGATCGGCCGAACGGTGGCCGAACTGGGCCGGCTGGACATCCTGGTGAACAATGCCGGCGTCGGCTACCTGCTGAAGCCGTTCATCGACGCCACCCTCGAGGAGTGGCAGCTGGTGCTCGACGTGAACCTCACGGGCACCTTCCTCTGCTCCAAGCACGCTGCGCGGCACATGCGCTCCGCGGGTCAGGGCGGACGGATCATCAACATCGCGAGTCAGGCAGCCAAGACAGGCTTTGCCCACCTGGCCGCCTACGTGTCATCCAAGCACGGCATGGTCGGCTTCACCCGCTCGTCCGCCATCGAACTGGGTGGCGATGGCATCACCGTGAATGCCGTGTGCCCGAACCATGTCACGACCGGCCTCGGGGCCAAACAAAACGAGTACTACGCCAAGGTGCGGGGGCAGACGCCCGAGCAGTTCATGGCAGCCATGCGCCAGCGCATTCCGCTGGGCCGGCCCGGAGTGCCCGGAGACACGGCCGCTGCCGTGGCCTTCCTGGCGTCCGACGACGCCCGGTACATCACGGGCGAGGCCATGAACGTCAGCGGCGGCGAAGAGACCCACTGAGTTGGCCTCCGGGTAAGAGAGCAGTGGAACACCGGCAACTCGAGCGCTTCCTCGCCGTGATTGAGCACGGCAGCCTGGCGGCGGCGGCCCGGCATCTGCATCTCACCCAGCAGGCGCTCAGTGCGAGCCTGGCCAACCTGGAACAGGACCTGGGAGTCCGACTTTTTGACCGCAGCCCCGGGGGCATCACCCGGGCCACCCAGCACGGCACGGCGCTCATTCGCCATGCCCGCGCCCAGCTGGCCGGGGTCGAACGGGCCCGCCAGGATCTCCGGCACCTGAGTGACGGCAAGACCGGCACCGTGACCGTGGGGCTGGGCGAGTCCTTCGCGGGCGACATCATTGCCGAGGCGGTGCTGCGCTTTCGCAGATCCCGGCCAGGAATTCGCGTCAACCTGATCGAGGGCTATTCCGAGAAACTCAGGCACCGGCTCTACGATGGGGAGTTCGATTTCATCGCCGCGGGGGTCAGCGCCTATGAGCTGGCGGAAGGGTTTACGCGGGAGGTCATCTACTCCACTAACGACGTCGTCGCTGCCCGGCCACAGCACCCGCTGGCAGGACGCAAGAAACTGCAACTGAAGGACCTGGAGGGCTATGCCTGGCTCGTGCCCTACTCCCGCCCTGCCGACCTGGACGTGATCGTCGAAACCTTCGTTGCCGGGAACCTGGAGCCGCCCCGCCGGATTGTCGGCAGCGACGCGTATCGCATCGGCATGCAGTTGCTGCTCTCGAGCGACCTGCTCATCATGGTTTCACCCAACCTGATAGCGCCGGAACTGGCCAAGCGGCCGGTCGTGCTGCAGGTTCTGGACATCGACAGGCCCACCGTGCAGCGGAATGCCAGCCTCATTCACCCGTCCGACCGGCCCCTGACACCGCCGGCAGCCCTGCTGCTGGAGGAAGTCCGCAAGGTGGCGCAGCTGACTTCCCGGCCCGCCGTGTCCGGCGCGGCCGTGGCGCGCAACTGAACCGGCCCATGCGCACCTATCTGCTGAAAATCGTCGAGAAAGAGGGCTTCCAGCGCTTGATCCTTGCTGTGATTGTCCTGAACGCAATCACACTGGGTCTCGAAACCTCGCCAGCGGTGATGGAGTCTGCCGGCGGCCTCATCGTGGCGCTCGACCGGATTGCCCTGGCGATCTTCTCGATTGAGATGACGATGCGCCTCATCGCCCACGGCCGTCGGTACTTCCGGGATCCCTGGAGCGTGTTTGATCTGCTTGTCGTGACCATCGCGCTGGTGCCTGCCGCCGAGGGCTTCGCTGTCCTGCGGACCCTGCGGGTGCTGCGCGCGCTGCGGCTGATCTCGGCGGTGCCCCGGATGCGGGCGTGGTCGAAGCCCTGCTCTCGGCGATTCCAGGCATCAGCTCGATCTTTGCCCTGCTGCTGCTGATCTTCTACGTGGCGGCGGTCATGGCCACCAAGCTGTTCGGCGCCGCTGGTCCGGAGTGGTTCGGGAGTGTGGCCCGCAGCTTCTTCACCCTGTTCCAGATCATGACCCTGGAAGGCTGGGCTGACATTGCACGTACCCTGATGGTGACCGAGCCCTGGGCGTGGGTATTCTTCGTGCCCTTCATCCTGATTGTCACGTTCACCGTGCTGAACCTCTTCATCGCGGTGGTGGTCAGCGCCATGCAGTCGGTCCACGATGCGGAGCAGGCCCGGGAGAATCAGATAGCGCACGACGAGCGGCGGGAAATCCTCGAGCAGGTCCGCCACCTCCGCCGCGAAATCCAGGGAAAAAGGTACCGGGAAAAAGGTACCGGACCTTAGTTTTGTTAGTTGTTTAGTTGTTGTGCTGCTCGGCACAACAACTAAACAACTAACAAAACTAAGGTCCGGTACCTTCTGCGCTGCGGCTATACTTGGGCGGGGAATTTTTTGGAGGTGGGCTATGCAGTTTCGACAGACCGTTCTGGCCATTACGGCCGCGTGCTTCCTGGCCCTGGGCCTGCAGACCACGACGGCGTCCGCCGGCGTGATCGGGACCCAGGCCTACCTGTCAGCCGAGGCTCGCGCGGGCCATCTGGCTGATATCAATGCGGCGATCAGCCGGGCTGATGTGCAGGCCCAGCTCGTGTCCCTGGGCGTGGACCCGGCGAATGCCGTCACCCGGGCCGCGGCGCTCTCCGATGCGGAACTGGCCCAGGTCGCCCAGGAGATGAACAACCTGCCGGCTGGCGGCGATGGCCTCCTCGCGGTAGTCGGTATCGTCTTCGTCGTGCTGATGATCCTCGAACTCACCGGTGTCATCGACATCTTCAAGAAGTTCTAGCCGACTGGTCGTTGCTGCCCTGAGTGCCCTGGTTGGCGCCACGGCACTCACCGGCTGCACGACCCGGCTCCCGCCTCTCCCTGAAGACCCCCGCCGGGAGCTGGCCAGCGTCCCGTTCTTTCCCCAGACCATTCACCAGTGCGGACCGGCAGCCCTTGCCACCGTCCTCGGTGCAACCGGCGTCACGACCACGCCCGAACAGCTCTCACCCCTGGTCTACATTCCAGGCCGCCGGGGCAGCCTCCAGGTGGAGATGCTGGCGGCGGCCCGCAGCCAGGGCCGGCTGCCCTTCGTTCTGGAACCGCGCTTTGCCGCTCTGCAGGCCGAACTGACGGCGGGCAATCCGGTGCTGGTGCTGCAGGACCTCGGGGCCCTTGGCATCCGGCGCTGGCACTTCGCGGTCGTCGTCGGCTTCGCTCCGGATCAGGACGTGCTGATCCTGCGGTCCGGGACCGAGCGGCGGCGGCTTGAACGCCGGGAGCAATTCCTCCGCACCTGGCAGGCCGGGGACTACTGGGCAGCGGTGCTCACGCACCCGAACCAGCCGCCCGCCACAGCAACCGGGAGCAGCTTCATCCGGGCACTCGCAGCGACCGAGCGCTACCTGGCCCCCGAGTCCATCAGCGCTGCCAATGCGGTGGCACTGGCCCGCTGGCCCGCAGATCCACTGGTGCTGCTGGCGAACGGCAATCAGGCCTACGCGGCAGGGCAACTCACGACGGCGATCAGCCGCTACCGGGCGTTGCTGGCCATCGAACCAACTCATCTGGCAGGCCGGAACAATCTCGCCAGTGCGCTGCTGGATGCGGGCTGCCCGCGCCAGGCACTGGCCCAGGCAGAACAGGCCGCGAGCCTGCTGCCCACGGATTCGCCCCTGAGCGCCGCAGTCAACGACACGCTGGTGAAAGCCCGGGCAGCAGCGCCGGTGGCTGCTACCTCAACCTGCAGCGCCGAATAGCTCCTCCAGTTTGAGGATCAGCTGACGCGCGTTGACCGGCTTCCGGAGCAGCACGACCCGGGACACGGTGTGAATGCTGGCCAGCACCGGTGAGGTATCTCCACTCAGGATGACGGCGGGCAGGTCCCGGCCCGCCACTGTGCGCAGACTCTCCACAAGCTCAACCCCATTGCGGCCATTCCCCAGCTGATAGTCGCTGATCACCACGTCGATCTCGGCGCCGTGGAGCGCGAACAACTCTTCGGCACCCGCGGCGGACTCCGCCACCCAGGTGGGGTAGCCGTCGAGACTCAGCAGCAGTTTCAGTGCGTCCCGCACGGCCGCATCGTCTTCGACCACGAGGACGGCTGGCTTCGCCAGCCCCGGGCGATCGAGAGCGGGGCCCCGCGGCCGGTTGCCGGGCGTGGGCACCCGGTAGTACTCGTCGAACACGCGGGCGATCTCGCCCGCAGGTATGCCCACGCCGGTATCAGTAACCCGGATCGCCAGAGCCTCCGGCTCCCGCCGGACCGTCACGCCGCCAGTTCGGGTGTACTGCAGGGCGTTGGTCAGCAGATTTTGGAGCAACTGCCGGAACAGGATGCGATCGGTTGAGAGGCACTCGGAAGTCTCCTGCATCTCCAGCGTCAGGCCCTGGGCCCGCGCCAGGTCCTGGAACTGGCTCCGGAGATCCGCCAGCAGGTCGGCCAGCGGACCTGCACCAGGTTGGGCTTTAGCGCACCGGACTCCAGCTTGGTCACATCGAGGAGCGCGTTGAGCAGGTCCGCCATGGAGTCCAGTGCCGCCTGCTGCCGGGCCAGGATATCCTGGTTGGTGCTATCCGCCAGCCGGCGCGCGAGGGTCGCGTTCAGCAACTGCAGCGTCTGGAGTGGCTGCCGCAGATCGTGGCTGGCGGTCGCCAGAAAGCGGCTCTTGGCCTGGTTGGCGCTCTCGGCTTCCGCCCGGGCAGCCCGGAGTTCATCGGTCAGGCGCCGCCGGTCGGTGACATCGCGAACGGCGGCCAGGACCAGGAGATCCGGGGGCGCAGCCTCGATACGCTCCAGCGCGCTTTCCCCGGCGTGGACCGTGGCGACGAGAAAGCCCTGCAATTCCAGGAATTCCTGCAGCATGGCAGCGAGGGTGACGTCGTCGTCCACAAGCAGGAGACGGGCACCCACCGGCGGGCCCGCGTCATTCACCGGACCACTGCCCTGCGACTGATTGTCGCAACTGGCCCAGAAACCCCGATTGCTGCACTACTGTTAACCGTCTGTTGACCCACAAGTCCGGAACCCGCGCCTAAACTGCATCCCATTAGAGTCTTGCGGAACGTATCCATGGCCTTTGTTGTGACTGAGAACTGCATAAGGTGCAAGTACCAGCACTGCGTCGCCGTCTGCCCTGTGGACTGCTTCCACGCGGGCCCGAATTTCCTGGTGATCAATCCGGACGAGTGCATCGACTGCAGCCTGTGCGTCCCGGAATGCCTTGCCAACGCCATCTATGACGAAGCCGACCTGCCTGCCAACCTGAAACATTTCAGCGCCCTCAATCGCGAGCTCTCGGGCATCTGGCCCATACTCGCGGTTGCCGGTACCCCGCCCCCGGATGCGGACCAGTGGCTGAATGTCGCAGGCAAGCTGGCCCACCTTGAAAGACTGGAGACCCGCCCATGAGCACCAAGCAACCAACAACCGTAAATCGCATGTTCTTCAAGCCACCCTACATCGGGTTGCTGGCCTTTGTGAGCGTGTTCATCGTCCAGGGGCTTGGCCACACGATCATGATCGTGATGGAAGAGCAGCTGGGCCACGAGTACATGTTCCATTCGGCTTTCGCCATGGGCCTGGCAGGTCTGGCAATGCTCCTGTACGGCATGTCCCGTCCCGGCGAAACGGCCGCCACCTGGTGGGGCTTCTTCGCAGCCATGGCTATGTGGACCGGCTGGGTGGAGTTCACCTTCATCGTCTACGGTCTGCAGATGGGGGTTAAGCCCATCCTGGATGCGACCGGAGCAATAGCGACGAAGCCCGAGTACCTGGTGATGGAAGCCTCTGTGGCTGTCATGGGTGTGACCTTGCTGTATTTCCTGCTGAACAAGGAAACCAAGTGTAATTTCTTCCACTGGATCCAGAAGAACCTGCGCCTGCCGGTGGGCAAGCCGAATCCCCGCCACGAGCGCAACTTTGCGCTGATCACCTTCATCGAGTCCATCTACCTGCTCTGGTTCTTCTACATTCTCCTGCTGGTCGCCTACAACGAGGCCTGGCTTGGGGCCAAGCATCCGCTGGTCTATGGCTACTTCGTCCTGAACACCATCTGGGCCGTTTACCTCTTCAGCCGCATGATCAAGATGTGGAAGGTGGCAACCGCGGTTCGCTACGCCATCGCCACGGGCATCATTTCCTTCACCAGCTATGAGCTTATCGGTCGCTGGGGCATCGGCGAGGACATCTGGGTACAGCCCTCGAAGTACGCCCTGGAGCTCAGCCTGATCGTGCTGGTAATCGCGGTAATCACTGCCATCTCCTGGTTTACGCCCGACCACATCAAGGCGAAGCTCAATCAGGAGGCTCGCGAGATGGAACGGATGCAGAGCCAGGCAGCTTCAACCGGTGGAGCTGACTAGGGTCCACGCACCATCGACATGACCTGACTCATGTCGATGGTGCTGGCTTTCTGCTGAATCTGCGGCAGGTACTGCTGCTGCATGGTCTGACCCTGACTGGTCAGCTCCCTGAAGGTCTGCTGCAGCACGGCCGTGCTCATGACCCGGCCACCCGCGTAATAGCGCTTCGCCAGCTGCCCCAAGGCGTAGGTGGTGGCAAAGGAAAAGGCCGCCCCCGTCGCCGTCCGACCGATGGAGCCGACCATGCCGCCCGCGGCCTTGCCGAGAATCCCGCCCAGCAGTTTGCGGCCAATGCCCTCCAGGTACTGGCCGGTGAGACCAACGCCGAGGGTGGCCAGCAGATCCTTGATGTGCCCCCGGTCCAGCTCAAAGCCATGGGCCTGGCCGACCCGGTAAACGAGCTTCATCTGCAGCGGAATGATGGCCAGGGAGGCCATGGACTGGGGCAACAACTCCAGCGCACCGTTGAGGATCGAGGCGTTGAGAATGCTGCGATCCAGTTCGGCGTCGGAGACACGGGCCGTTGCAGCCACGGGCGCAGCGGCGGGTGCCGCCACAGTTGCCCCAAGGGGCGCCGTCGCCAGGGCATCAGCCTCGGCAGCCGCCGTGTTCATGGTCGGTTCTCCCAGCCCCAGAGCCACCCCGAGGCTCGCGAGAAAGCGGTTTTCTGTCTCATTGCGCAGTCCGTCCGCATCGCAGACGCCAATGGCAATCTCGTAGGCGAGCTGGCGCAGACCCGGAGTGGCCAGGGCCGCGGCGGCCGACGCCACGTCGACCCGGCCCAGCAGCACCTCCTGATACAGGGCCGCGACATTGAGATCCCCGCCCAGCGACTCGGCCACCCGCCGCACTTCCTCCCGCTCCCGATTGTCCTTCTGGCTATCGGCAAAGGCGGCCAGCATGGCGATGCTCAGCAATGACTTCATCTCGGTCGGGTTCATAGGGACGCGCCTCGGGAAAAACTGCAGGGCGAGACTTGCAGGGAGTCGGCTATAGTCCTGCGCGAACATTCTGCTGACCTACCCGGAGATCAATCCAGTGACGACAGGCACGCCCACCATGTGGGCCTTCTTCATCGCGTTCGTGATCCTGGCGCTGCTCGTGGACTTCTACGCGATGAAGACCCAGGGCGCCCATCGGATCAGCATAAAAGAAGCGGCGAGCTGGTCCCTGATCTGGGTGATGGTCTCCTTCGTGTTCGTCGGCTGGCTGTGGTGGTACCTGGGAGGCCCCTCGGGCGAGCCGCTGGCGAACCAGAAGTCCCTGGAGTTCGTCACGGGCTACCTGGTCGAGAAGGCACTGGCCGTCGACAATATTTTTGTCTTCCTGATGATCTTCACCTACTTCGCCGTTCCGCCGGAGTATCAGAAGCGCGTGCTGATGATCGGCATCCTGGGGGCCCTCGTCCTCCGGGCGGTCCTGATCCTGGTCGGGGCGTGGCTGCTGGCCCGCTTCCACTGGCTGCTGTACCTGTTCGGTGCCTTCCTCCTGCTCACCGCCGTCAAGATGTGGTGGGCGGCGGGTCAGGAGCCGGATCTCGGCAGCAATCCGGCACTGAAGTGGATCAACCGGAAGATGAAGATCGCCAAGAACTACGACGGTGAGAACTTCTTTACCGTCGAGAACGGGGTCAGGGTAGCCACACCGCTGTTCGTCGTGATTATCCTGATTGGCATCGTGGACGTGATCTTTGCCGTCGACTCCATTCCGGCGATCTTCGCCATCACCACCGACCCCTTCATCGTCCTGACCTCCAACGTATTCGCCATCCTCGGCCTGCGCGCCATGTACTTCCTGCTGGCTGGCATGCACGAGAAGTTTCACCTGCTGTCCTACGGGCTGGCGCTGGTCCTCGCGTTCATTGGCACCAAGATGCTGCTGATCGACATCTACAAGATCCCGGTTGCCTGGTCCCTCGGCGTTACAGTGACCATTCTTGCGCTGACGATGGTGTTGTCGCTGTACATCCCGCCGTCCGACAAGCCAGCCCGGCCCGGCAAGAGCAGCCTCTCGGGCGCGCCCTCGGCGCGACTGCGGACCGCGAAGCAGGCAGCTGCGCAGCGTAAGGGCTGATTCGGCAGAGCCGTATCGACGCCTATACTTCCCGGGTGCAGACTGTGCCCCGGATCGTCATCGATACCAATGTCCTGCTTGGCCTCTGGCTCTTCAGTGAACCCTCGCTCTCCGGGCTGCGGGCCGCGCTCGACGACGGCGAGGTGATAGCCGTCCGGTGCGCGGAAACAGACGCGGAGTTTGCGGAAGTGCTGGCCCGGCCGGATCTGCTCGACGTGGACCCGGCCCGACAGCCGTTGATCATGGCCTCCTGGCAGGCCCGCTCGCTACTGACCGGGTTGACTGCACGTGCGCCCTGGATCTGCCGTGACCCGCTCGATCAGAAGTTTCTGGACCTTGCGGTCAGCGCCGGCGCGGGCTGGCTGCTGACCCGGGACCGGGATCTGCTGAAGCTGGCCAAGAAGGCGCGACGGTCAGGGCTGCAGATCGTTGCACCGGAGCGCTGGGTTGCTGACCCCGGCGCTGCCTAGCCTGAAAAAGGAGTAGTGTCAGCAGCGCCAGACCGTCAACCCAGGCCCGTCAAACCAGGAGAGATCGCGATGTCGAAGGAACGTTCCAACGTCCGGGAAGCCAAGAAAAAGCCCGCCAAGACCATGGACGAAAAAAAGGCCGAGAAGCGCGCCAAGAAGGCCACCAAGAACTTCGCGATGCGCTAGGCGGAAAACCTGTCTTCAGGCGTTCAGCTCCCGGTGGGCATGCCGTACCGGACCTCGGTGGCCGGCACAGGCAGACGCTCCGTGAAAGCGAACGCTGACGTTCCATTCCCAATCCATGACTCCCTGGCTCGAGGGCCTTCTGGCGACTGTACTGGCAGCCCTGGCTCTGCCTCGGTACAGCCTGGCCACCGTCTTTGTCGTGGCTCTGCTGTCCGGGACGCTCCTGCCCATGGGCAGCGAGCCGGTGGTTTTCGGCCTGATTACCCTGAATCCAGCCCAGTTCTGGCCAGTCATTCTGGCCGCCACTGCCGGCGGCACGGCTGGGGGTGGCATTACCTGGCTGATGGGTTTCGGAGCTGGACAGGCCTATGCCCGAGTCACGGACCGGGCAACGGGCGAGAGTCGCGCCCTCGCCTGGCTCCAGCGCTTCGGGCCCAAGGCCTGCCTGCTGTCCTGGTTACCGGTTATCGGGGATCCCCTGTGCGGAGTTGCGGGCTGGCTGCGCCTGCCCTTCTGGCCCTGCATTCTCTACATGGCTATCGGCAAGTTTGCCCGCTATGTGCTCTTTACAGCGGTTCTGATGTGGGTCTTTCCCGGCGGCACCGTCGCCTGACGGGCAGCGTCAATCGCTGGTCTGTTCTTCTGCGGTCACGACAGTGAAGTCGGTGGCCGCGGTCGTGGTCGTCGCGGGACTCGATGCCAGCTGCGTCATCACCATCGTCGTCCCGGGCTCAACCACGCTGGTCGCCCGGGCCAGAAATGCCGGCGGCACCCGGACGATGCTCAGGAGCTGGTCGGCGGAAACAACGGTCTGCTCCTCACCGGAAACCATGAGCCACCGCCTGACGGGCTTGCCGGTGGCGGGGTCGAAGGGGCCCACGGTGGAGGGCTCCAGCAGGGTCAGGACATGCAGTGTGACCTTGCGTGGCGGACCGATGACTTCAAAGGTGGCACGGCCAATCTCGACCCCATTGCGGAACACGCTGATACGCCGGTCCTCGTTGGTCAGGAGGATCGTCACGGGACCCTCCGGCGCCGCCTCCGGTTGCCAGGAAAACTCGCTCGCCAGCGGCAGCGTGCCCGCCGTCGCCCCCGCCGCATCCACCGGCGCGGTAAGGCCCGGGTGGGCCACCGTGCTGGAGAACTCCTCCTCGTTGGAGACCACCACGGTCAGCCCGGTCTTCGTCACACCGTAGAGCTTCTGGGCGAAATCGTAGGGCATGCGCACGCAACCGTGGGACGCCGGGTAGCCGGGCAGCCGGCCGGCATGTAGCGCGACGCCCGACCAGGTGAGCCGCTGCATATAGGGCATCGGCGCGTTGTTGTAGATGTTCGAGTAGTGATCCTCGTTCTTCTGCAGGATCGTGAACACGCCCGTGGGGGTTTCGTGGCCCTTCTTTCCGGTGGACACCGTGGAGGCACCGATCAGCACGCCATTCCGGTACACGTAGGCCTTCTGTTCGGGCAGGGACACGACCATCACGACCGGTCCCCGGGGGGAGACCTGGGGGACCCAGAGGAACTCGCCAGGTTTCAGGCGGGCGGGCGCCATCCTGACATCGGTACCAAGGGTGGAGGTGTTCTTTGGCGGCGTCTTCCCGGCAGCGTCGAGACCGGGGAGCAGGGCAAGAACGGCACACAGGACGCTGAGGACGGCGGGCTGGATTCTCATGGGGCGGATTCTATCGGCACGGGCGTATTATCGGGAAGGCATATCGCGCGGCCCCCGGGCCGCAGAGGAGCTTCCATGGGTACCGTCAACGAGATACTGAATCGCAAGGGCCGGGACGTGTGGTCCGTGCCGCCGGACTGGATGTTCTTTGACGCCCTCCGCTTTATGGCGGAAAAAGACGTGGGCGCCCTGCTCGTAATGAATGGAACGAAACTGGTCGGCATCGTGACCGAACGGGACTACGCGCGAAAGATCGTCCTCGCCGGCAAGTCTTCCCGGGACACCCCCGTCCGGGACGTGATGACCACCCGGGTGCTCTGCGCCCGGCCGGAGCAGACCGTCGAGGAATGCATGGCGCTGATGACTGACAAGCGGGCGCGTCACCTGCCCATCCTGGATCACAAGCAGGTGATCGGTATGGTCTCCATCGGCGACCTGGTCAAGGCCACGATACGCGAGCAGAAATTCGTCATCGAGCAACTGCAGCAGTACATCTCCGGTTGACAGCCCACAATCCCACCGGGCGACGTCACGGCGTCGCCCGGACACTGTCCAAACTCGGTCTCGCGTCGCGGACGGTAGCGACCGGCTGGGTCCTTGACGGCCGGGTGGCGCTGAACGGACGCATCGTCCGGGACCCGGAGTTCCCTGTCCTGCAGGGCAGTGATCAGCTCGCGGTCGATGGCCGGCCGATCACTGCCAGCGAGCGGGTTTATCTCCTGCTCAACAAGCCCCGGGGCCTGGTCACCACCGCCGCCGACGAGCAGGGTCGGGACACGGTCTACCGGTGCTTCGATGGGGCCGGCCTCCCCTGGCTGGCGCCCGTTGGCCGCCTGGACAAGGCCAGCGAGGGGCTGCTCCTGTTCAGTAACGATCCCGAGTGGGCTGCCGGGATCACAGATCCAGTCACTGGACCGGACAAGACCTACCGCGTGCAAATCAACACGCTGCCAGCACCCGCGCTGCTTGCAGGACTGGTCACCGGCGTGGAACAAGCGGGCGAGCACCTGGCCGCGAAGTCGGCCCGGCTGCTCCAGACCGGCGAGAAAAACGCGTGGCTCGAAGTCGTCCTCACGGAAGGTCGCAACCGGCACATCCGGCGCCTTCTCGAAGCGCAGGGGGTGGCCGTGCTCCGGCTGATCCGCGTGGCCATCGGCGGACTGGCGCTGGGCGACCTGCCCAAAGGCCAGTGGCGCCGGCTCGCTAGCAGCGACCTGGCTAAGGTGCGACCGTAGGCGGCCGAGACGCCGCCAGCTCACCCTGCAAAACCGAGATCAGCAGCCCCTGGTAGTAGTTGTTGTCGGGCCGGCTGGCGGCACTCAGCAGAAAGGCGCCCATTTCTTCCGGCGTCGCCTGGATCCGGCAGCCGGCAAAGCGCCCGCGCAGCACGTGATGGGGGTAAGTCACCTGGGCCGCCAGTCGCCCGGCCCGGGCAGAGCGCACCCAGAGATCTTCAACCTGGCAGGGGTTGGCAGGAATGCCCTGCAAGCCTTCGTCGATGACGTAGCCCACCACGAACTGGGCCTGCTCGGAACCGGCAGCGGCGGCCCGCTCGAGGGGCGGCAACGCCTTTTGGGTCTGCTGGTCGTAGAACCAGGCACGGCCCAGCTGGTACTGCAGTCGGGCATAGTCCGGAGATGCCGGCGTGGCTTTGTCGGCATCCGCCGCGCAGGCGGCAATCGCCTTGGGCAGGTCCACATCCTTCGTCGCCACGCCCGGTGCTACGCGATCCGGATCTTCCGGGTGGGAGGCGAGCCGGTCGCAGGCAGTCACGGTCGTACCGGGCAGACTCTCAGCGGCAGCCAGAGACGCTGAGGTGATCAGGAGCACCAGGCTGATGGATAGAAAAAGAGGCATGGACAGCACTCCGGTCGGTGCAGTAATCGGCTCTGGCAGAATGGTCGCCAATGCCCGCACCAAAGGCTAGCCCCCCATGACCGGCACAGCGGGCACAGTGGAGCGGGTGGATAAACTGTTTGAAATCATTCACGAAGATGACGAGCTGCTGGTGCTCAACAAGCCGGCGGGTCTCGTGTGCCATCCCAGTAAGAATGGCGAGCTCTCCAGCCTCATCGGCCGGGTGCGCCTGCATCTCGGGGTTGATGCCACGCCCCATCTGGTCAATCGTCTGGACCGGGAAACCAGCGGCATAACAGTCGTGGCGAAGACCCGTGAGGCCGCCCGCGGGCTGGGCAAGCTCTGGCAGGCGCGCAACGTTTACAAGGAGTATCTCGCCATCGTCCACGGCCACGTCCCGGCGGACAGCGGCCTGATCGACGCCCCGCTGGGTAAGGACGAGGGCAGCCGGGTGGCCATCAAGGACTGCGTGCGCCACGACGGGGCCGCCTCTCAGACTGAATTCGTGCTGCTGCAGCGCTTCACGCACACCGCCGCGCCCTTCACCCTGCTCCGCGTGGTGCCGCACACGGGACGGAAGCACCAGATCCGCATTCACCTCGCACACCTCGGGCATCCCGTCCTGGGCGACAAGATCTACGGCGGCGACGAAGACGCCTATCTGGCCCTGGTGGAAGATCGCCTCACTGCCGGCCAGCGGGCCGCGCTGATCGTGCCCAACCATGCCCTCCACGCCCGGGCATTGCGCTTCACCTGGCGCGGCCAGCCGGTGGCGTTTACCTGCGAGCCGGCGGCCTGGTTTAGCGCATTTGCAGCGCCATGAGTTCACATAACTGAGTGCGGCTATAGGCGGAATTGGACGGCGGGCACTAGTATTGTCTCTCTCCTCACACAACCCGACCCGGCGCGAACCCATGCAAGCAGACTCCCTACTGACGGACCCAGCGCGACTCCTGGTTGTGGCACTCCTCTCGAGCACAATGGTGCTGACGGCCCAGGCCGAGGGTTCCGTGGACCCGGCCCACGTCAAAGGCGGCCACCCGACCGGCCATGTCCACGACCATGCCGATCAGACCTGGCCACCCCAGCCCCGGGGCCTGCGCAATGTCGTCCCGCTCAGCAATCCGGGTAACGCGGAGCGCGCCGCCGACCTGCGGCGCCAGTCTCGCGCCGAGCGCGAACGCATCGCCCTGGCCAGGCCCGAGGTCCGACAGGCCCTGGGCAAGCGTTACAACCGGCCGGACGTCGTGGAGTCGGGCGCCAAGGATGGAGTGGGAGCCGAAACGTCCCGCCTGATGTACTTCAGCTACGCGAACAACACGACAGTGGAAGTCACGCTCGACAAGAATCAGGTGCGGGGTGTCCGCCGGATCCGGGCGACGGATTACCAGCCCGACGTGACCGGCGAAGAGATTGCCGCAGCGGAGGTTATTGCCCGGGCCTACTTCGAAGCCCGCAACCTGGAACGAGTGCCGGCCCTGAAGGCGAATGGCATCCTCGCCTACCTGCCCCAGGGCACGGGCTTCTATGCCACCCGGGTCATCTACCTGTCGTTCCACGCTGCCACGGATGATTCGCCCCCGGAATTCGCGGCCTGGGTCGACCTGACCAGCCAGCGCGTCCTTCGTATTCGGGAGGAACGGTCGTGAACACCACCCGCGGGTTCCCCGTTGCGCTGCTCGCCCTCCTGGCTGCAACTCTGTCGCCGGTCGCAACCGCAGCTCCCGTGACCTGGCAAGCCTGGACCTTCGAATACGATGTGACCAATACCGAGGGCCTGAAGCTCACTAAAGTCAAGTTCCAGGGCCGCACGCTGCTTGGCAGCCTGAGCTTCCCCGTCATGCGGGTGTTCTACGATGCCAATGTCTGTGGCCCCTTCGTCGACCGGCTGGGTGGAACGGTGTATCCGATTTCCTGGGCCAATAACTCCTTGCTGGCGCAGCGGGAGTTCACGCTGGGCGGCAAGCTCTGGTACGAAATCGGCATCCGCGACGAGATCGGCGACTACGACATCTACCAGGTGTACTACCTGAGCGCGGACGGCACGATCGACGCGCACATCTACAGCAAGGGCCTGCAGTGTGTCGTGAACCACGTGCACTACCCGAACTGGCGTATCGATCTGGATCTGGATGGAACGTCGAACGACCAGGTCCTGACCGACACCGGGGGCGGATTCGCCGTGCTGCCAACGGAGTTCAATGCCCCTGCGGATTCGGCGGTGAATCACGCCTGGCGGGTCCGGGACACGACGACGGGCCTCCAGGTCGATATTCTGCCCGGCTTTGCCGATTTCTCGATTCCCGATGGCTCGACAACTTTGCCGGTCGCCGGGTACGCAAATCACACTGTCTTCGGCCGGTTGTACCGCGCTTCGGAAAACGTGGGCTGGACCTTCGGTCCCAACACCCAGGTGCCCTACAACAACGGCGAGAACATCGATGGCAAGGACGTCGTGCTCTGGTACGAAGGCTATCTGCCCCACAGCGCTGCCGAGGGGCCGGGCCTCTGGCATTCCACGGGGGTGCGCCTGGTCAGCAACCTCGTGCCCCCGCCCCCGCCGGATGCAGACAGCGACGGCGTGCCGGACACCACCGACAACTGCACGCTGGTGGTCAATGCCAGTCAGCTCGACAGCAACGGCGATGGCTACGGCAATTTCTGCGACGCGGACTTCAACAACAACGGTGTCGTCGATTCCCAGGATGGCGCGCTGCTGAAGGCGGCCTTTGGGTCGGCACTGTTCCCGGAGCGGGACATTAATGGCAACGGGGTCGTCGATTCCCAGGACGGGGCGCTGCTCAAGTCCCGCTTCGGCCAGCCACCCGGCCCCTCCGGCGTCGCGCCCTGAGGGGTCCCCTCGTCACTGCTCAGGTGGCGGGAGCCAGCTCCTCCAGGGGAGTGGACTCGTCAGTGTTGGTCTCCACGAACTGCAGCGCTGCGAGGCGCGCGTAGAGCGGCTCCCGGCGCACCAGTTCGTCGTGGGTACCCACATCCACGATCTGGCCCTGGTTGATCACGACGATGCGGTCGGCTTTCAGGACGGTCGCGAGCCGGTGGGCGATGATGATCGTCGTGCGATTGCGCATCAGGTGTTCCAGCGCGGCCTGCAGCAGGCGCTCGTTCTCTGCATCGAGGGAACTGGTGGCCTCGTCCAGCAGCAGGATCGGCGGGTCCTTGAGAATAGCCCGGGCGATGGCCAGGCGCTGCCGCTGGCCACCGGAGAGCCGCGTGCCACGCTCACCAAGGAAGGTGGCATACCCCTGGGGCAGCTCCTGGATGAACTCGTCGGCCACGGCCAGCTCCGCGGCCGCGTAAATTTCTTCGTCGGTGGCCTCGGGCTTGCCAAAGCGGATGTTGCCCAGCGCGGTGTCGCCGAAGATTACCGTCTCCTGGGGCACCACGGCGATCCGGGAGCGCACAGCCTGGGGATCCGCTTTCGCGATGTCCACGCCATCAAGCAGGATCCGGCCCTGCTGGGGGTCATAGAAGCGCAGGAGCAGCTGGAAGGTAGTGCTCTTGCCGGCCCCGGAAGGCCCGACGAAAGCGATCCGCTCGCCAGGCCGGATATCGAGGGTAAAGCCCACCAGCGCCCGCTGGCCCGGCCGGGACGGGTAGTTGAAGCTCACGTTCTCGAAGCGGATGCGCCCCTGGCCGGGGCTCGGCAGCGCCATGGGGTCAGCCGGCGCCTTGACGTTGGGCTGGGTGTTGAGCAGCTCGATGAGCCGCTCTGTGGCGCCGGAGGCCCGCTGAATCTCGCCCCACATCTCCGTCAAGGTTCCGGCGGAGGTGGCGGCAAACAGCGCGTAGAGCACGAACTGGCCGAGCTCGCCGTAAGTGAGCTCCCCGGCGAGCACGCTGCGGGCGCCCATCCAGACCACGAAGGTGATGCCGCCAAACACGCAGCAGAAAGTGATGAAGCTCATGATCGAACGCACCCGGGTGCGGGCGATGGCGGTATCGAAGCTGGTCTCCACCACGTCGCGATAGCGATCCGCGAGGACGCCCTCCGCCGTGAAGGCCTGGACGATCTGCACGGCGTTCAGTGATTCGCTGGCCATGGCGCTGGTGTCGGCGAGCCGGTCCTGGGAAGCCCGGGAGAGCGTGCGTACCTTCTTGCCAATCGTCACCAGCGGCAGGATCACCGCGGGAATCAGCAGCACGATGAGGCCCATGAGCTTGAGGTTGGTGATGGCCAGCATCACGAGTGCGCCCGGCAGCTGGATCATCGACCGCAACACCATCGAGAGGCTGGTGCCGGTGATGGACTGGACCAGGGTGGTATCGGCGGTGAGGCGGGAGAGGATTTCTCCAGTTCGGGTGACTTCGAAGAACATCGCGTCCATGCGGATCACGTGCCGGTAGACGCCCTCCCGCACGTCCGCGACCACCCGCTCCCCGACCCAGCTGACCAGGTAGAGGCGCACCGCGGCCATCGCGCAGAACAGCACGATGAGCACAGCGAAGCCGATGAAATAGAGGTTGACCGTCCCGGACTGCTTCGTCGTCAGGCCCTGGTCGATGACATAGCGCGCGGCCACGGGCAGCGAGAGCATCAGGGCAGAGGCGGCCAGCAACGAGGCCAGGGCCAGGGCCAGCATGCCCCGGTAGGGCTGCAGGAACGGGAGCAGCGCGACGAGGGAGCGCGGCGTCCTGCCCTTCGGGCGGTTCTTGGGGTCTTGTTCGAAATCAGCCATAGGACAACATTATAGGGGTCCGCAGCGCGGACAGAGCGGCTGCCCCGAATCCATGGGGGCACTTTCCGGCGAATGCTCCGTTACGGCGAGGTGGCCCTGGCGACAGGACCTCCTCAATCCTTGACAACTACAAGCCTCAACCAAGACAGGCAGGAAACAGTCATGAGCCCACCGCCAGCAGCCCCCAAGGCCAATTCGGCCAGCGCCATCACCCTCGTCAGCCCCCGTGGCCGCCCTGCGGCGGACGCCGGTCTCCACCCGGAAGCGATCGCCGTGCGGGATGCCCTGCTGGCCCGGGGGCTGGAAACCCCGATGGTCGAGAACGACTTGAGCCCCGAAGAGAAGCGCCAGCGGATCCAGGCCCACTTCACCGGGATCATGCAGATCCTGGGCCTCGACCTGCGGGACGACAGCCTCATGGACACGCCCCGGCGGATTGCCAAGATGTACGTCAACGAGATCTTCGGCGGGCTGGATTACCGGTCGTTCCCGAAACTCACGGTCGTGGCGAACAAGATGCAGTGCGACGAGATGATCCGGGTGCGCAAGATCAGCATGTCGTCCACCTGCGAGCATCACTTCATCGCCATCGACGGCACGGCCACGGTGGCCTACATCCCGAAGACCAAGGTCATTGGCCTGTCCAAGATCAACCGCATCGTGGCGTTCTTCGCCCAGCGGCCCCAGATCCAGGAACGCCTGACCGAGCAGGTCCTGCTATCCCTGCAGACACTACTGGAGACCGACGACGTGGCGGTCAGCATGACAGCCACGCATTTCTGCGTGAAGGCCCGGGGCGTGCGGGACGCCAACAGCGAAACGACCACCACGGCCCTCGGTGGTGCCTTCAAGACCAGGCCCGAAACCCGGAAGGAATTCCTCATGGGGCTGGAGGGCTAGTAGACTCACGCCCCATGTACATGAATTTCTGGTATCCCGTCTGCCTGAGCGCCGAGCTCACGGCGGCGGCCCCCACCCGCGCCCGGATTCTCGGCCTGTCCTTCGTGGCCTTTCGGGCGGCCGGCGGGGAGGCCCATGTGCTCGCCGACACCTGCGTTCACCGGGGTGGTGCGCTGGGCCGGGGGAAGATCGTCAATGGCCATCTCGCCTGCCCTTATCACGGCTGGCAGTTCGACGGGGCCGGGCGCTGTGTGCATATCCCGTCCCTCGGCGCGGAAGGCCCTATTCCGGCCCGGGCCAAAGTGGACAGCTACCCGGTGCTCGAGCGCTACGGCATCGTCTTCGCGTTCCTGGGAGACCTGCCGGAGGCGGAGCGCACGCCGCTCTACACTGTGCCGGAGTACGACCAGCCGGACTGGCGGCCCGGACTGGTGGTGTTCGAGGTCGACACTTACTTCGAGCGCTCCATCGAGAACGGTCTTGACCCCGTGCACAACGAGTTTGTGCACGACCTGCAGGGCAACATCCAGTTTCGCCCGGATCGCATGAGCGTGACCACCGACGAGTGGAGCAGCACGGTATTCGTCAAGATGGATCCGCCGAAGAAGGGCACGACACAACTCGAAGCCCTGCGCAATGACGACAATCCGGAGCACTTCAGCGCAAGTTCCGGCCACTACGGCGCAAACGCCCTCATCACCAGGATCAGCCTGTCGAAGGCCAACGTTTTCGTGCAGTACTTCTTCGAGCAGCCCATGGACGACAGCCACACGCGGATCTTCTTTCTCAATATGCGCAACTGCATGCTGGAAGAGAAGAACGACGCGCGGATGCTCCAGATCAACATGGCCGTGGCCGAGGAGGACATCCGGGTTATCACCCGGCTCAACCCCATCCGCACCCCCGAAGCCTCCCGATCCGAACTCCTGATGGTGGGTGATGAAGGCGTCGGCCTGTACCGCAAGCACCTGAAGGAGTGGGAGGAGCGGGGGTGGCACCTGGATCTGGCAGCGCTCCGGGAGAAGGCCGGCGATGTGGCCTATGCCATTCCCTCCCCGGGCCGGCGGCTGTCGAAAAACTGGGTGCTGGATGCGGTGCCGGTGGTGACGGGCAGCTTCTGACGGCAGACGGAAAAAAGCCGCGACCGGAAGGTCCGGTCGCGGCTTTCGAACCTCAGCGAGCTGCGCGCTTACTTCTTCGGGGGCGCCATCACTTCGAGGGTGGTTGCAGACTTCAGGGTGACGATCACGTTGTCGCCCTTCTTGACCGCATCGAACTTCTTGGCGGCAGGCCCGACCTCGAAGGTGTGGGAGTTGCCCTCGGGGCCCACGAGAGTGACCGTCCGCTTGGCATAGTCGATGGCCGTCACGGCACCCGTGAGCACGGTCGTATCGACCATCACGCCCATGGGCTTGGTGCCCGCCGGGGCGCCCACCATGACCGTGCCACCCGTCAGGTTGGGCGCTGCCTGGCCGGCAGGAACGACTTCGATGGTCACGGTGTCCTGTTCGCTGGCCACGAGCAAGTCGCCCACCTTGATCTGGGCGAAGTTCTTCACGGCGGGTCCAGCCTGCACGTCAATGAGAGTGCCATCGGCCAGCTTCAGCGTTACCCAGCGATCCTTGGCGTCGATCTTGGTGACCGTTGCCGTGCGGGTGGTGCTGGCGGACACGGAGCCACCGGGCTTGTCGTGGGCGCCAGCCATCAGGGGGGATGCGCCCAGCATCAGGAGGGCGGTGGCACTGCCTGCAGCCAGCAATGAAACGAGAGTCTTCTTCATGGTGAGTAAACCTTCTATAGATGGTTGAGAAGCGCGGCGAAGTCTACGGCAACGCCCGGCGCCGCCGCCACCCCGTCAGAATCAGGGGCAGGATCAGCGGCAGGACGAGCAGAATCAGGAGGGTCGCTACCGGGTACTTGATGGCATAGACTAGGGGCGTCAGTGCTGCCCGGGTAAGCGCCCGCAGGTTCTCGTGCCCGCGGATACTGTCCGCCAGCGGCGGCGACACCCGGTAGTACCAGGCCACGAAGGCCCGGCCACCCGCCGTGGTCAGCAGGACGCGATCCCGGAACTGCCGCAGCACCAGCACCTCAGGATCGAGAAACGAGCCGTAGGCCGCCGTGCCGATGAAGCAATCGTTGCAGCTGTTGGTCCCGACGCCGTCGCAGTCTTCGTCGTCGCCAAAGTCGTTGCCGCCACTGCCGGTGTTGTTGCTCGACTCCGGATCCGGCTCCGTGCCGGCCAGGCTGACCTGATAACTGACCTCGGTCGATTCGTCGTCAGCGACGACGAAGTCGGCGATGGTCACGCTGATGGTCTGGCCAGACGGGATGTCTGCAAGGGCAAACTGCTGGCCGGCCGTTGGCAGCAGCTGGGTGACCGGTGCACCGCTGCAACTGGAGGGCGGGCTGTTCGACGCCGGCGCAAAACTGGTGACTGTCAGCTGTGCGCCAGTGGCAGCACTGGGCCCGTTGTTCCGCACCTGGACGATCGACTTGATCTCGAGGCAGCCGGGAAAGGTCGACGGCGCCTGGCCCAGGTCGGTGGCACTGGTGGTCTGCTGGCCGATCTGCAGATCGGCGCAGCCGGGTGCACCGACCGCCAGTGCGACGCTGTTGTTGCTGGGGGTCTGGTCAATAGCGCCGCCCGCCGCGGCCACCGTGGCCGTGTTGACGATGCAGCCCGTCGCCGCCGGCGCCGCCTGGGCCTGCACCTGCAGGGTGGTCTGGGCCCCGGTGGCCAGAGTACCCGCGTCCCACAGGCCCGTCAGCGCCGTGTAGCTCCCCTGCCCTGGCGCCGCGCTCACGAAATTCAGGCCTGCTGGCAGCAGGTCGGTGACGGTGGCTGCCGCCGCATCCGGGCCGTTGTTCCGCAGAGTCACGGTGAAGGTGGTGAGGTCTGAGCCACTGGCGCCGGGCTGCACGGTGGCAGGAACGGCCGTCTTGCTGACCTGGAAGTCCGCGTTGTCCACGCCGGGGGTACCGGACACAGTGATCTCTACCGTCGACGCGCCCACCGTGCCCGAAGACCCCACTTCCACCGTGAAGGAGTCACTGACCAGACCCGTGGCTGTCGGTGCAAAGCGCACGGCGAGCGTGCAGCCCGTGTTGGGTGACAGGGTCACGCCGTCGCAGGTGGTGGGCGTGGGCAGGCTGAAGGGCGCCGCCAACCCCGCATTGGGGCCTGCCGTGAGGCGCACGACCAGGTTCGACTGGCTCGACTGGTTGTTGTTGGTGATCGTTACCGTGGCGGTGCCGGTGCTGCCGACCGGGACCGTGTTCGCAAAGGGCAGGGACCGGTCATTGACCGGAGCGATGGAGTCGGTGACGCACACGGAACAGGCCACGGCGGTGCCCGAGACGGTGACCACCGCCGGCGTGCCGCCCAGGCTGAGCGTCAGACTCTCGCTCAGCGTGCCGCTCGCCACGGGCAGGTAGGTAATGGTGAGGGTGCAGGCGGCGGCGGGTTGCAGCTCGCGGGTGCAGGCCCCGGGGTCGGCAATACTGAAAGGTGCCTTCAGGCCATCGGTGATCCCGATAGCGACGGCGCTGAGTGTGCTGTTGGTGACCGTGACCGTCGCGGTCCAGGGCACGTTCGCCGGGACGCTGCCGAAGGGCAGGTCCTTGTCACTCGCAGAGCCCAGGGAGTCGGTCACGATGACCAGCGCCGCGGCGGGGTGGACAGCTCCCAGCGCCAGCAGTCCCAGGCAGGCGAGCCAGGCGCGGTTGCTGACACGGGGCATGAGGAACTCCTCCAGAGGGTGCCCCATACTAGCGGGTCGACAGCCCTCAGGGATCGCCCATTGAGTAACCGCACCGCCAACGAATCAGCACCCGGGGCCGAGGTCCCGCCCGCCTTCGACCGGACGCGCTTCACCTGCCCCAGCTGCCACGAGCTGGCCGACCAGGTGTGGCTGAACGTCTACGCCCAGCCGGTGAGCAATCCCGCCGGGCTCCCGCTGCGGATTGCCGGTGCGGGCCTGGAGCAACTGCAGGCCAACCCCCAGTTCCCCCCCGCCATCCGGGACCAGAAGGTGGCCTACTGGAACCGGGTCAACGGCGGCGACGTGTTTCTGGATCGCTGGGCGCCGGTGCAAACCGATTTGTTCGTGGCGGGGATGGAGCTCAGCGTGTGCCTCGGCTGCCGGGCAACGGCCGTATGGCTGGGGGGTCGGCTCGCGCATCCCCGGGCGTCGGGCTGAAGCGCCACAAGCCTGTGCGTCTGTCCTGCTGTCTGTTGTGTGGCGCCACGCTGCTGGCGGGCACTGCACCTGGTGCCAGGCCGAGGGCAAGGAGCTGACGACCCACGTGGCCGGCAAGCTCGTCGACCGGGACGTGAACGAGCACACCTGCCGCCTGGCCCTGGAAAGCCTGACCCCGGACGAGCGGCAGCGCTACACCACCAGGGGCCGGTCCCTGCGCTCTGGCAGCCACTAAAGACGGCGGCAGGCGACGCCAGCAGTGCTGGCGGCCAGTGGAGCGGCCACCGCGATGATGAGCAAGGCCTGTGATTTGTTGGTGCCCTGAGGCACGGAGCCGGGCGTCAGGGCAAAACCGTCACCGCCCGACGCGGGGGACCTCGTCGAGCACCCAGTTTTTCTCGGTGCGCCGCGCGGGGCACGGGATGGCCATGGCTACGTCGCCGCGCATCTCGCGCATCTTTTTCATGTCGAGTCGCCAGCCGCGCTTTTCCCAGTCCTTGAGGAACTCCCGGTAGCGCACCGTCGGCCGGTCGGCGGGCATTAATACTTCCCTGGTCATGGTCTCCGGCGTGCGGACCGGATTGAGCCGGACCAGCAGGTTGATGTCTTCCTGGGCGATCTCCATGTTGATGTTGACGATCCGGTCGTCCATGGCCGGATCCATCAGGAAGTGCCGCATGTTGACGAAGAAGATCCGGGTGCGGTTCTCGTCGATCGGCGCCTCGTAGAAATACTGGTGAAACATGTTCTCTTTGGTGAACTTCAGCCAGGTGACTACCGCATTCGGGCCAAAGTGCCCGGACCCCGCCCGCACCACCTCGGTGCTCCAGGAGTTCGCCTGGGCCAGCAGGCCGCCCTCCGGAGTTTTCTGGGTGAAGGGGATGAGGAAGCCGCTGCCCCACTCGCCGATGGGATCCATCTGGATCGGGTTTTTCCTGAAGTCGAGCAGCATCCCCGGCGTGCCCTGCTTCGGGTGCACGAACTCGTTATGCGCGGGGTCCAGCGCGTTCTCGATGGAGCGCTCGTAGTGGTAGTCCACCTCGAACACCTTCAGCTTGTTCGCCCGCCAGTCGGCGGCGGTGTATTCGGGGATCTCGAAGATCGGCGGCCGCTCGCTGGCCGGCAGGTCGCCGAGAAAGGCAAACAGGATGCCGTACTGCTCCTGCACCGGGTAGCTGTCCACCTTGGCCCGGGCGGGTGGCGTTTCGTCGGCACCCAGCGTGGGAATCAGCACGCAGCGACCCTCGCCGCTGAACTGCCAGCCGTGATAAGGACACTGCAGGCAATCGCCCCTGACCTTGCCCTGACCGAGGGACCCGCCCCGGTGGATACAGGTGTCGCTCAGTACGTGGGGGTTGCCCGCAGAGTCGCGAAAGGCCACGAAGTCCAGGCTGAGAATGCGCACCGTCAGCGGCGCCTCATTAGTGACCTCGCTGCAGGCGGCCACCGGGTACCAGAAGTTCATATACATGGGGTGAATATAGCAGGCATACCATCCGCTGTGGCCCTGTCGCCCGGAGGCACTACAAGCCAGCAGACGTAGATCATCGCCATGACGTCCTACTCGATAGTGCTGAAGCCAGAAGGCAGCGACGACATGATCAAACGGATCAATCCCCGGACGCTGGAAGATTCCGGGGTATTCTACGAGTGGGCCGGCCGGGTGACTCCCTGGTGAGAGCCCAGACCGGCATTGCCAGGGGAGATGCCCATGGAACCTGAGACTCCGTTCATTTCCCGCCGGGAACTGATCAACTCCGCGCTGGCCACTGCTGCGGTCAGCAGCGCGCTCAGCAGCCGCCCGCTGCACGCCAAAGGCAGCGCCCCCAGTCCAGCGGCCGGCTGGCCGTTTCTCAGCATGCGTGACTACATCGCTGCGCTGGACAAGGCAGGGCTCGTGGTGCGCATTCCCCGCGTCAACCAGGACGAGTACGAAGCCGCCGCATTGTTCTACCGGATGCGCGACGAGCATGGCATGCGCGGTGCACCGACGCTGATCTTCGACGAGGTGCGTATCGACGGAAAGTGGATAAAGGGCCCGTTGCTGGTCAATGAAAGCGGGCACCTTGACGCCGAGTGCGTGGCCTTTGGCCTCGCGCCCGTCAGTGAGTGGCCACTCACGAGGGCGCCATACAACAGCTATCGCAGGGCGCGTGACCACGTGGAGAAGATGCTGGCTGAAAACGGCGGCGAGTACCCACTGATTGCACCCACAGAGGTTTCAGCCGCACGTGCTCACTGCAAGGAGGTAATCCTTCGTGGCGATGATATCGACCTCACCCGATTCGCCTTCATCAAGTGCAATCCCGCGGATGCGGGCCGCTATATCAATACCAGCATCGTATTTACCCGGGACCCGACCTACGGCGTCAATATCGGCACCTACCGCTGTCATCTGCGTGGGTCACGAGAGATCGCCCTCAACTCCGAACCCGGCCAGACGGGCTACCGCCAGCTGATGGCAGCGCGTAATCGCGGCGAAACAACTGCCAGGGTCTCCATCGCACTGACCTGCGATCCTTATGTGTGGATGGTGGCTGGCAGCAAGATGGCTTACAGCTCCAAAGGATTTGCAGACGAACTGGCCATTGCCGGCGGACTTGCCGGACGGTCACTGGAGGTCGTGCGCAGTGAAACCAATGACTTCATGGTGCCGGCCCACGCCGAGATGATTATCGAAGGGGAAGTGCCCCTGGATGACCTGCGGCCGGAGGGCCCCTATGGCGAAATGGTTGGCTACCAGGGCAAACGCAAGGAAAAGGTCTTCTGGATGCGGGTGACGGCAGTGACGCATCGCCGCACACCGTGGTTGATGAACAATTTTACCGGGGCACAGGCAGGCTCGCTGATGGCCGCCAGCCATGCCCGGTCATTCCTGCGGCTCAAGCAGGCGCAGCCCACTGTTGTTGACTACTTTGATGACACCCGCGCGGTTGGCCTGACCTGCGTCAGCATCCGCAAGGACAAGCCGGGACGGGGCATGGAAGTTGCGCAGCATGTCGCCAAGGCCAACTACTTTTCCAAGATTGTCGTCGTCGTGGATGCCGACGTCGACGTTACGAACCAGGAACAGGTACTTGCTGCGATGGGTGCGCGCTGGCAACCCTTTGGCAGTACGGAAGTCTACGAAAGCCAGCCGGCGCTGCCACTGGATCCCAGCACGGAAAAAATGGGCCGCGGCAGCAAGATTGCGCTGGACGCCACCCGCAAGTGGCCGGAAGAAAACGGGCCCGCAGTTTTTCCGGAAATGAACCGGGCGCTGCTGGAAAAGGGTGCCCCTGAGGCTTTTGCCCGGGTGGACCGGCAGTGGGGCGAGCTGGTGCGCAACTGGCGGGAGAAATAGCCGGGCTCACCGCAAAACGGCACCGGAGGTCATTCCCCGGCCGCACGGCCAGTTCAATCGGCCTCCCGCGACACCTCGTCCCGCCGGTTGCCGGGCAACTCCTCCCGCAACCGCCGCCGCAGCTTCCGGTACTCGATCAGCGCCGCGTCACTGGGCAGCAGCTTGTCGCCGTCCGCGTCGTCCACACTGACGGGGCGCTGGGAGGCCAGGATAGGCAGGTCGTCGTGGAAGACGACCCACTGCGCAAAGCGGCCGACCACATCCACCAGCGGCCGGAGCCAGCGCAGCGCGGGCGGGTAGTACCAGCGCACGTACACTTCGGTGTGGGTGGCATCCACCGGGGCAAAGATCGCGGCCAGCACGTAGCCCGGACCGATGCGGTTGAGCCACACGTTGGGAAAGATCAGCTCGATGAACTGCCGGTCGGGGGGATCGGCATTGCGCCAGGCCCGGAAGCCGTCGGCGATGGGCTCCACGGTCACCGA
>CAMBYH010000029.1 GCA_945872065.1 Arsukibacterium tuosuense
GAGAATCGAGTCCGCGAGTCTCGAGCGGGAAGGAGATCGCGCCGGTCGCCGCTCCTACTCGGGCTTGGGACCGAGCGCGAGTTCCGCCGCGGACCAGTGGTCGGGGTGGGTCCAGGTGGTGGTGAAGCCGCCCTCCTCAACAGCGGCCAGGCGGTCGTGCAGGGCACGGCGTGCTGCCAGAGCCAGCGCCTTGTAGGCGCGCAGCACCTGGACAGGCCGCTCCAGCAGGGGCGCGAGGAAACTGTCCGTGCAGGCGGCGAGGGACTCCCCGGGACCGCACACCCGTTCCAGCAACCCAAGTTGCAGCGCTTGCGCCGCCGGCAGACGGCGGGCTTCCAGCAGGAGTGCGAGGCCCCTCGCCGGGCCCAGCAGGGCCAGGAGATCGATGCCGCCGCCCCAGGCCGTGGTGACGTTCAGCTGGGCCTGGAGGAAGCCGATGTCTGTCTGGGGGGTGGCGACCCGCAGGTCGCAGGCCAGGGCGAGCTCGGCCCCGCCGCCCAGCGCGTGGCCGTTCAGCGCGGCCAGCACCGGGACCGGAAAACAGCGCACGGCAGCCAGCGCGGCGCGGGCCCGGCGGGACATGGCCAGTGTGTCGGCTTCACTGCGGACCGCAGCCAGTTCCCTCAGGTCACCACCGGCAGCAAAGCAGCGATCGCCGGCGGCAGTCAGGACGGCGCACTTCAGTGTGGGGTCTGCCGCGTAACGCGTGAAGGTCGCGCCGAGACGGTCCAGCAGTTCGAGGGAAAGGGCGTTGCGCCGCTCGGGCCGGTTGATGGTGACCTGCAGCCGGTCACCCCGGTGCTCAACCAGCAGGATGTCGTTCAAAAGTAGAGACGCATGATGCACTCGGCGACGCAGGCCGGGCGTTCCTGCCCCTCGATCTCCACGGAGTATTCCTCGATGAGTTCCAGACTGCCCTTGGCTTCTTCCGCCGAGAGGAGCTTGCAGTGGGCGCGGACGCGGCTGCCGGCCACGACCGCGTTGGGGAAGCGCAGTTTGTTGATGCCGTAGTTGATCACCCGCTGCACGCCGGGCGCCAGGGGCTTGTCCGCGTCGACCAGTCCGCGCAGAAAGGGGTAGAGGGACACCGTGAGATAGCCGTGGGCGATCGTCTTCCCATAGGGGGATTCGGCGGCGGCCCGCTGGGGGTCCACGTGGATCCACTGGCGATCCCGGGTGGCGTTGGCGAAGCCGTCGATCAGCGCCTGATCAATGGTGAGCCAGTCACTGGTGTGGATTTCCTGGCCCACTCGGGACTGCAGGGAACTCAGGGCGTCGGCCAGCGCCATTATGTCTATCTCCGGAGGTTGCACCGCGCCATTTCGCGCTGCAACGATGCTAGCAGAGTGCCCCACCGGTGGCGCCAGCCCCGGCGCTATACTTCGGTTCACCACCGAGCGGGCGTCACGCCATGGACATGCAACGGAGCCTCACCCCAGTCATCCTCCTGGCGGCAGCCGTCGGGCTGGCTGCCTGCAGCAGCACCTCCATGCAACCCCCCGCCGGCACCACCGGTTCCCCCTCCAGCGCGGGCTCGTCGGGCAGCAGCGGTTCGTCAGGTTCCAGTTCCCCCGCGGGCCAGTCGGGAGCGGGTCAGTCGGGAGCAGGAAAGTCTGGCGCGAGCAAGTCCGGATCCAGTCAGTCCGGATCCGGCAAGGCGGGAGCTGGCCAGACAGGTGCAGGTCAGGCCGGCGCCGGACCCTCCGCCAGCAGCCCGCCCGGGACCTCCCCGCCCTCCGCTGGCGGTCCCTCAGGCAGTAGTGGGTCCGGTGGCGACCCGGGTGCTGACCCGGGCGCCGTGTTCGACAAATCCCTCGGGGACTTCGACGGCGAGATCGGCCGGGAGCGGGAAGCCATGGCCAAGTCGGGCCAAGGCTCGGGTCGCGCTGCCGAGACGCAGCAAGGCAGTGATACCAGCGCGGTCAAGACCGCTGGCCGGGGCAGCAGCGGTCAGCCTGGCGCGAGCGGTTCGGCGTCCGGTATGGGCGGCGGCATCCCCGGCGGCCTGGGCAGCATCGGTGGCATCGGGACCTCCGGCGGCATCGGTGGTGAGACGGGCACGCCAACCGCTGGCAGCGGCCAGGGCTCCGGCCAGGGTTCCGGCTCGCAACCAGGCCCGAGTGCGGGTGGCGATCAGGGTGTGGGTCCCGATGGCGAGCCGGGAACACCGGACGACACGGCAGCCGGCGCCCCGGGGTCGGGCGGCCCGGGCACCGGCCCGTCCACCGGGGATGCAAGCGGTGGCGTCAAGGGCTCAGGCGGCAGCGGCGCCGCGGCCGACACCCTCCCTTCGGACATCCCCCGGGAGGGCACCGGCGAGGATCAGGTCGCCCGGCAGCTGCGGGAGGCGGCCATGGCAGAGCAGGATCCGGCGATACGCGAGGCACTCTGGGACGAGTACCGCAAAGTCATGGGCATGAAGCCCCAGTGAGCCACCGACTGCAACCGGGCCGACTGCTGACTGTCCTGCTGTGCGCCGGTGCTTTCACCCTGGCTGGCTGTTCCGTGGGCCGCACGATCGACTACGAACAGACTGACCTCATCCGGGCTGCAGCCGAAGTGCCGGATGACGAGCGTCTGGATGTCGGCATCATTCTCTTCGACCCGGGCGTAGAGGCTGGCAGCCCGCCCGACGAAAAGAAGCTGGTGTTTCCCGAGGTGCGCCAGGCCGAGGCGCGTTACATGCCTTACCAGCTGAAGAACACGCTGGAGGGCAGTGGTCAGTGGGGCTCGGTGTGGGTGGTTCCGGAACGGTCCGAGGCCGTCGACGTTACCGTCTGGGGCCGGATCGACAAGTCCGACGGCCTCGATGCCGTGCTGCGCGTGGGCGCCTGGGACGCCACTGGCAGGGAGTGGCTGAACAAGAAGTACGCCACGACAGTTCCCGAAAAGGCCTACTCGAAGTACCGGGAGACGGGCCAGGATCCCTACCAGAGTCTTTATAACGAGATCGCGAACGACCTGCTGGAAGTCCGCCGGGGGCTGTCCCGCAAGGAACTGACCACGGTGCGCAACGTCGCTGAGCTGCGCTACGGCGCCGAACTCGTTCCGGCGGCCTTCGCGGAGCTGCTCGAGCAGGACAAGTCCGGTATCTACCGGCCCCGGCGCCTGCCGGCCGCTGACGACCCTATGGTCGGGCGGATGCGCGCGGTGCGGGATCGGGAATACGCGCTTCTGGATGCGCTCAACGAGTACTACGCGAATCTCTATTACGAGCTCGGCAAGCCCTACGAAGACTGGCGGAAGATGTCCCGGGAGGAAATGATCCGCTATCAGGATCTGCGCCGCTCGGCATTCGTGCGCGGAGCAGCCGGCGCTGCCGCGCTGCTGGCGGCCATCCTCTACGAGAGCAGTGGTGGCAGTAATAGCGCCGTCACCATGGCCGGGGTCATTGGTGGTTTCGAAGGGATCAAGAGCGCCATGGGCAAGAGCGAAGAGGCCAGTGTGAGCCTCGATGCTCTCAAGGAGGCTGGGGCCGGGTTCAATGCGGAGGCCGAGCCGCTGGTCGTCGAAGTGGAAGGGCAGACCCGGCGCCTGACTGGTACCGCTGAAGCCCGGTACAAGGAGTGGCGGCGGCTGCTCCGGGAAATCTATGCGGCCGAGACTGGCGTGCCGGTGCTCCAGGCCGAGACCCAACTCCAGCCCGGGGCCGACGCCGAGCCCGTGCCGGCGCCGCAGTAGCGAATCGGGCCGATTGCCGGATCGCATGCCACAACTCGCAGCGGGTGAGCTACTGGCGGGGCGCTTCAAGCTCCGGCAACCGTTGGGCCGTGGCGGCAGCGCCGAGGTCTGGGCGGCCACGGACAGCAATACCGGCAGCGAGATTGCTCTGCGCATTCTGGTTGCCCCCGACGAAGCCGCGGCGGCCGCGCTTGTCCTGGGTCTGCAGGACGACGCGGACCGGCTGAGCCGGCTGGTTCACCCGGGCATCGTCCGGCCGCTGGCGGTCGTGGCAGACGGCAGCCTGGCCTGCGTTGCCCTCGAGCTGGCGGCCGGCGGCAGCCTTGCCGACCTCCGCGGCGCAAGTTATCGGCGGATCGTCAGCGTCATCCGCGATGTGGCGGACGCCCTGCAGTATGTCCATGCTCAGGGCCTCACCCACGGTGACCTGAAAGCGGGCAACGTCCTCCGGGATGCTCAGGGACGCTGGCGGCTCACCGACTTCCGCAGCGCCGCGCTGCCGGATTCCGCCGCGGCCCCGGTGTCACTCTCCAGTGTGAGTCCCCAGCAACTGGCAGGCTCGCCGCCAACTGCAGCGGACGACATCTACAGTCTCGGCGCTCTGCTCTACGACCTGCTGGCCGGCCACCCGCCGTTCCACCCGGGCATTACGGCCGCCCGCATCGAGTCCGAGGTGCCTGCCCGCCTCGGCGTGGACGGTCAGGGCCAGGCAGTGCCTGAGGCGCTGACCCGACTGGTTGCGGCGCTGCTCGAGAAGACGCCTGCCCGGCGGCCCGGCAGCCTGGGCTCCATTCGGGCCCTGCTCGCAGAGATTGCTGCTGACGCGGCCCGCAGTCCGAGGCCGGTGGAGACTGCCAGTCCGCTCCCCGGGCAGTCCGCGTCAGCCACGCCATCTGCAGACCGCCCGGCGAGCCGGCAGGGGACCCGGGTACCTGTCCTGGTGGTTATTGGTTTCGTGGCCTTGCTGGCGGGGGTCCTCGCGGTCGTTTTCTGGCTGCCCCGGGTCGTGACCGAACGGGGACCGCTGCCCGCGCCGGGCCCCCGGCCGCCGGTCGCGGCGCCCGCTGCACCCGCGACGGCCGCGCCGCCAGCCACCGATCAGCGCGCTCTGGCAAGCGCCGCCCTGGCTGAGCGCGTGCGTGCCGAGGAGGCTGCGCAAGCCGCCGGAGCAGACCGCTGGGGTGGTGCCGGTTGGCTCGAAGCCCGGCGGCTCGCCGCGCTGGGCGACACGCAGTTCAGCGGCCGGGACTTCCCGGGCGCGGCTGCGAACTTCACGGCGGCCGCCGGCCTGTTTGACGAGCTGGTCACCGGCGCGCCGGCCGCCCTGGCTGCTGCACTCAAGGCAGGCCAGGAGGCCTATGCCCTGGGGGATCAGCCGGCCGCCATTGCGGCCTTTGGGCAGGCGCTGCTCATCCGCCCCGGCGAGCCGTCCGCGACCCGGGGTCTCGCCCGCAGCCAGCAGCTCGACAAGGTGCTGGCGGCGATGGCCGAGGCCGCCGCGCGGGAAACAGCGGGAGATCAGGCCGCCGCCCGGGCCGCTTACACCCGCGTGCTTGGGCTCGATACCGACTGGGCGCCAGCCCGGGCCGCGATAGCCCGCCTCGATGCGAGCCGCTCGGCCAGCGAGTTTGAGCGGGCGATGGCCCAGGGTCTCGCGGCAGTCGCTGCCGGACGCACGGCCGAGGCCCGCAGCGCACTGAACCGGGCGCTGGCACTCCGTCCGGGGGATGCCGGTGCGCGCAGCGGGCTCGAGCAACTCGACGGCGATGAGCGGCGTGGCCGGCTCAACGCTCTGCAGGCCGAAGCGCAGCGCCTGGCGGCAGCAGAACGCTGGAGTGAGGCCTCCGATCAGTACAGCGCCCTGCTGGCGCTGGACAACACCCTGGCTGTCGCGAAGGCCGGCCGCAAAGCTGCCGAAGAGCGGGCCGAACTGAACCGTCAGCTGGAAGGCCAACTCGCCAGCGGCGAGCGCTTCAATGACGACGCGGTGGTGGCGGTGGCGCGGGGTGTCATCACCGAGGCCGAGGCTGTGAAACCCAAAGGCCCGGTGCTCAGTGGTCAGATCACGCGCCTGACGGCCCTCATTGCCGCGGCGGCCCAGCCGGTGACCGTGCAGCTTCAGTCCGACAACCTCACCAGCGTGGTCATCTACAAGGTCGGTGATCTCGGCACCTTCACGACGCGGACCGTCGACCTGCGGCCCGGGGTCTACGTCATCGTCGGTACCCGGGACGGTTATCGCGACGTGCGTCGCCGTGTGGTGATTCCTGCGGGTGGCAGCGCCGAACCCATCACCGTGCGCTGTGAGGAAGCCATCTGAGTCTGACCATCACTATCCGGGATGCCAACGGTGTTCGGTCGGCCGGGGACGCAGATCTGCCCCTGCGGATCGGTACCGGACCCTCTGCCGCTCTCCGGGTGCCCGGGCCGGTCTCCGCCGCGAGCTACGCTCTGGTGGGGGTCCTCGACGAGCGCCCGTTCCTCCAGCTGACCAACCCGTCCATACCGGTGCTCCTCAACGAGGCGCCTGTCACGGGGACACGGTGGCTCGCGGATGGTGACGAAATCGGGATTGGCAGCGCGCGTATCCGCTGCAGCCTTGCCCCGGGCAGCATGGACTTCAGCCTGCGTTTCAGCGGCGTCGATTACGACACCCTGCCGCCGGAACTGGCACCGACGGCAACGCCAGGCCCGCCCCCCCGGAGTGAACCGCCGGCGGTCAGGGCCAGTTCCCCCCGCGGCAGCCACCCCTGGCGCACCGGGGCTATTGCCACCGCGTTACTGATCCTGGCCTTGGCCGCCTTCTGGCTCCTGACCTCCAGCGCCGTGCTGATCGCCACCGACCCGGCGGTTGCGCGCATCGCCATCGAGGGGGCACCGGAGATCCGGCTGGGTGGCCGCTTCCTGCTCCGTCCCGGCCGCTATGCCGTGACGGCCAGCGCCGAGGGCTACGCGCCGGCGCAGCTGGACATCACGGTGGGCGGCGAGGCCAGTCAGGATTTTCGGCTGCGCCTGGCGCGTCTCCCGGGCCTCCTCCAGGTCACGACGCAACCCGTCGTGGCTGCCGAGGTCAGCCTGGATGGCAAGCCGGTCGGCCGCACGCCTCTCGCTGACCTGGGCGTACCGGCAGGGATTCATCGTATTGCCGTCGTCGCACCCAGATATCAGCCCTGGGAAACTACGCTCACCGTCGAGGGTGGCGGATTGCGGCAGACGATCACTGCGCCTCTCAAGCCGGGCTGGGCAGTCGTCACCGTGAGCACGGTGCCTGCGGGTGCTGTCGTTCTCGTGGATGGCGTCAGTGCGGGGACGACACCCGCCAGTCTGGAGCTGATGCCGGGCACGCGGACTCTGGTCCTGGAGAAGGACGGCTTCAAGGCACTCACGCGGCTCGTATCCGTCGTGGCCAGCGAGCCCCAGGCCCTCGAAGGCCTGACCCTGGTACCAGCCGACGGACTCGTGCGCGTGATCACCGAGCCCGCCGGCGCCACCGTCACGGCGGACGGACGCTATCGGGGTGTGACGCCTCTCGAGACCGAACTCGCGCCCGGCCGGCTGCATGAGCTGGCGCTGGTGAAGCCGGGTTATGCACCGGCCACCGCCCGGGTGGACCTGACGGTTGCCAGGGGTGCCACGGTGCGTGTCGCCCTCACGGCGCAGATCGGCATCGTCAAAGTGATCAGCGACCCCGCCGACGCGGAGCTGCTGGTGGACGGCAAGTCAGTGGGCGTGGCCACGACAGAGCTGTCCCTCCCCGCCGTCCGGCACCGGCTCGAAGTGCGCAAGCCAGGCTTCGCCTCTTACAAGGTGGACGTCACGCCGGATCCCGGGCTGCCCCGGCTCATCGAGGTCCGGCTGCTGACTCCCGAACAGGCGGTGGTCGCCGAGGTGCCGCCGGCAAAGGCCACGGCCTCTGGTACGGAGCTCCGTCTCATTCAGCCGGGCGCGTTGCGCCTGGGCGCCCCTCGCCGGGAGCAGGGCCGCCGGGCCAATGAAACGGAACGGGACGTGCGCCTGACCAGGCCCTTCTATATTGGCATCCGCGAGGTGACCAACAACCAGTTTCGCGCCTTCCGGCCCCGGCACACCTCCGGAGCCGAGAAGTACCAGGTGCTCGCCGGCGGTGAGCACCCCGCCGTCATGCTGAGCTGGGAAGACGCTGCGGCTTACTGCAACTGGCTTAGCGACCAGGAGAAGCTGCCCCGGGCCTACGCGGGGAAGAGCGGCAAGGCCGACGGTGGGCTCGAGCTGATCGTGCCGGTCACGGCGGGCTACCGGCTGCCCACGGAGGCGGAGTGGGAGTGGGCTGCCCGGTATAACGGTGGGGGCGGCGCGCGTCGCTACCCTTGGGGAGACACCTACCCACCGGCCACGGGCGCTGGCAATTTCGCCGATCAGTCGGCCAAGGGCTTCGTCAGTGCGCTGATTCCGGGCTACGACGACGGCTTCCCGGTGACGGCCCCGGTGGGCAGTTTCGCCCCCAGCCCCCTGGGCCTGTTTGATCTGGGCGGCAATGCGGCGGAGTGGGTGCACGACCGCTACACCGTGGGCACGACAGGCGCCCCGGTAGCCCTGGACCCCACCGGCCCCCCGGACGGGCAGTATCATGTGATTCGGGGTTCGAGCTGGCGCCAGGGCGGCATCAGCGAACTCCGGCTGGCCTATCGGGACTTCGGCGACAGTGGTCGTCTCGACGTGGGCTTTCGGGTGGCGCGTTACGCGGACGGAAAATGACAACCTTCTGGCGAACTTTCATCCTGGTGGTGGCTGGACTGGGCGCGGCCTGGGCCGTCACGCAGGTCGGCAGCGGCCCACCGACCGTGCTGAACACGCTGGAAGAGCCCGCGCCGGCTGCCGCTGCCGGCGACGCGCCAACCCAGGCGGAAATCGAAGCCCAGATTCGCCAGGCCGAAGAAGCCCTCGGGGATCGGGCTAACCCCAACCAGGAATTGCCCGTCGACCCTCTGCGGGCCGACGTGGCGATCGCGCTGCCCTCGGACATCTAGCGGATCGAGTCTCCATGCACAAAACCTTTACCAACGAGTTCATCTACCAGCTCTTCGCGCTCCTGCTGGCCATCCTCGTCGTGCATGCTGTGTATGTCACGGTGATCTGGCCCAATGCCCGGGCTGATATCGAGCAGAACCGGGCGCTGATCAAGGAGGATCCGAATTACACCGCCGAGCGTTCCTGGTACATCGTCCTGAAGGACTGGGAACAGGAGTCCTGCTTCATCCTCGGCATCTGGGCCCTGGCCATCATGGGCTACAAGGCGCGAGCCCTCACGGCAGAGCGCCGGATACTGGACCGGCAGCTGATACCGATCGCGGAGGGCATGCGGATTCTTCCCGAGGACACCCGGGAGTACGTGCGCCAGCTGCAGGCATTGCCAGACAAGGACAAGGGCCTGCTGCTGCCCCGCGCACTGCTCCACGCACTCCAGCGCTTTGGTGCCACCCGCAATGTCCAGGATGCGTCGTCCGCGTCGAACACGCTGATCGTGTCGGAGGGTGACAGGCTTGAAGCAGAGCTGTCGATGATCCGCTACATACTCTGGGCGATTCCGTCTATTGGCTTCATCGGCACGGTGCGTGGTATCGGCGACGCCCTGGGTTCGGCCAACAAGGCTGTGTCCGGCGACATCAGTGCCGTTACCGAAAGCCTGGGCGTCGCGTTCAACTCCACCCTGATCGCCCTGCTGCTCAGCATCCTGCTGATGTTCCTCGTGCACCAGCTGCAGCTGCTGCAGGAGCGCCTCGCCTTCGAGAGCGAGGATTACCTGGACGAGCATCTGATTCGTCACCTGCAGGCCAATTAGGCCCATGGCAGATTCCCGTCTCGCGGTCGAGGTCAACGACGCGCTGCTGGCCGTTGCCGACGAATCCGGGGTTCTGCAGACCGAGCCCGGCTATGTCGTCCTGGACGACGGCGCCGTCCGCTTTGGCCTGGACGCGCTACCCGTCATCCGGCGCCTGCCCCAGGCGGCCAGTTCCCGCTACTGGCGGGATTTCTCTGTGGAACCCCTGGCGCGGCCTCTCGGCAGCTTCCGGTCCAATGCCGACATCGTCGCCGCACAGCTGGGCCGGCTCTGGTCCCGCCACGGCGCGGGCCGGACGGGTGTGCTCTATGCGACGCCAGCCTGGTGGACGGAGAAGCAGGTCCGCGGGCTGGTCGAGCTGTCCGGGACCCTCGGTATCCGCGTGCTGGGCCTGGTGGACGCCACCGTCGCTGCCTGCCGTCACGAGCAGCCGGGCCGTGAGGTGCTGCAGCTGGATGCCGCCCTTCATGGCCTGACGCTCACGCGCCTCCGGCAGTCAGGCCAGGCCGCCCTCGGGACGGTGGCCGGCGACCGGGAGGCCTTTCCCATGCTCGGCATGGAACCGCTGACCCGGCTCTGCATGGAACTGCTCGCCCGCCGGTTTGTGGAGTGCAGCCGTTTCGATCCGTTGCACGACTCGGTGGCGGAGCAGGCGCTCTTCGACCGGCTGCCGGACTGGCTGGCCCGGCTCGCGCGGGATGCGGAGGTGCAGCTGGAATTGACCACCCGCAGCGGTACTTTTGCCGCCACGGTCAAGGGTGACGAGTTTCGCCTGCGCGTGGCCCGGGCCTTTGAGCCCCTGTTGCAGAAACTACGGTCCCGCGTTGCGGAGCGGGGGCCCCATGCCCTGCAGGTGCATCCCCGCCTGGCCGATGTTCCCGGGGTGCTCGAGGCCCTGCTGCGCCTGCCGGACACGGCGGTGCATGTTCTGGTGCCGGGCGCGGCGGCTGCGGGTCTGGCCGGGCGCGCCCCGGCCGTGCCGGTCCCCGGGGCCGGTCCTCTCGTCACCGCCGAGCTGCCCTGGGACGAGACCCCGGCGGGGTTACCCGCAGTGGTCAGTACTCCGCCTTCCGGCCCGGAGACCCGCCCCACCCACCTGCTCGTGGGTCACCGTGCCTACCGTCTGGGCGCAGGACCGTTTCGCGTCGGTACCGAGCTGCAGCCGGGGGAAGCCGGCGTGGCCCTGGATGCCGGCCTCCGCGGGCTTTCCCGGCAGCACTGCACGCTGCGCCAGGAGAACGGTGCACTGCTGGTCTTCGATCACAGCCGCTTCGGCACCTGGCTGAATGGCCATCAGATTGCGGGTGCCGCCCTGCTTCAGGCTGGCGACGTGCTCACGGTGGGCTCGCCGCCCGTCGAACTGCGGCTGCTGGCCGAGGTGGACCGGGATGGCGCGTAGGTCCTTCAGTGTCTTCAGCCTGTCCTTCCTGGATGTCATGTCCTGCGGACTCGGCGCGACGATCCTGATCCTCATCATTATCAGTGCCCAGATTCGCGAGAAGGCTGAGGTCGCCAATGACGCCCTGCGTGCGGAGGCCACGCTGATTGAGCAGGAGGTCCTGGACGCCCGGAAGAACCTCCTGCGGCTGCGGGATTCCTCAGCGGTGCGGGACACCCAGACCACCGGCGCCGCCGGGGAGATCGAGCGGCTGCAGAAGCTTATCGCCGAGCTGCGGGCCGAAGCGGACCAGCAGGACAATGACAGCCTCGCCAAGAAAGAGAGCGCAGAGCAGCTCCGGGCGGATGTGCAGCGCCTGGAGGAAGGCACGCGGCGGCTGGCCGAGGCGCAACCCGAGGCAGGGACCGGCGAGCGGGTCCGCAGTTTTATCGGGAAAGGCAATCGCCAGTACCTCACGGGAATGCGCATGGGTGGTCAGCGGGTACTGATTCTCGTCGACTCGTCGGCGAGCATGCTCGGGCGTACCTATGCGAACGTGGTGCGCTACCGGGCCATGCCCGACGGCCGCAAGGTGCAGGCGCCCAAGTGGCGGCAGACCATTGACGTGGTGGACTGGCTCACCACGCAGATCCAGCCGGGCGCCCGCTTTCAGATCTACGCCTTCAATGAACAGGCAGGGACCACGGTCGCGGGCTCCGACGGCGGCTGGATCGAGGCCCGGGACGGCAACGACTTCGACGCCGCGCTGGCGGGCCTGCGCAGGGTGGTGCCCGGGAAGGGGACGAGTCTGTTCCGCGCGTTTCAGGCCGCGCGCAGCCTCAAGCCGGCGCCGGACAACATTTTCCTGATCACGGATGGCCTGCCGACCCAGGGCGAGACCGTACCCGCCGATCCGGAGCCCATTCGCGCTGACCGCCGCGCCAACTTCCTGCGTCAGGCTGTCGCCGAACTGCCGTCCAGCGTGCCGGTGAATGTCATCCTGCTGCCCATGGAAGGCGACCCGGAGGCGGCCTTTCGCTTCTGGGACCTTGCGATGCGGACCCGGGGCTCCTTCCTCGCCCCGGCGAAGGACTGGCCGTGAGACGCCGGCGCCGGCGCGAGGAGTCGGACAGCCTGAATCTGTCCTTCCTCGATGCGATCTCCTGCGGCTTCGGCGCCATCATCCTGCTGCTCGTGATCACGCTGCTCTTCGAGCCGGCAGCAATTCAGGAAACCCGCGCCGACGTGCAGGGCCTGATCGAGCGGCTGCAGAAGGAGCTTCAGGAGATTCGCGGCGAGACGAAGACGCTGACTGTTGGCATCAATACGCCACCCTCCAGCGACGAGCAGGTGCTGGCCCGGCTCAAGGCAGACCTCACCAGGATCCGGGGGCAGTACCAGGCCAGTGTGCAACCGGAGCCCGAGACGGCGGAGATCGGCCAGCTGCGCGCTGCCCGTCAGCAACTCACCGAGGAGATGCGCCGGCTGCTGGCGAACTACCGGCCACCGCCCAAGGACACCACGGTGGGCGGTATTCCCGTGGACAGCGAGTACATCATTTTCGTCATCGACAACTCGGGCAGCATGCAGTCGGTGTGGCCCACGGTGCTGCAGAAGGTGAAGGAAACCCTGGACGTGTATCCGCGCATCAAGGGCATCCAGGTCTTCAGCAGCGGTGGGGACTACCTGTTGCGGGGGACGGCACGGCGCTGGATCCCGGACTCCCGCACCAGTCGTGCCCAGATCCTGCGGGCCATGCAGGACTGGCCGGGCACGGCCTCCAACCCCACGGAAGGCATCGTGACGGCCATCGACACCTTCTACGAGCCGGGGAAGCGCATCAGCGTCTATGTGTTCGGCGACGATTTCCAGGGGCGCGTGATCGAGCGGGTCATCCAGCAGGTCGAGGCCATCAACAAGCCGGACGGCCAGGGCCAGCGTCGGGTCCGCATCCACGGTATCGGCTTTCCCACCGGCCAGGCCAGCGCGAACCCCGTGGGCTTCGCGGCCTTCATGCGGGCGTTGTGCGATCGCAGCGGCGGCACCTTCGTGGCCCTGACCCAGGTGGACCAGGGGCCGCGGATCATTTTCCGGGGCCCGTAATAGTCCTGATGGACTTTAAGGGCGGGGCGGCTCACTGATCGTCAGGCCCGCGCCGCTGGGGAGTGTCTGAAGGAGACGAAACCCAGCCCGGCGCCACTCGCAACCGCTCCGTCCAGCGCAGCCTCACGTTGCGCTTTTCGAGATCCGGGCCGATCGCCTCACCTTCGTTCTGCGGGTTTGCCTGCAGGCTGGCGTTGGTGGCGCGGCTCAGGATCACCACGATGTCGGTAGCCGGTTCCAGGGCAAAGGGGAACTCGTGCCACGCGCCCCGGGGCAGCATCAGGCCCGTGGAACCCTCGAAGCGGAAGGCACGAAAGTCGGCGGGTGAGGGCAGGCCCGGCGTCGGCGGGGCCAGAACGGCCACGAAGGGCTTGCCGCCCAGAGGCAGAAACACCTGGCGATGTCCCGGGTGCGTGATCCGAAGGATGCCCCGGTGGCCCTGCCCGGGTACTGCTCCAGCGTTGACCCCGGGCGGCCGGGGATTGAGAATCAGCCACCGGAATCCGGCGACTGAACCCCTCCCACAGACAGGCATGCCCCATGACCGATCTCACCAGCAAGCGTTGCAAGCCCTGCGAGGGCGGCACCCCCGCGCTCACCGCCGCCGCCGTGGCTGAACTGCGCAAGGCTCTCCATGCCGACTGGCAACTCTCCACCGACGGCAAGTGGCTCAGCCGGCGCTTCGAGTTTCCGGGCTTCGCCCGGACCATGGGGTTTGTCAATGCGGTGGCCTGGATCGCGGAGTCGGAGGGCCACCACCCTGACCTGGACGTCGGCTATGGCCGCTGCGTCGTGCAGTGGTCTACCCACGCAGTAGATGGCCTCACGGAGAACGATTTTATCTGTGCTGCCAAAGTTGACCTGCTGTAGGAGCGGCTGCAGCCGCGACCGGTTCGCATGACTGATTTGCCTGTCCGCAAGCTCCCCGTGCGCAACCCGCGCACGGGTCAGACCGACTACTTCATCGACGCGCCGGATGCCGCCAGTCTGGCGGCCCTTGCCGCGCGGCTGCGCGCTGCCCAGGTGGGCTGGGCCGCAGCGGGTCTGGCCCGGCGCAGTGCCGTGCTCAAGGCCTGGTCCACGCAGTTGCAGGCCAAGCCGGAGCCACTGCTCGACGCTCTGGCGACCGACACCGGACGCCACCTGCTGGCCGGCAACGAGTTGCGGGCGCTGGCCGGCATGGTGGCCGGGAATTCGGCCATGGCCGTTCCGGCCTTCGCGGTCATGCCCGAGCGGCCCTCGGTTACGGCGGGCATCGGCCTGCATACGCAGCTGGTGCCCTACGGCCTGGTGGGTGTGATCAGTCCCTGGAATTTTCCGTTCCTGCTCTCCATGCTCGACACTATTCCCGCGCTGCTGGCCGGCTGTGCCGTGCTGGTGAAACCCAGCGAGGTCACTCCCCGGTTCGTTGCGCCGCTGATGGCAAGCCTCCGGGATTTTCCCGAGCTGGCGGCGGTGCTGGCGGTGGTCACCGGCGACGGTCAGACGGGCGCTGCGCTCGTCGAGCAGGTGGACGCGCTGTGCTTCACCGGCAGCGTCGCGACCGGCCGCAAAGTGGGGGAGGCCTGCGCCCGGCGCTTTATTCCCGCGTTCCTCGAGCTCGGCGGCAAGGATCCGGTCGTTGTGCTGAGTTCGGCTGAGCCGGACCGGGCCGCCTCGGTAGTACTGCGCGCCTCCGTGCAGGCCACTGGCCAGGCTTGCCAGTCGCTGGAGCGGGTCTATGTGGATCGGCGCCTCGAGGCTGAGTTCCTGTGGTGCCTCGTCAGCCGCGCCGAGGCGGTGCCTCTCAACTATCCGGACAGCCGGCGTGGCCAGGTGGGTCCGCTGATTTTCGCCCGGCAGGCAGAGATCATTGCCCGGCAGCTGGCCGATGCGGTGGCGAAGGGCGCCCGGATTCTCACGGGCGGGCAGATCGAGAACCACGGTGGTGGCCTCTGGCTGCGGCCCACGGTGGTCACGGGCGTGACCCATGGCATGGAACTCATGACCGAGGAAACCTTTGGCCCGGTGATTCCCGTCCTGGCCTTTGACGGTACCGACGAGGCCATCCGCCTGGCCAATGACTCGATTTACGGCCTCTCCGCCGCCGTCCTGGGCGACGAGGCCGAAGCGCTGGCCGTGGCCCGCCAGCTGAACGTGGGTGCGGTGAGCATCAACGACGGTGGCCTGACCACCGAAGTCTTTGACGCCGAGAAGAACGCCTTCAATCTCTCCGGCCTCGGCGCGTCCCGCATGGGCCCTTCCGGCCTGCTGCGCTTCCTGCGCAAGAAGGCCCTGCTCGTCCAGCACGGCACACCGAAAGACATGGCCGCCATCGACGAATCCCAAAAAGGTACCGGACCTTAGTTTTGTTAGTTGTTTGGTAGCGAACAACTAACAAAACTAAGGTCCGGTACCTTTTTGCTAAGGTCCGGTACCTTTTTGCTGACTCCCCAAAGAAAAAGGCCGCCTTGCGGCGGCCTTTCTTGGGCTCCCGAAGGAGCGCCGACCGGCGCGATTCGTCAGGTCGGTTCAGGCAGCCTTCTTGAATCGGCGGCGAGCGGCCAGTGCCGCAATACCAGTGCCTAGCAGCCAGACGGCAGCCGGCGCAGGAACGACGGCTGCTGTCGCGAAGTCGCCCAGCATCTGATGGGCCCGGGCAGTCGGGTGGATGCCATCCCAGAACACGTACTCATTGGGGTTGGTGCAGACGGTACCGGCCCCGCCAACGCCCGTTGCACCGCTGTAGCAGCGATCGGTGGTGTTGGTGATGCCCAGCGAGGCAGCATTGGCAATGGTGTTGTTCAGGAAGGCGAACACGTCGACGTCGATGATGCTGATGCCCAGCGACGAGCGGAGGCCGGCCGTAGCAGCAATCAGTTGGGCGTTAAATGTCACCGACAGGAACTGCGCACCGGCAACAGCGGTTGGACCGCCCGCCTGGGCTTCCGGGGTCAGGCCGATGTTCGGCAGGTTCATGACGAGGAGGTTCTGCGCGCCAGCAGCAGCAAGGGTTGATATGGCGGACGAAATATTCGCCACTGAATTAGTGATGCTGCCCTGACGGACGTCATTGCCACCGCCCCAGACCACATAGAGCGCGTTCGGGTCGGCCACCCCGCTGGTGTTTTGCAGATAGCCGGGCAGTGGCGCGAAGCCGCCGCTGACCTGCTGCGTGATGTAAGGCACGCTTTGGGTGTAGGGCGGGCCCGTGGGGGCTCCGCCGAAGGCCCAGTTGGTGCCCCCCGCCAGTGCCGGGTTGGCTGACAGGCCCAGATTCGCGGCCAGGGTTTCCACCCACACGGGCCCATTGGTAAAGCGGCCCGGCGCGTAGGGCGCCAAGGGCACGCCACCCGTGATGATATTGACGTTACCGGTGTCGGACAGGCTGTCACCAAAAACGTAGAGCGCGGAGTAGGCAGATGCCTGGGCTGAGACCAAGGCGGCAGCGAGAGCACCGACCAGGGACAGGGCCCTAAGGCCGCGGGCGACGGGGCGCCCCGGAAATTGCTTAACCATGTGAAGACCCCACAGAGATGAAAACGGTTTTCGTTGTTGGTTTGTTGTGGGCCTGAATATACTCGCGTTGAGTAATTCTGTACAAAAATTAACTGACGGTTTTTTGTTCGGCAGTTCAGGGACTTGCTGTCCCGACGGCAGGTGATTTCTGATGAGCACAGTGCAAAAGGTCTGAGTCCGACGACGACCAAATGGGGAGATGCCTCATTTCCGTAAGGGAAATGAGGCATCTCCCCACTGCCTCCTCAGAACATCGAATTGTCGCTGGGAGCGCCCGGGTCTTTGACGGCGGTCCGGCTGGGGATGAAGTCCCCCGTGATCATCTGGTCGTAGGCCATGCCCGGGCCAACCATGGGATAAACGCAGGCCTCGGTGTCGATCAGCACCTCGAGAAATGCCGGCCCCTTGAACTGGATGAACTCCCGGATGACCCGCGGCACGTCGGTCTTCTTGTCCAGGCGTACCGCGTAGTCAAAGCCGTCGGCCTGGGCCGCCTTGACGAAGTCCTTGCGATGGAGGGACTTGTCCGTCGCAGACAGGCGACCCTGGTAGTAGAGCTTCTGCCACTGCTTGACCATGCCATCGCCGAAGTTGTTCAGGACGACTACCTTGATGGGCAGCTGGTAGGTCGTCACGGTTTCCAGTTCACCGAGATTCATGCGGATGCTGGCGTCGCCGTCGATATCGATAACGAGCTTCTCCGGGTGGGCGAACTGGGCCCCGATGGCTGCCGGCAGGCCGAAGCCCATGGTGCCCATGCTGCCCGACGTCAGCCACAGCCGGGGCTGGCGGAAGTCGAAATACTGCGCCGACCACATCTGGTGCTGCCCGACGCCGGTGGTGATGATGGCCTCGCCCTTGGTGTGCCGGTTGATTTCCTCCAGCACGTAGTTCGGCTGGATGAGCGTACTCTGCCGGTCGTAGTTCATGGCGTAGGTGCTCTTCAGCCCGGCAATCTCCTTGAGCCACGGGCCGAAGTCGGTGGTGATCTTGTGCCGGTCGGCCCAGGCGATGAGCTGGCGCAGGTCCCGCTCCAGCACGCCCACGTTGTGCCAGTCCACCGCCTTGACCTTGCCAATCTCGCAGGGGTCCACATCGAAGTGGGCAATCTTCTTCGCCCGGGGCGCGAACTTGTCGGGGACGGCGGCCACCCGATCGTCGAAGCGCGAACCGACGGCGATGAGAAAGTCGCAGTCTTCCACCGCATAGTTGGCGGCGGGCGTGCCGTGCATGCCCAGCATCTGCAGGGACAGCGGCTCCGTGGTGTCAAAGGCGCCGATGCCCATCAGGGTTGTCGTCACCGGGATCTGGAAGCGCTCGGAAAAGCGGCGCAGGGCCTCCGACGCATTCGCGTTGACCACGCCACCCCCGGCGTAGATCAGCGGGCGGCGGGACTCCCGGAGCATGTCAAAGAAGGACTTCGCCGCGGTCGGGGATATCTCGCTGGCCACCAGCGCGTCGACGCGCTGACGGTAGGCGTCGATGGGCAGCAGCCCGGTGCCCTGGAACTCGCCGACCCAGTTCTGGACGTCCTTCGGGATATCGATGACGACGGGACCCGGGCGCCCTGTTGCGGCAATCTCGAATGCCGTGCGAATGGTGGCCTCCAGCCGGTCCGGATTGGTGACCAGAAAGACATGCTTCGCCACCGACCCCATGATTGCCGAGACCGGGGCTTCCTGGAACGCGTCGGTGCCGATCACGCCCGTCGGCACCTGGCCACAGAGGACCACGATGGGCACGGAGTCGGCCATGGAGTCCCGCACGGGTGTCACGGTGTTGGTCGCACCGGGCCCGGAAGTGACCATGCACACGCCAACCCGCCCGCTGGCCCGGGCGTAGCCCGACGCCATGAACCCGGCGCCCTGTTCATTGGCGGGCACGATCAGCGGGATCGGGGCAGTGCCGTCGGCGTCCCGATGCTCATCGTTGTAGCGGAACACGGCATCGTAGGTGGGCAGGATGGCGCCACCGCTGTAGCCGAAGATCGTCTTCACCCCGACATCGACCAGCACCTGGACGATCATCTCCGCGCCGGTCATGCGCTTGCCGGCGAGGGGGTGGGGGGGAGTTTCGGCAGTCTGGGCGCGAGGGGTCATAAATTCAGGATTGCAATGCGATTTTCCGCGAGTTTCAACGAACCAGTCCCGCGTTGCAATAGAGTTTGAACTGGGCGACTATTCCCGGCCCCATGCGTCACATCATCTCCATCCTTCTGCAGAACGAAGCCGGCGCGCTGGCGCGGGTGGCCTCCCTGTTTGCCACCCGGGGCTACAACATTGAGTCCCTGAGCGTCGCGCCGACCGAAGATCCCCAGGTTTCCCGCCTGACCCTTGTGACCATCGGGTCCGATCACGTGATCGGGCAGATCAACCTGCAGCTGCTCAAGCTGGTGGATGTGGTCAACACCGTGGATATGACCCTCGGCGAGCACATCGAGCGGGAGCTGCTGCTGCTGAAGCTCAAGCTCCACGGCGCTGGGCTGGAGCGTATCCGGGAACTGGTCCGGCAGGAGGGCGCCAGGGTCCTCGATGACGGGGAAGACAGTTACACGCTGGAACTCACCGGCGCCGCCCACCGGCTCGACACGTTCATCAACAAGGCGGCCGTCCACGCGGATATCCTGGCCGTGGTGCGCAGCGGGCCGCTGGCCGTGTCCCGGGGCGTCGCCGCACTCATTGCTACCTCCTGAGACCGGCAGCCATGGCCGCGTTGCCCACTTCAAGCCTGTCAGGCGCTGCCCGGCTGGTCCTCAAGATTGGTTCTTCCCTGCTGGTGGATAAGGCCACGGGGCAGCTCAATCGTGCCTGGCTCGAGTCCATCGCCGACGAACTGGCCCGCCTTCAGCGGCGCGGTCAGCAGGTGCTGGTGGTCTCGTCGGGGGCCATTGCGCTGGGCCGTCCCTACCTCGGCCTCTCCCGGGATCAACGCCGGCTGGAAGAGGCCCAGGCCGCCGCCGCTGCCGGGCAGATACTGCTCGCCCACGCTTATCAGGAACTGCTCGCCACTCGGGGGATCCGCGTTGCCCAGGTGCTCCTCACGCTGGAGGATACCGAGAGCCGGCGGCGCTACCTGAATGCCCGCAACACGCTGGAGACGCTGCTGCGGCTCAACGTGATTCCCGTCATCAACGAGAACGACACGGTGGCGACCCAGGAGATCCGCTACGGCGACAACGACCGCCTCGGCGCCCGGGTGGCCGAGATGACCAGCGCCGACGTGCTCGTGCTGCTCTCCGACGTTGATGGGCTCTACGACAGCGACCCCACGCAGAACCCCGGGGCCCGGCTGATCCCGGAAGTGCGGGAGCTCACGCCGGAGATCGAGGCGCTCGCCGGCGCGTCGACCACCGAGTTTGGCTCCGGCGGCATGATCACCAAGCTCGTCGCCGCCCGCATCTGCATGAACGCGGGTTGTGCCACCGTGATTGCCAGCGGCAAGCGCCTGTTTCCGCTGCAGGCCATCGAGGACGGCGCCGCCTGCACCTGGTTCCTGCCGGGCCGCACGCCGCGCCAGGCGCGGAAGCAGTGGATCGCCGGCACTCTGGTGCCCCGCGGCACACTGACTGTCGACGACGGCGCTGAGCAGGCGCTGCGCGCCGGCAGCAGTCTGCTGCCCGTGGGTATCGTCGGGATTGCCGGGAGTTTTCAGGCGGGGGATGCGGTCACGATCCAGACCCGGTCCGGGCGGGATATTGGCCGGGGACTCGTGGCTTACTCCAGTGAAGAAGCCCTGCGTATTCTGGGACGGCGCAGTGAAGAGTTGCCGGGTCTCCTCGGTTACAGTGGTCGGGACGAGCTGATTCACCGGGACAACCTGGCACTGCTGGAGGCCTGACCATGAACGCGACCGAACCCCTCGCCAGTCCGGCGGACCTGGCAGCGACCATGACGCGCCTGGGCCAGCAGGCCCGGGCTGCTGCTGCTGCACTGGCCCGCGTGACTTCGGCCCAGAAGACCCTCGCCCTGCATGGCATAGCTGCGGCTATCCGCGGGCACCGGGACAAAATCCTGGCCGCCAATGCCCGGGACATGGACGGGGCCAGGGTCCGCCAGCTGTCCGGCGCGTTGCTCGACCGCCTCCTGCTCAATCCGCAGCGCATTGAAGCGATGGCCAGGGGCATCGAGGATGTCGCGGCGTTGCCCGACCCGATTGGCGACGTGCTGGCCGACTGGACGCGGCCCAACGGCCTGCGCATCCAGCGTGTCCGTGTACCCCTCGGCGTCATCGGCATCATTTATGAGAGTCGCCCCAACGTCACTGCCGACGCCGGGGCGCTGTGCCTCAAGTCCGGCAATGCGGTAATCCTGCGGGGCGGGTCAGAGTCCTTTCACTCCAGCCACGCGATCCACGCCGCGCTGGTGGAGGGTTTGCGGGCGGGTGGCCTGCCGGAGACCGCCATCCAGATGGTGCCGACGGCCAGCCGGGATGCCGTGGGCTACCTGCTCGGGCACATGCAGGCCTTCGTGGACGTCATCGTGCCCCGGGGCGGCAAGAACCTCATTGCCCGGGTCCAGGCGGATGCGCGGGTGCCGGTGATCGGGCACCTGGAGGGCTTGTGCCACGTGTATGTGCACCGCTCGGCTGATATCGCGATGGCGCGGGACGTTACGCTGAACGCCAAGATGCGGCGGACCGGCATCTGCGGCTCTGCGGAGACCCTGCTGATCGACCGCGCCTGCCTGGCCACCCACTGGCGTCCCATCGCCGACGCGCTCCTTGCCGCCGGCTGCGAACTGCGGGGCGATGCGGAACTCTGCCGCCTCGATGCCCGCCTTAAACCCGCCACCGAGGACGACTGGCGCACCGAATACCTGGACGCAATTCTTTCCTGCCGGGTGGTGGCGGACGTCGACGAAGCGATCCGGCACATCACCACCTACGGTTCCGCCCACACGGAATCGATCATCGCCAGCGACCCGCAGGCGGTGGAGCGTTTCCTGCACGACCTGGACAGCGCCATCCTGTTGCACAACGCCTCCACCCAGTTCGCCGATGGCGGCGAGTTCGGCATGGGCGCAGAGATCGGCATCGCCACCGGCCGGATTCACGCACGAGGTCCCGTCGGCGCGGAGCAACTGACCAGCTACAAGTACATCGTCCACGGCACTGGTCAGGTCCGGGGGTAAATGGGGACATGCCTAATTTCTGGAAGCCAGGCCAGGCAAGCCGGGTGAGCGACGGAGAAATCGTCACTAAGCCTGGCCTGGCTTCCAGAAATTAGGCATGTCCCCATTTGACCTGATTGTTGTCGGCGGCGGCATCAACGGCGCCGGCATTGCCCGGGACGCCGCGCTCCGCGGGCTGCGCACCTGCCTCCTCGAACAGGGAGACCTGTGCAACAGCACCACGCGCTGGTCCAGCCGCCTCATTCATGGCGGGCTGCGCTACCTGGAGTTTGGCGAGCTGGGCCTGGTCCACGAATCCCTGCAGGAGCGCGAAAATCTTCTGCGCAATGCTCCTCATCTCGTCCAGCCGCTGCCACTGCTGATTCCGGTCTACGAGAACAGCCGGCGCGGTATGAAGACCATCGACTTCGGTCTCTATGTTTATGACCTGCTGTCCATCGGCCGCTCCGTGCCCGGTCATCGTCGTCTCTCCCGGGAGGAGGCGCTGGCAGAAATGCCTGGCCTGCTGGCGGATGGGCTGATCGGCGCCGTCGTCTACTACGACGCGCAGGTGACCTACGTTGAGCGCCTCGTGGTGGAGAACGCACTGGGTGCTGCCATGGCAGGTGCCCGCATCGAAACCCACACGGTCGTCGAGAAAGTTCTGCTCGAGCGCAATCACGTTACGGGTGTCGAGGTGCGCAACACCCGAACCGGCGAACGGTCCACCCGCCACGGGACAGCCATCGTCAATGCAGCGGGGCCCTGGGTAGACCGGATCCTCGCTGCCGCTGGCCGGCCGCTACCCCGGTTTCTCGGTCCGACCAAGGGCACGCACATCGTGGTGCGACCTTTCCCGGGTGTTACCGGCATGGCCTGCTACGCGGAAGCGCAGTCCGACGGTCGCCCGTTCTTCATCCTGCCCTGGAACGGTCTGGTACTCATCGGCACCACCGACACGCGGTGCGATGACGATCCCGCGACGCTGCGCGCTACCGAAGCAGAGATTGGCTACCTGCTGGACGAGACCCGCAAGACATTTCCTGGCTCCGGCCTCACCCGCGAGTCGGTGCTCTACACCTACTGCGGCGTTCGACCCCTGCCGCGGCAGGGCCTGAAGGAGACCTCGGCGATCACGCGCCGCCATCTCATCCGCCACCACGGCCGGTCTGCCCGGGGCCTCTCGTCCATCATCGGCGGCAAGATCACGACCTATCGTCACCTGGCCGAGGAATTTCTGGACCAGGTGGCGAGCCGCCAGCGCCTTACTGCGCGGTCCTGCACCACCGCTGAACTGCCGTTGCCCGGTGGGGAGGCGGGTCGCGACGAGGTACTGAAAGAGCTCGCGACGTTTACAGCAGTTCCGACCGCAAGCCACGGCCATCTCTACGCCGTGTACGGCAGTCGCGCGCCACTGGTGGCCGCGCTCACCCGGGCAGCGCCGGAGCTGGGCCAGCCGCTCTGCGCCAGCAGCGGTGCGCTGGGTGCGGAGGTGGTCTTTGCAGTGCAGGCCGAGTTCGCGGTGACTCTGGGAGATATCTTGCTGCGGCGCTGTATGGTGGGTCTGGGGCCCGATCTGGGCTGCGGAGCCCTGGCGACGGCCCTGAGTGTCGCGGCCCGCCATCTGGGCTGGGATGACGTCCGGTGCCGTGCCGAGGCGGCCGCTTACCTCGCGGAGATCGAGCCGCTGCTGGCCCTGGCCCCATCCTGACCAGCTTCGCCCCACGGCGTTGTGTGACGGGCCGCGCAGTTTGTTGCGGACGCGATACCGGGTGAAAGTGCGCCGGGAAACGCAGCATTCTCCCCGGCAGGGAGGCATATTCGGGGTATGCGAAGCTGCCTGCACACCGTGGGACTGGCCGCAGTCGCGCCCTGGCTGATGGCCCTGTCACTAGCCCTGTCACTGGCCCCGTCGCTGGCGCATGCCGACGCCGTGGGGCCGCCGGTCGTCAACGGGATGCCCATCGAGGAGGCCGCCCGCTGTGGTAGTCCTGGCTCCGACGGCGCAGCGTGGATCGACATGTTCCAGCGCGGGGTCTACGGCGGGGTTTGCGGGGCCGCCGCCTGGTTTGACGGCTTGTTCGGCAATGCCCGCTTCGACCAGGATTCCGATCAAACCTTCGGCCGCCTTGGCCTGTTCGAAACCTACGATCGTCGGGACCAGCTGGACACCAGTTTGCAGCTCCGCGCCCGCTACGCGCTGCCCAACATGAAAAACAGGCTGCGGCTGATCGTGGCACGGGGTGACGAGGACCAGCTGGTGGAGGAGCGGGAGGCCACCGCCGACAAGCCGCTACCCCAGGGCTTCCAGGATGTGGGCGATGATGCCTGGCTGCTGGGCCTCGGCTACTCCAAGCAGGGCAACCTCCACGACGGCTTCGACTTTGGCATCGGGGTCCGTCTCAGCACCCCCATCGACCCCTACGTGAAGGGCACCTATCGCCACAACTTTGTCTTCAGTCCGAACACGATGCTGCGGTTTCGCGAGACCCCTTTCTGGCGTGACAGCCGGGGCTTTGGTGCAACGACGCAGCTGGCGCTGGACCACCTGGCAACAGACAACGTTCTGCTCCGCTGGAACAACTCGGCCACTGTGGCTCAGGACACCGAGGCGCTGGACTGGACCTCCAGCATCACTGCCTACCAGAGCCTCCGGCAGCGTCGCGCCATCAGCTACACCGCTCTGGTCCAGGGCGAGACCGGGGCGGACGTCCCGCTTCAGAACTACGGCGTGGTAACCACCTACCGCCAGCCCGTCTTCCGCAAGTGGCTGTTCCTGGAGCTGTCCGGCAGCCTCACCTGGCCCAAAGACACGGTGGAAGAAGAGCGGGAAATCAATCCCGGCGTCGGTCTTGGCTTCGAGATGTACTTCGGTCCGGTGGACGATATCGACCTGCGGTGAAGGCCTGTAAACTGCGCGGCCAGGTCCAGTTCCTGCCCGCTCATGTCCGACCCTCCCCAGCACGACCAGGCCAGTCACGTCCTGCGCTCGGTCTTCGGCTACGACCGCTTCCGTCCGCCCCAGGACGAGGTGGTCGCCCATCTCATTGCCGGTGGCGATTCCCTCGTGCTCATGCCGACCGGCGGCGGCAAGTCCCTGTGCTTCCAGATTCCCTCACTGGTGCGCTTTGGCACGGGCATCGTCGTTTCGCCCCTCATTGCCCTGATGCAGGACCAGGTGGCAGCCCTGCGCCAGGCGGGCGTGCGCGCGGCCTTTCTCAACTCGTCCCAGCGGCCCGACGAGGCCCGCCGGGTGGAGGCACAGTTTCGGGCCGGTGAGCTTGATCTGCTGTACCTGGCCCCCGAGCGGCTGCTCCTGGAGCGCACGCTGGACCTGCTCGACGGGTCGCCGCTCGCCCTGTTCGCCATCGATGAGGCCCACTGCGTGTCCCAGTGGGGCCACGACTTCCGGCCCGAGTACCTGCAGCTGGCGGTGCTGGGCCAGCGCTATCCGGGTGTTCCCCGCATTGCGCTGACGGCCACGGCCGACGAACGCACCCGCGTTGAGATCATCGACAAGCTCGACCTGACGGTTGCGCGCCTGTTCATCAGCAGTTTCGACCGGCCCAACATCCGCTATCGCATCCATGAAGGACAGGGGAACGTCCGGGAAACGCTCCTGCGTTTCATCCGGGAAGAGCACCCGGGCGAGGCCGGCATTGTCTATTGCCTCTCCCGCAAGAAAACCGAGGATGTGGCCGAGTGGCTGACTGCCAAGGGCGTCCCGGCGCTGCCTTATCACGCGGGCCTGACAGCGGAACTGCGGGCCGGACACCAGACGCGTTTCATTAACGAAGAAGGCATCGTGATGGTGGCGACCATCGCCTTCGGCATGGGCATCGACAAGCCCAACGTCCGCTTTGTGGCCCATCTGAGCTTGCCGAAGAGCGTTGAAGCCTACTACCAGGAGACGGGCCGCGCGGGTCGGGACGGCCTGCCGGCGGATGCATGGATGAGCTATGGGCTGCAGGATGTGATCATGCTGCGCCAGATGCTCGCGGAGTCGGGCGCCGAAGTGGCTTACAAGCGGGTGGAGCGCCACAAGCTCGACGCGATGCTTGGCCTCTGCGAGCTGACGGGCTGTCGCCGTCAGGCACTGCTGGCCTACTTCGGCGAGACGCTGCCGGAACCCTGCGGTAACTGCGACACCTGCCTTGCGCCGCCTGCCACCTGGGACGCGTCCGTCGCAGCACAGAAGGCCCTCTCCTGCGTCCACCGCACCGGCCAGCGTTTCGGGGTGATGTATCTGATCGATGTGCTGCTCGGCAAACAGGACGAGCGCATTCAGCGCTTCGGCCACGATCGGCTCACCACCTTTGGCATCGGCACGGAGCTCGACGCCAAGGGCTGGCGCGGCGTGTACCGCCAGCTCATCGCCCGGGGGCTGCTCAATGTTGATGTGGATGGTCACGGCGGGCTGCAGCTCACCGACGCCTGCAGGCCGGTCCTCCGCGGAGAGGAGGCGCTGTGGTTGCGGCGGGAGTCAGCGGTGCCGGCAGGGAAGCGCTCGCGGGTCGCAAAGTCCCCCACGGACAAAGTTTCCGGGGGCAAAGCAGCGGCCGGTAACTTTGCGTCAGCCGAAGACCAGCAGCTCTGGGCGGCACTGCGCGGCCTGCGGATGGAACTGGCCCGGGCCCAGAACGTGCCACCCTACGTGGTGTTTCACGATGCCACGCTCGCCGAGATGGTGCGCCGCCGGCCGCAGTCGCTGGACGAGCTGGGGGCCCTGTCCGGGATCGGCGAAAGGAAGCTCGCCGCCTTTGGCGAGCAGTTTCTCCAGGTGATTCTTAATCCGGTGGCCTAGAAGTCGCCGAGCGGCCGCGTGAAGGTGAAGCGGGCTGGCTTCATGATCAGTTGCTCAGCCGCCCCGCCCACATTGCCCCCAGCGCGCTGAAGGGCAGGGTGACGAGCCAGGTCGCAGCGCCGAGCACCGTGGCGCCGAGGCCCGGAGGCCGCACCACCATGCCGTCCACTGCCATCGTGCCAAAAGTGGTGTCGTCGTACCCAACACTGTCGGCCGCCCCGGCCAGGGGGGAGGCAACCAGGAGCGCAGTGGCCAGGCCAGCGCAGAGGGCATTCCGGAGCCGCAGGGTCTTCATGGGTAATCCTCTCTAGACAGATGAAGCCTTAAACCTAGGCTTCAACTGTCATGTTTCTTTGCTCTCGACCGGCACCGCGTCCAACGGCGATTCAAAGGCAATGAAGAGGACACAGGGCACCTTGCTTGCGCAGTAGCCATCGTGTGGCCGTTTGGCGGGGCCATAGGCATAGCTTCCGGGCTTGAGAACCGCTTTCTTCTGGCCCGCATAGGTGACATGAAGCTCGCCTGCCACCAGCACCATCCGTTCTGCCGACGTGTGCCAATGGAGCGGAATAGTTGACTTGGCAGGCACTTTGAAGAAGATATCTACGTTGTGTTTGGCAGGATCGCCGTGCAGAACCGCAATGCCGCACCCTTTAGGCAAAAATGGCGGACAAGGCCCCCACTGAAGTTGTGGATCGTCGGCGGTCTGCGTCGTGGCCTGTTCTTGATCCGGCGCTTGTGCCTGAGCGAAAGATCCGAACAGCCCCATTGAGAGCAGCAATACGCTCAACAAAGCCGCCTGTAATAAGCGGTAAATCTGGGTTTGGTAACACATAGTGATTTCTCCTTTTGGTCGACAGTGTTGTGCAGTCAGTTTACCACCCAACGTTCGCGTTGAGCGGCGCGCCGCCACGACGTAAAGCACAGGGGCTGACTATGGGCGCGTCCGCTCTCGAACGTGCGGTCAGGCATCCAGGTGCTCGCAGAAGAATCGGGCTTGAGCCGATGCGGCTTCGTCAAACCGCGGCCCGGGGTGGTAAAGCAATCCGAAATGACCCTCGCCAATATCTTGCCAGCGCCTGACGCCGGGCATTAACTCGAATGCCCGCCTGGCGACGTCGTAGTTTGCGTGGACCATCTTGTCCTCGGGTGCGACCATGAGGAAGACCTTCGCCTGGACAAAGGGGGCGCACAGATAGGAACTGTAGGTCACCGGAGTCGGCGGAATAACTCGCGTCACGCGATTGACCCAGCCGGAGCCCGGGCGGCCGCCGTAAGCGATAAACCAGCGAAATGCCTGAATAGGGGCGAGCAGCGATGGGGTACCTGATTGGTCGTGCGAAACCACGGGAAGCGGACCCGTGGTGGTCTCTGGAGTCCCGGTGATGTCGCCGGTCAGTAGGGTCGCCTTGATGAGCGCGAAATGTTCAGCAGACGGCGCGAGCGACGGTACTGACGAACCGAAGGCCGGGCATTGCGCCACGATGACCTTTACCCGCGCATCGCAGGCCGAAACCACGACGACCTGCCCCCCGGTGTAACTATGCCCCCAGAGCCCGACCCGCTCCGGGTCGACCTCGGGGCGTGAGCTGGCGAAGGACACAGCGTCCCGGTAGCCGCGGCATTG
>CAMBYH010000030.1 GCA_945872065.1 Arsukibacterium tuosuense
TCGGGGCCCTAGTCCCGGATCCCGGGACCCAGTTCGGCAAACCAGCGCGCGCGAATCCGCTCCCGGTAAGCCATGAGGTTGCCGGTACCGAGCAGGTAGCTCCGGAGCGGTGACGCGTGGGGAAAGGCGGCGATCCCCTCGATCGAAGCGAAGGCCGTGGCGTCGTGCGTGCTGGGCTGGGAACCGAACAGAAACTGCTGCTCGCCGAGCACCACCGCGACCGCGTTCAGATCCGCCACTCCCAGCGCAGTGATCTCCTCTGGGGAATGCCGCGTGGTGCCCTGGCTCCAGAGGCTCTTGCGGATACTCCGGCGCATGAGCGGCAGCGCCAGGCGGACCGGCGCGGGCATGCTCTGGCCGATGACCGGGCGGTAGACCTCCCAGGCTGAATCCTCGCCCCAGCGTTGCCACGCGAGAATAAAGTACAGGCCCTCTTCCAGCGTGCGCCGCAGGGCGTGGCCCGTCGCCCGCTGCAGGTCCGTGAGGTGTGAGTCCAGGGTATTGCCCCGGCGCCGTTCCAGCTCTTCGATGATCAGCTGGGAGTCACCGAGTAAACGGCCATCGATGCTGACGTACGGGATCTTTCCCTTCGGCGCCCGGCGAAAGTCCGCCGGCCGGGACTCGTAAGCCCACCCGGCCATGCGCAGGTAGGTCTCCAGCTTGGTACCGAAGGGACTCAGGTTGGGCATGCCCCAGGGTCTGCCGGGCGGCATGTGCAGCTGAATGACGGGCTGGCTGTGTTGCATGGCCAGACAATACAGCAGGTGGTTTCGGGCGAGGCAACCTGAGCGTCAGGTGCGCGAGACTTCCAGGCAGATGGTCGCCACCACCGAGAAGCCGTCCTCCACGGGGTTCTCCACGTAGTCGACGACCCGGATCCACTGGCGCTGTCCGCGACGAACGGCGGCAATGCTGTCACCCCTGCGAAACGCCTGGCGCAGGGACTGGCGCAGGCCCGGACTGGCCGGGGTGCTGGTGAAGCAGAGGACTTCAGTTTCGGGCATGGGACTGGCAGGCCTGGCGGCCATGAACAACCGTAACCTGTGGTGAGGCATGATTGACCGACACTCTGGCCCCTCTGTATGAAGCTCTCATTGCATCCCGATTATCACTGGCGGTTGGCAACGACCCTGCTCGCTACAGCCCTGGCTCTGGTTGGCTGTGGTGCTGCGGGCCGTCCCGCAGAAACAGCGGCAGCACCGCCGCGGCCCATGCTCGTCCCGGTACCGGGCACCGGCTTCTCGTCCCAGGTGCTGCTGACCACCGGTGAGAGCATCGGCAGCTACCGCCCGCCCGGCGTGCTGGACGGCATGGTGGCCTTCGCGGGCCAGGACCCTGCGTCCATGGACCTCTACGTGACCCATGAACTGGAGGCCAGCGAGGGTGAGGGCTATCGGCTGGCCAACGGCACGGAACTCAAGGGCTCCCGCATCACCCGCTTCCGGGTGGACCGCCAGACGCAGCAGATCACCTCGGCTGGTCTTGCCTACCGGGAAATCCGCGACCGCTCAGGCCGCGTGGTCGCGGACGCCGCCCAGCTGAACGAGACCAGCGGTCGGGGCACTGCCGGCCTCGAGTCCTTTTGTTCAGCAGCGGGGTGGTCTGCCGGCGAGTACGGCTTTGCCGACCAGCTGGTCATGGTCCACGAGGAAGTGACCCGCACGGAGGGCCATCCCCACGGCGGCACGATCTACGCCCTGGATGTGGCGGGCGAGACCCTGTGGGCACTGCCGGAACTCGGGCGCGGCTCCTGGGAAAACAGTGCCGCCCTCACCACGCCGGATGGGGACCGGCCGGACGGCCACGTGGCCCTGCTGCTGGGGGACGATCTGGAGTTCGGTCGCGCCCCGCTGTACCTCTGGCTCGGCCGCAAGGTCCCCGGGGGCAACTTCATCGAGCGCAACGGTCTCGCCCGGGGCCAGCTCCACGTGTGGGTGGCCGGCAATCGCGACCGGACGCCCCAGCAGTGGTTCGGGTCGGGGACTGAACGCAGCGGGCGCTTCGTGCCCCTGCCAGCCCGTACCGAGAACGGTAAACCGGGGAAGGAGACGGACAGTGCCGGCTATTTCAACGATCCCGAATTGCGCCGGCGGGCCGAGGCTCTGGACGCCTTCATGTTTTCCCGGCCGGAAGACCTGCACACCAATCCCCGCAACGGCACCCAGGTCGTGTTTGCCTCCACCGGCCAGGGGAACCTCTTCCCCGCCGACGACTGGGGGAATGTGTACCTGCTGGATGTGCTGTTCGCGCCGGGGCCCGGCGGCAGCCTGACGGCGGAGGCGCGTATCCGGCTGTTCTATGACAGTGACGACACCCGCGATCGAGGGCTGCGCAGCCCGGACAATCTCGTGTGGGCGAGCAATGGCCGGATTTATGTCCAGGAAGACAAGGCTACGAAACTGGCCCGCTTCGGCGCCGGGTCCGGCGTGGAAGCGTCGGTGTGGTCCCTGGATCCCACGGCCACTGCCCCACCGAGCCGCATCGCCGTCATCGACCGGAGCGCCGTGCCCGCCGGGAGCACCGACAGCAAGGCGGGCGAGGTCGGCGCCTGGGAATCCTCCGGCATCATCGATGTCACGTCATTGCTCAGAGGGGCACCGGGGGAGATCCTGCTGCTCGCGAACGTGCAGGCCCACGGCGTTACCGACGGCCCCATCGGCGGGGCCGGCAGTCTGGTGGAAGCCAGCCAGCTCCTGCTGCTGTCTGGTGGAGCGAGGGCCGCAGGCCCCTGAAGCCGTCACGGTCGTATCTCAAATCTGTCAGCAGACTGCAACGGTCGCCGCCTAGATTTGGTGACCACAGGGCTGGGGCAGGCGCGAGCTCACGTCGCCACACCAGAACGGTAAATAATTGGCGCGGCTGCCGCCCCAGCCCGACCTCAAGTTACGTAGTCGGCCCCACGCCGGTCACGCGGCGGCCACGCGGTCGCCCACCTGCCGGCCCACGGCGGTCAGAACGGCCTGCAAGGTCGCGCTCGTCGTGTCCTCCGCCAGGGCCACGCCGCCACTCAGCTCGTCGCCAATCCGGATCCGCACACAGGCCATCGCACTGGCCTCCGTGCCGGCCGCGAGGGCGTACTCGTCGAAGGCTTCCACGACACCCTTGAAGCCGTGGAGACGCTGGAGTGCGTCCATCAAAGCCTCCACGACCCCGTGGCCGGTGCCCTCGAGGGTCGTGCCGTCCAGGCTCGCGTGCAGACGCACCCGGTTGCCGTCGCGGCGGATACTGTAGTCGCCGATGCACCAGCCCACCGGGGCGCTGACATAGGCGGCATCGAAGAGCTGGCGGATCTCGCTGCCCTGGATCTCACCGCCGGTCCGCTCCGCCTGGTGCTGCACCACCTTCGAGAAATCGATCTGCAGCCAGCGCGGCAGGGTGATGCCGAAATCCCGCTCGAGCACGTACAGCACGCCGCCCTTGCCGGACTGGCTGTTGATGCGCACGACTTCGTCATAGCGGCGGCCCAGGTCCTGCGGATCAATGGGCAGGTAGGCCACCTGCCAGGGCTCGTCGGCCCGCTGCCTGGCCAGCGACTTCCGGATCGCATCCTGGTGGCTGCCACTGAACGCTGTGAAGACGAGTTCGCCGGCGTAGGCATGCCGGGGGTGCGTATCGATCTCGGTGCAGTACTCGACCGTCTCGACGATCCGCCGCATGTCGGACAGATCCAGCCGGGGATCGATGCCCTGGGAGTAGAGGTTCAGGGCCATCGTCACCAGGTCCATGTTGCCCGTGCGCTCGCCATTGCCCAGCAGGGTGCCCTCGATGCGGTCGGCACCGGCCAGCAGGCCGAGTTCTGCCGCGGCAATCCCGCAGCCCCGGTCATTGTGGGTGTGCAGGCTGATCCGCACCCGGTCTCGATGCTCGATGTGCTCGCCCATCCACTCGATCATGTCGGCGTAGACGTTCGGCGTGCTCATCTCCACCGTGGCCGGCAGGTTGATCACAACCTTCTGCCCCTGCTCCGGCCGCCACACACCGATCACGGCATTGACCACTTCCGCGGCGTAATCGAGCTCGGTACCCGTGAAGCTCTCCGGCGAGTACTGGAACTCCCACCGGGTGTCCGGCTGGCGCGCCGCCAGGTCCCGGATGCAGGTGGCGCCCTGCACGGCGATCGCCTTGATGGCTGCCTTGTCGAGCCCGAACACGCGTTCCCGCTGCACGGTCGACGTGGAGTTGTAGAGGTGCATGTTGGCCAGCTTCGCGCCGCGCAGGGACTCGAAGCTGCGGGCAATCAACTCGTCCCGGGCCGGCGTGAGCACCTGCAAGGTGACGTCGTCGGGCACCAGGCCGTCCTCGATGATCCGGCGCACGAAGTCGAAATCGGGCTGGGACGCCGCCGGGAAGCCCACTTCGATCTCCTTGAAGCCGATGTCGACCAGCAGCCTGAACAGCCGCGTCTTCTGCTCCACCGACATGGGCTTCACGAGGGCCTGGTTGCCGTCCCGCAGGTCCACGGCGCACCAGTCCGGCGCCCGGTCGATAACCCGGTCGGGCCAGCGGCGCTGCGCGCGGGGAATGGGCGCGAAGGGCGCGTATTTGCGGTGGTCGTAGCTCATGGTCCGGCTCCAGCCCCAAGGTTCAGTGGTAGAACTCGGAGGAGTTTAGGGGGAAATGCCCGCCATTTCCTTGCACATATGCCCTTTTATCGATCATTCTTGGCATATTCGTGCTCTAACGCACACCAACGAGGTCGTATCTGCCATGGCCGCATTCAAGCCGGACCGCCTCGACCGCCGCATCCTGACGGAACTGCAGCAGGACGGCGGGCTCACCAATCAGGCCCTCGCCGAGCGCGTGGGCCTCTCCCCCTCCCCCTGCCTGCGCCGGGTGAAGGCGCTGGAAGACGCGGGCGTCATTACCGGGCGGGTCACGCTGCTGGACCGGAAGAAGCTCGGGCTCTCGCTCACCGCGCTCATACAGATCTCGATGGACCGGCACACGCCGGAGCGCTTCGCAAACTTTGAAAGCACGGTGAAGCGCTTTCCGGAGGTGCAGTCCTGCCTGCTGATCACGGGGCAGGACGCTGACTACCTGCTGATCGTCGTGGTGCCGGACATGGAGATGTACCAGGAGTTCCTGCTCAACAAGATCACCCGCATCGAAGGCGTGTCCGGCGTGCACTCGAGTTTCGTCATGCGGTGGGTGGTGGATACCACCGCGCTGCCCCTCGACTACCTCGGCTGACCCCGGCTCAGGCGGTGGCCACCGCCAGGGCCTGATCGATGTCCTGCAGGATATCCTCGATGGCTTCAATGCCCACACAGAGGCGCAGCATGTCGGGCGTCACGCCGGCACTCTGCAGCTCCACTTCACTGAGCTGGCGGTGGGTGGTGGACGCCGGATGGGCCGCGAGGGACTTGGCATCGCCGATGTTCACCAGCCGCTTGAAGATCTTCAGCGCGTCGTAGAACTTCACGCCGGCGGCGAAGCCACCCCGGATGCCAAAGGTCAGCAGCGCGGAAGGTCGACCCTTGGTGTATTTCTGCGCCAGGTGATGGTACGGCGACGACTGCAGGCCGGCGTAGTTCACCCAGGCCACTGCGGAATGCTTCTCCAGATGCCGGGCTACGGTCATGGCGTTGGCCACGTGCCGCTCCATCCGCAGGTGCAGGGTCTCGATGCCCTGCAGGAAGAGAAACGCATTGAACGGGCTCAGGGCCGCCCCCATGTTGCGCAACGGGACTGTTCGCGCCCGGCCGATGTAGGCCGCGGGACCAAAAGCCTCCGTATAGACCACGCCGTGATAGGAAGGCTCCGGCGAACTGAGCATGGGAAAGCGCTGCTGGTGCTCGGCCCAGGGGAACTTGCCCGAATCGACGATCATGCCGCCTATCGATGTGCCGTGACCGCCCATGTATTTGGTCAGCGAGTGCACCACGATGTCGGCGCCAAACTCGATGGGCTTCATGAGCACGGGGGTGGCGACGGTGTTGTCCACGATCACCGGCACGCCATGCCGGTGGGCCATGGCCGTGATGGCCTCCAGGTCCGGAATGTTGCCCGCCGGATTGCCGATGGACTCGCAGAACACAGCCGCTGTGTCGGCGTCGATCAGGGCTTCCAGGGCCTTCGCGCTGTCGTCTTTCGCGAACCGGACCTTGATGCCCAGGCTGGGTAGCGTGTGGGCAAACAGGGTGTAGGTGCCGCCGTAGAGCATGGGCACCGAAACCACGTTGCGGCCCGCCTGGGCAATCGTGAGAATCGAGTAGGTGACCGCCGCGCTCCCGGCGCTGAGGGCCAGCCCGGCGACGCCGCCTTCAAGGGCTGCCACGCGCTTCTCCAGCACGTCGTTGGTGGGATTCATGATGCGGGTGTAGATGTTGCCGAGCACCGCCAGGTTGAACAGGTCGGCGCCGTGCTGGGCGTTGTCGAACTCATACGCCGCCGTCTGATAGATCGGCACTGCCACGGACTTGGTGGTGGGGTCCGTGGCGTAACCCGCGTGGATGGCCAGCGTTGCGTCTTTCATCGGTGTCAGTGCTCCAGCTAAAGTCCGTCGAGGGGCCGGCGGGGATCAATGCCCGCCTTGAAGGGCAGCCGCCGGTCCAGGTTGGTCAGTTGATAGACCAGCCCCAGCCAGTTGTCAAAGACCGTCCGGGCGGTGTCGCCCCAGGTGTTATCCAGGAACGGGGCCACGTCGGCCTCGGGAAACGTTGGCAATGGGGTGCCGGCCCGCTGTGCCCTGCCGGCCGCAGCCAGATAGGCGTTGAGCACGGCAGCCGCCTCGGGGGAAATGTAGTGATCGGGAAAGGGCGGCAGGTCCCGCTCGCCGGCAAAGTGGCGCAGCACCTCCCGCTTGTATTCCTTGAGCAGGCTGATGGCGTCGTACTCCGGGTGACCCTGGAAATAGACGTGGCGAAACTGGTCGGCGCTCACGGCTGCATGGACGCCTGCCTCGGCACTCTCGATGAGGATCCCGAGGCCCGCCCCCTCGAACTGGGCGCGGGTGATCCCGTTGTACCGGGAATGGGGCACGTCGAAGCGCGTGTTGATGCCCGTCAGCAGCGGGTGCTGCGGGGCTACGACCCGGTGGCTGTACACGCCCCACTGCTTGCGCGGCAGGCGCGTCCGGTCAACACCGTGCAGGTACTTCATCAGGGCATGGGTCGACAGGCAGGAACAGAGCACGGAGGTGACGTTCTCGCTGGCCCAGCCGATGACCGCCGTCAGCGGCCGGTAGAACGGCTCCTCCTCGATCCGGGGATTGGCCACGTTGGCGCCGGTGACGATGAGCGCATCCAGACCCTGGGCATAGATCGAGGCGAGGTCCTCGTAGTGCCCGGCGATATAGGCCTGGGTGGCCGCGCTGCGGGGCAGCCCGTCGACCGTAAAGCAATGCACGTAAAACTGGGCAATCTGGTTGGAGCCGCCCACGAGGCGTATGAACTGCTGTTCGGTCAGCTGAAACGCCGCATCGGGCATCAGGTTGAGCAGACCCACGTGCAGCGCCCGGATGTCCTGGCGCTGGGCATCCTGTAACGAGAGAACCGTCAGCCCCTGGCGACGCAGGTCGCCGAAGGTGGGGAGTTGTGAATGTTCAACGATGGGCATGAAGGAATTGTGCCAATTGAATCAGCCGTCCGGTCGACACGACCGCAAAAAATGTGCTCTCTTCCTCGCCGCGGTCCTGCAGGGCTCCAACCTTGCGAACGAGGAAGCGCACCGCTCCCCGGCGTGTCCCTCCTGGCAGGCGCGAAGATCGAGTTCTGGGCAGCGCGCTTCGTCAGAAGTACGCAAAGAGAAAGACCAGCCCGCCGAGGAGGCCCAGCCGCTCGGGCCATTTCGGCGGGCTTGCTTGCGGCGGGCCCGCGGTCTGGGTCTGGTTCGGGGCGGGCGCGTCATGCTCGTGGCTGGCGACCCCGTGCAGGACAACGTGGAAGATCGAGCCGGCGACGAAGGCCTGGAACCAGGCGACGCCGGGACCCGTCAACAGTGCCAGCGCCGCGTCGCCGATCAGGTAACCCAGCACCGTGCCCCCGATCAGCAGGAGTAGTGCAGCGCCGGCTGCCCGCCGGCCGAAGACAGGCGCCAGCAGAAACCACAACGCGATGCCCTTGGGCATGTTGTGCAGCACGACGGCGAGGCCCTGCTGCTCCTCCAGGGAATGAGCCTCGTGGCCCGCGGCGGCAGCCCCCATCAGGACCAGGCCATCGAGCATACAGTGGGCCAGCAGGCCCAGGGCGCCAAGAGCCAGGAATGCCAGGTGCTCCCGATGAGCGCCATCGTGGAACAGCCGCTCGACGAGCAGCGGGAAGCCGAGTCCCAGTGCGGCGAAGACCCATGCCGCCGGCCCGCCGGTGGCCATGGCTTCCGGCAGGATGCCGAAGAGGAACAGGCCGGCGACGGTGATGAAGGCAAAACCGTCAAGGAATGCGCTTGTGCGGCTGCCCAGCCTCCCGAGTTCGAACAGGAGTGGGCCCGACAAGAGCGCAACGATGGCGGCCAGCAGAAGCATGCCGGCATGCTAGCGCGGATCCAGCAACAGAACGTGTTCTGCCTTCCGCCCAACCGGCAAGGCACCACTTGTCCCGACCGCGAAGACTGTCCAGGAAGGCGGGGCCACCTCTACTGCCGATGACAGCCTCGTAGCAGTTCCGTGCGATCGTGAGACTTGTCGACGCCAGCATGTGGCTGTGATTCCAGCGGTCAGCACGTGGATCGCGCACCGCGGTTGAGAGGCGCCCGAAACCACCCCACTCCAGGAGAAGATGGATGACCCGTACTGCAACCCTGTCTGCTGACGCTTTGGTCGCCTCCCTCAGGGCGATTGCCGACCATAGCTTCGACTCGATCATGATCACGCGCGCCGGCAAGGGATCGCCGATTCTCTACGTCAATAAAGCATTCACCGCCCTGACCGGCTACAGCGCCAAGAGCGTGATCGGAAAATCGCCAGTGCTGCTGCAGGGGCCGGCGACCGAAAAAGCCCCCCTAGATGCACTGTATCGTTGCATGGAAAAGGGCAGGGTTTTCGAAGGTCATGCCATCAACTACGACAGCAAGAAAAGACCGTTCGTCATGCATTGGCGCGTCGTGCCCGTCAAAGTGGCGAAGGGAAAGCCCGCGGAGTATTACATCGCCATTCAGCGCAGGGGCAACTCTCCTACGTGACCCTCGCCTAAACCCCGAAGGGCGAATGGAGTGGCTCCTTGCCATCTCCGATGGGTAGAGTTGAACTACCGACCTCAGCATTATGAGGGCGACTTTTCAATCCTGACCCATTGTTTTATTAAGTGTTTGAGCGCGGACGTTCGTTGGCAACTGCACGACTGCGCATGACGGAGCGGGACTGAACCACACAATTCCCACACAGTATTCGGCCAGCAGTGAGCAATCAGCGGGCCGCCGATCGATCGGAACCTCGTGCGGCGGAATAGCGCTTGATGGATAGCCCGCGTGCGCGCTTGCGCGCCTGCGCCAGATCGTAAGCCGTCTGCAACGCGAGCCAGGCCTCGGCACTCCCACCAAAGGCCTTGTCGAGGCGGATGGCCATGTCCGACGAAATCCCGGCCTTGCCGTTCACGACGTTGTTGAGCGCCTGCCTCGTCACCTCGAGCACTTTTGCCGCCTCGGTGACCGACAGCGCCAGCGGCTCCAGGCAGTCGTAGCGAATCGACAGCCCCGGGTGCGGTGGTTCCTTCATGGCCATACAGAATTCCTCCTCGAGTATTCAGTGATAGTCGATCAGATCCACGTCGACCACATCGGCGCCGCGGAACCTGAAAATGATCCGCCAGTTGGCAGAGACCCAGACGGACCAGAAGCCCTTCAGTTCACCCTTCAACGGATGTAGCCGCCAGCCCGGGAGGTTCACCTGCTCCGGCACCTGCGCCACGTCGAGCCGCGCCAGAATTCGCAGGGCCTTCGGCACAAGCGACGCTGAAATACCCTTTGCATTGCCCTGCTCATAGAGCCGGGACAAACCCTTGTGGCGGAAACTGCGGATCAACAGAAGGCTCGCCGGCCAGAGCAGCCAACACTTTATAGTGACAAGTGTCGCTTGTCCATTGCGGGACTATTCCCCACAGTGCTACGCCAGGGTACGCCCGTGGCGGAAGCCGAGAGAGACGATAAGTATTTGTATTAGAGGAGATAAGTGGTGGTGATGGGTAGAGTTGAACTACCGACCTCAGCATTATGAGTGCCGCGCTCTAACCAACTGAGCTACATCACCACGCGGGGGCGCATTGTCTGGGGGGGCCGGGGGGCTGTCAAGAAAACGGGCGGCTCGCGGCTAAAGCCGCTCCTACAGGTCCGCCGGAATCAGAGGGTCGCCGTGGATATCCATGGCTTTGCCCCGGTCGACAGCCGCAAAGACCCGGCCGATGGCCTTGGGGCTGGTGAGGGCCTGGTAGACCACGTCGCCCAGGTCGGTCCGGTTGATATAGCCCACCACGAAGGGGCTCTCGACGAGGATCGGGCCGCCCTTCCCGGGCCGCATCGTCATGCCGCCGGAGCGCACGATGGTCCAGGCCATTCCGGTGGCCCGCAACTGCTTCTCGGCCCAGTCTTTCGCGCGGATCGACTTGCCGGCAAACGCCTTCACGAAGGGATCCAGGACGATGGCGCTGTCGCCGCAGCCGATGGACGTGGTGAGCACAAAGCGCGGCACGCCCGCGGCGCTGGCGGCGTCGATGACATTGATGTTGCCCTGGCTGTTCAGCTGCGGGGTGCCGCCGATGAAGCACACGACCTCCAGACGCGGCGCATCACGCTGGCTGAAGACGGCTTCCACGTCGTCGCGCCGGGTGGGATCCGCCAGCAACACTTCGGCGCCGAGGCGCTCCACCACGCCCCGGTCCTGCTCCCGATGGATCACGCCCAGAACGGTCCGGCCGTCCCGGCGGGCGAGTTGCACGAGCCGGTAGCCGGTATCTGTCTCGGCACCGAAGACGACCAGGGTGGTCGGGCTGGGTTCGGGGGTGGCCACCGGCAGATAGTGGCAGAAGCTGGGTCACGGGGGGATCGCGGCGGGATCGCGCCTAAAGGCGCTCCTACTAGCGGGTCAGACGTTGAAGCGGAAGTGGACGACGTCGCCTTCGTGCATCACGTATTCCTTGCCTTCGAGGCGCAGGCGGCCCGCTTCCTTGGCCCCCTGCTCGCCCTTACCGGCGATGTAGTCCGGGTAGGCAATCACCTCGGCCCGGATGAAGCCTTTTTCGAAGTCCGTGTGGATCACGCCGGCGGCCTGGGGCGCCGTGTCGCCCACATGGACCGTCCAGGCCCGCGTCTCCTTGGGGCCCACGGTGAAGTAGGTCTGCAGGCCCAGCAGGCGATAGCCCGCCAGGATCACGCGGTTCAGGCCCGGCTCCTTGAGCTTGAGATCGTCTAGAAAGGCTTTTTTGTCCGCGTCATCGAGCTGGGCGATCTCGGCCTCGATGGCTGCACAGACGATGACCACTTCGGCCCCGTCCGTCTTGGCGTGGGCGCGGACCTTGTCCACGAAGGCGTTGCCACCCAGGCCGCTCTCATCCACGTTCGCCACGTACATCACGGGCTTGGCCGTGAGCAGGAACATTTCGTTGATGGCCTGCCGGTGTTCCTCCGGGATCGGGAAGGTTCTTGCAGGCTGCCCCGCGTCGAGATGACTGCGCAGCTGCTGGAGCAGGTCCCGCCGCGCCACGTCTTCCTTCTTGCCGGCCCGGGCTGCCTTCTCGGATTTCTCGGCGGCTTTCTCCACCCCGGCCAGATCCGCCAGCAACAACTCGGTGTTGATCACCTCGATGTCATGGATCGGATCGATGCGGCCTGCCACGTGGATCACGTCGTCGTTCTCGAAGCAGCGCACCACATGGGCAATCGCGTGGGTCTCCCGGATGTTGGCCAGGAATTTGTTGCCCAGGCCCTCACCCTTCGAGGCGCCGGCCACGAGCCCGGCGATGTCGACGAACTCCACGGTGGCCGGCAGGATTTTCTCGGATTTGGCGATGGCGGCCAGCGGCTGCAGCCGCGCGTCCGGCACGGCCACCACACCCACGTTGGGGTCGATGGTGCAGAACGGATAGTTCTCGGCGGCAATACCTGCCGCCGTCAGCGCATTAAATAGAGTGGACTTGCCGACGTTGGGCAAGCCGACGATGCCGCATTGGATGGCCATGGCAGTGAACCGGGACTGAATCGGGCCGCCATGATACTTGGTCCCGGCACTGCTGCACGGTCGCGGAAGGCACTGGCCCGGGGCGAAGCTTTGTTAGGATTGCCACCGAACCAGAACCAAAGGCCCGTCCATGCTCCAGACCTCGATTGCCGGCAGCCTCCCCCGCCCCGACTGGCTGGCCGAACCTGAAACCCTCAAAGGCGCCTGGAAGCTCTCCGGCCAGGCCCTGGAGGACGGCAAGCGCAAGGCGGCCGCCGACTGGCTGCGCCACCAGGAAGATGCGGGCATCCAGATCGTCACCAACGGCGAGGTGTTTCGCACCCACTTCGTCCACGGTTTCCTGGAGGGGCTGACGGGTATCGACTGGCAGAAGATGACCCGCATGGGCATCCGCAATAACCGCTACGAGCTCGACGTGCCCACCGTCGTCGGGCCCCTGTCCCGGCCGGCGGCGGTGCATCTCGACGAGGTGCGCTTCAGCCGGGCCCAGACCAAGGCCCAGTTCAAGTTCACCCTCCCCGGCCCCATGACCATCTGCGACACGATCGCCGACGGCTACTACGGCAGCCGGCCAAAGATGGCGCTGGCCTTCGCCGACATTCTGAATGCGGAGGCGAAGGAGCTGGAGGCGGCGGGGGTCGACGTCATTCAGTTCGATGAACCCGCGTTCAACGTGTTCATGACCGAGGTCAAGGACTGGGGCATCGAAGCCCTCCACCGGGCTATCGACGGGCTCAAGTGCACGACAGCGGTCCACATCTGCTACGGCTACGGCATCCAGGCTAACCTGGACTGGAAGAAGTCGCTCGGCAGCGAGTGGCGCCAGTACGAGGAGATTTTCCCGGCGCTCAACGGCAGCCGCATCGACCAGATTTCACTGGAGTGCGCTGGCTCGAACGTGCCCCTGTCGCTGCTCCGGCTGCTGCCGGACAAGCAGCTCATGGTGGGCGCGATCCAGGTCACGGGCGACCGGGTCGAGTCGCCGGAAGAAGTGGTCGCCACCCTGCGCGCCGCTGCCGAGCACGTGGAACTGGAACGCATCCTGCCCTGCACCAACTGCGGCATGGCGCCGATTGCCTACGATGCCGCGCTGGGCAAACTGCAGGCGCTGGGTGCCGGGGCAGAACTGCTCCGGCAGGGACGGCGGAGCTGAGGGCGATGGCACGCGTCCCCGGGCAAGCACTGGCCCTGCTCCTGCTGGCGGCAGGATTCTGCAGCCCCGGGCAGGCCCAGGGTCCCGTGCAGGAGCCGGATACAGAGCAGGCGCCAGCAACCGGTCCCCGTTACTGGTTCCTCGATCGCCTGGGTGCCGGCGACCTGGTCCCGGCGGACTGGGCTCTGCTGCGGCAGAACATCAACCTCGCGCTCTATGAGCTGACCGATGGTGAGTCCGTGGGCTGGACCGAGCCCCAGTCCGGGCACTCGGGCAGTGTGCGGGTGGTCAGCACCGTGACAGAGGGCGACCGGGTGTGTCGGAAACTGCGGGTCAGCGTCGATGCGGACGCGGGCAGCGATGACGGGATCTTCGAACTCTGCCGCTCCGGCAGCACGGGCTTCTGGCGGCTCACGACCAGCACCCTGGCCCTGCACAAAGGCTAGCCCGCCGGACCAAACTCCCCGGTGGCCTCGGAGCGGGGCGTGGCCGAATGCAGCTGGTGCATGGCCCGCTCGAGCCGCGACGGCTCCAGGCCCGAACGTTCCACGACAGGTCGCGCCAGCACCTCGACAGCACTGATGCCGGCCGCCATGGCGTCGAGGATCTGGAGGCGTTCATCCTTGCCCGGCGCGTGGAGCACGTAGCCCGTAACCAGGTCCCGGTGACCGGGATGCCCGATCCCGATGCGCAGCCGCAGGAAGTCCGCGCCGCAGGTGGCCAGGATATCCCGGAGGCCGTTGTGGCCCCCGTGCCCACCACCCTTCTTCAGGCGGGCCCCGCCCGGGGGCAGGTCCAGCTCGTCGTGGATCACGAGCAGCTGCTCGATGGAGAGGTTGTAGTAGTCCAGCACCTTGCGCACGCAAAGCCCGCTGCGATTCATGAAGGTGTCGGGCTTGATCAGGCGGACCGGCCTGCCCTCAAGCACACCCCGGCCCTCGTCCCCATGCAGCTTGGACTCCGGCGAGAAACGGCTGCCGATATGGGCGGCCAGCTGATCGAGGAACCAGAAGCCGACGTTGTGCCGGTCGCCGGCGTGTTTCGGCCCCGGGTTACCGAGACCGACGATAATCAGGGTGTCAGGGCTGCTGGCCACGGCGACGACGATAGCACCGCTACCAAGAAAAAGGCCGCGCACTGCGCGGCCTTTTTCCGTTGGTGGCAGCCGGAGCTGCGCCTACTTCTTGTCGCCCTTCGCGGCCGGCTTGGCCGCTGCCGGCTTGGCGCCAGCCTTGGCCTTGTCGCCACCTGCCTTGTCGCCGGCTTTGTCGCCACCCGCCGCAGCCTTGTCGCCCGCCGCCGGAGCCGCAGCCCCTTCGGCCGTGGCGCCCGGTACTGCCGCGACTTCCTCGACGGCGCGCAGGACGTGCACGTGCACAACTGGCAGGTCGCTGTCGGAGTTGGCCACAAAGCCCGGCACGTCGACGCCCTTCGGGAGCTTGAGGTCCCGGATATGCAGCATGTCGTTCAGCTGCATGGGGGCAATGTCGATTTCAATGTATTCCGGCAGGTCCTGCGGCAGGCAGCTGACTTCGAGTTCCGTCAGCAGATGCGAGACCGAGGCGCCGCCGAGTTTCACGCCCGGAGACAGCTCCTCGTTGATGAAGTGCAACGGGATGGTCATGCGCAGCTTCTCGGTAGCAACGACCCGCTGGAGATCGAGGTGCAGGATGGCGCGCTTGGCCGGGTGGGCCTGGTAGTCGCGCACGATGGCCTGCAGCTTCTTGCCATCGAGGGTCACGGTGAGAATGCTGGAGAGGAAGGCCTCCTGGGCCATGTTTTTGTGCACGGCGTTGGTGTCGAAAGCCACGCCCGTGGGGGCCTGACCGCCACCATACATAATGCCGGGGATCTTGCCTTCACGACGCAGGCGGCGGCTCGCACCTTTCCCTGCATCGCGCCGGGTTTCCGCGGCGAGACTGAACTGATGTGCCATTGAAATACTCCTTGGATTTTTGGTGTTCCGGGCCCCCTGCGACCAGGGGCCCGTCCCGAACGGGGCGCGCAGGATAGCACGGGCCGGGGAGATAGCCGTGGGGCATCCCGCGACCGCTGGCTGGAGACCCCGGCCGCTACCGGGAGTACCCGGTGAGCGCGGCCGAGGCACACAGCCATCGGCCGCTCGGCACAGGTACCGGGCCTCTACCCAACGCGCAGCGGACACACGGCGGGTGTCCTGTCCGGCGCTCACCGGGTACTCCCGGTAGCCGGACAGGATTTCCCGCCGGGGGGACGCGGGCCACGGAGTGCTAGCCGGTCAGTCCAGATACAGCGAGCTGACCGACTCCGCAGAACTGATGCGCCGCATGGTTTCGCCCAGCAGTTCGGCCACGCTCAGCTGCCGGATCCGGCCGGTGGCCAGGGCGGCCGCGGACAGGGGGATGGTGTCCGTCACCACCAGCTCGTCGAGCTGGGAAGCCCCGATGCGGTCCACGGCTGGTCCCGAGAGTACGGCGTGGGTGACATAGGCCAGCACCTTCTCGGCACCGTGTTCCTTCAGCGCCACAGCGGCCTGGCACAGGGTGCCCGCCGTATCCACCATGTCGTCGACCAGCACGCAGACCTTGCCCTCGACCTCACCGATGATGTTCATGACCTCGGAGACGTTGGCCCGGGCCCGGCGTTTGTCGATGATGGCCAGATCCGCGTCGTCCATGCGTTTCGCGATCGCCCGGGCCCGCACCACGCCACCGACGTCCGGCGAGACCACGACCATTTCCTGGTACTTCTGCCGCCACAGGTCGCCGAGCAGGACCGGCGACGAGTAGACGTTGTCCACGGGAATCGAGAAGAAGCCCTGGATCTGGTCGGCGTGGAGATCCACGGTGAGCACGTGGTTGATACCAGCCTCGGAGATCATGCGGGCCACCATGCTGGCCGTGATCGGCACCCGGGCGGCCCGGGGCCGGCGATCCTGCCGGGCGTAGCCAAAGTAGGGAATCACCGCCGTGATGCTGGCAGCCGAGGCCCGGCGGCAGGCATCCGCCAGCACCAGCAGCTCCATGAGGTTGTCGTTCACCGGTGGGCAGGTGGACTGCACGATGAAGACATCCCGGCCCCGGACGTTCTCGTGAACTTCCACCAGCACTTCGCCGTCGCTGAAGCGGCCCACCTGGGCACGCCCGAGGGGCTGCATCAGATGCTTGGCTATGCGCTGCGCCAGTTCAGGGTTTGCATTCCCGGCCAGGATTGCCAGGTTAGGTACGTCCATCGACAAGTGGCTGGTCCTCGTAAAAGTAGCTGGGGCGGTAGGATTCGAACCTACGTATGGCGGGATCAAAACCCGCTGCCTAACCACTTGGCTACGCCCCAAGTGCATCTGTTCAGAGGCGCAATCTTACGCTGTCAGAATCGCCACTGGTCAATCACGAGACGGATCCGTCCCACCGCACTCTGCAGGACCAGCTTGCGGGGCAGGGCAATGGTACCTTCCGTCCGGTACTCGTCAAAACTGACCACCCAGCCGTCCTGGGTCAGACTGGCAAGCAGGCCGGTACTGTCCAGGGTTTCACTGGCTGGCGAATCCGGGCCCGCCAGACCGACGAGCCAGCGCCGGGCATTGGCCACGGGCAGGGACCAGCCCAGCTGCGCCTCAAGAAAGCGCTCGGCGGCATCCGGCCCGGCGTAGTCGACGGCCACTTCGCCCTGGCCGGACAGTACCGTGAGGCGCTCGGGATCCCAGCGGATTTCCCGGGCCTCGGCCCCGAAAGGACCAGCCACCCGCAACACCGTGCGGTCGCCGGTCTGGATCCAGGTGAAGCTGCCCTGCCCGCTGGCCCCGGCTGTTTTCAGGGCAATCCGGCCCCGTGCCTCCCAGGTATCGACAGCCTCGATAGCGGCCCGGCGGCCGGCCGGACGCATGAGGGGTTCGCCGGGTCTCGGCGTGGTCGCACAACTGGCGAGCAAGCCGCAGGCCAGCGCGACCAGCAGGTGTCGCGTCGCTGAGGGAGAGGGCCGGAACACGGACTAGTTCAGCAGGCGTTCGGCGGTATCCCGCACCGGCTTGCTGTCCGGGTACGCGACCGCTGCGGACCAGAGGAGATCGGTAGCAGCGGCCCGGTCACCGAGTCGCCAGAGCACCTCAGCGAGATGACTGGCGATCTCTGGATCTGGCAGCCGCTCCAGAGCGGCTTCAAGGTGACTGCGGGCCTCCTCAGTACGACCCAGCTTGAAGAGGGTCCAGCCCACGCTGTCCTGAATGGCCGGGCTCTCCGGCAGGATCTCGTAAGCACGCCGCACGTAACCCCAGGCTTTCCGGGCCTGGCTCGTGCGGGAGGCCAGCAGGTAACCGTAGGCATTGGCAGCCAGGGGATCCTCCGGCGCCAGATCAGCGGCGGCCTTGAGGTCTGCTACGGCCTCAGCCAGGCGGCCCTGCTGCTCGAGGAGTGCACCCCGGGAGAGCAGCACCTCGAGGGAGGCGGGCTTGTACTGCAGAGCCTTGCCGTAGATCGCCAGCGCGTCATCGGGCCGATCAAGAAGCTGGAACAGCTGGGCCTGGTATTCCAGCACCTCGAAGACCTGCCCGGGGCGGTCCTCCGCAAAGCGGGCGAGGTGCTCGATGGCCCGCTCGGGGGAGTCGGACCGGGCCAGGGTGTCGGCGATCGCCAGCTGGGCCGGCAGCAGGTAGGTCCCGGAGCTGATGCGCTCGTAGAAGCGCTGGGCAGACTCGGCACCCCCCCGCTGGGCAGCGATCTGGCCGCGGAAGTAAAAGGCCTCAAAGCGCAGGGGGCCGGCATCGTCGAGCCGGTCGAGGCGCCGGTCGGCAGACTCCAGATCACCGCTGGCGAGGTCCAGGAAGGCCAGCGTGCGCTCGATTTCCGGCCGGTCACCGTACTGCACCGCGAGGGCTGCCAGCTGCTCCCGCGCCTCGGCCGTCTGGCCGGCGTCCGCCAGCAGCCGGGCTGCTTCGATGGCCACGAGGGGGTCAGAACCCTCGTCGCCGGGGATTTTTTCCGCGCGGGACTCGTCACTTTTTGCCGCCTTGGGGTCCGGCATGAGCGCCGCCAGTTTCGCCAGGGCTTCCTCCTCCCGGCCGCTCGCTGCGAGGGCCCGGGCGACCAGCAACTGGGGCTCTTTCCAGCCCGGATCGTCCTGGGCAGCGATGGCCCCGGCGCCCAGCGCCAGGGGGTAATCCCGGGAACGCAGCGCGGCGGTGCCCAGCGCCAGTTGCAGTCCGGGAGCCAGCGGGTCCAGCGCGGTGAGGCGAGCCAGCAAACGGGTGACCAGCGCGGCGTCGTCTTCGGCCGCCAGGTCGGAAGCCAGTGCCAGGTACACCTCGTCCCGGCGGGGCTCGCCGGGCCCGAGGGCGGCGAGGAAATCGGGGACGGCAGCATCCACCGCATGCCGGCGCAGCTTCAGGCGTCCCAGGACCTCCCGCGGGAGCGGATTCTCCGGCGCCAGCGCCACCCAGCGCGCGGCCGTCTGCTCGGCCAGCGCGTCGAAGCCGGCGCCGAACGTAAACTGGGTGGCCCGTTCTGCCACCGCCACATCGGGTGAGGCATCAGCGGCCGCGGTGAAGGCCCTGGCCGCGGCCAGCAAATCCCGCTCTTCCAGCGCCAGTTCGCCGACGCTGATCAGCTCTTCAGGACTCAGCACCCGAGGGGCAGCAGCAGCGACGGCATTCGGGAGCGGGCCCCCAACCGCCAGCAGAACAGCCAGCAGCACTGGGAGCCGGGCCAGGGGACGGAAGCATGTGGGGTAAGGTGCGCGGTTAGCGTCGGGATTCACATCAGGGATAATAGCGGGAATGCAGGCCTCCATTGTTGAAAAGCTCGAGAAACTCGTCGACCGTTCTGAGGAACTCGGCGAGCTCCTGAATGACCCGAAGATCATCAGCGATCAGTCCCGGTTTCGGGATCTTTCCCGGGAATACTCGCAACTCAGCGCGGTGGTCAGGCTGTTTCGGGAATGGCGCAGGACGGAAGCAGACCAGACGGCCGCCGCCGACATGCTGAACGACAGCGACGCCGAGATCCGGCGCCTGGGCCAGGAAGAAACCGGCCGCATCCGCAGCGAACTCGAGACACTGGAAGCGCAGGTCCGCCTGCAGCTGATCCCGAAGGATCCCCTCGATGACAGCAACATCTATCTGGAGATCCGCGCCGCAGCCGGCGGCGACGAGGCGGGTCTCTTTGCCGGCGACCTGTTCCGCATGTACTCCCGCTACGCGGATGACCGGGGCTGGCAGATCGAGGTCGTGAACTCGCAAAGCGGCGAGCACGGTGGCTTCAAGGAAATCATCAGCCGGATCGTCGGCCGCGGCGCCTTCTCGCGCCTCAAGTTCGAGTCCGGAGCCCACCGGGTGCAGCGGGTCCCGGCCACGGAAGCACAGGGTCGCGTCCACACCTCAACCTGCACCGTGGCTGTCCTGCCCGAACCGGAGGAGATCGACGGCATCACGATCAATCCGGCAGAGCTGCGCACGGACACCTACCGGGCGTCCGGGGCCGGCGGCCAGCACGTCAACAAGACGGACTCTGCCGTGCGCATCACCCACCTCCCCACGGGGCTGGTCGTGGAGTGCCAGGACGAGCGCTCCCAGCACAAGAACCGGGCGCGGGCCCTCGCCCTGCTCAAGGCGAAGTTACTGGACCAGGCGCGGCAGAAGCAGCACAACGAACAGGCCGCACGGCGCAAGAGTCAGGTCGGCACCGGCGACCGTTCCGAGCGCATCCGCACCTATAACTTTGCCCAGAGCAGGGTCACCGACCACCGCATCAATCTCACGCTCTACAAGCTGGACGACGTTCTTGCCGGCAAGCTGGATGGCGTCATCGAGCCCCTCATCAACGAATACCAGGCCGAGCAGTTGGCCGCCCTCGAAGGTTGATTTCTCATGCAGACGCCTTTCCCCTCACTGATTGACCGGATTGGGAACACCCCGCTGATCCGCCTCAACCGGCTCTCCGACGCGACCGGCTGCGAGATTCTCGGCAAGGCCGAGTTCATGAACCCGGGTGGCTCCGTGAAAGACCGGGCCGCGCTCGGCATCGTCCGGGACGCCGAGCACCGGGGTCAGCTGCGCCCGGGCGGGATCATCGTGGAAGGCACCGCGGGCAACACCGGGATCGGCCTCGCAGTGGTGGGCAACTGCCTTGGCTATGCCACGGTCATCGTGATGCCGGACAACCAGAGCAAGGACAAGGTGGACACCTTGCGGGCCTATGGTGCTGACGTGCGGCTGGTGCCGGCAGTGCCCTTCAAGGACCCGAACCACTTCGTGCACACGTCCCGGCGGCTGGCCGAAGAACTCGCCGCTTCCGCGCCCCAGGGCGCCGTGTGGGCCAACCAGTTCGACAACGTCGCCAACCGGGACTTCCACACCCAGACCACCGCGGCTGAGATCTGGGAGCAGACCGACGGGCGGGTCGACGGCTTCATCTGTTCGGTGGGCACCGGTGGCACGCTCGCCGGCACCGCGCGGGGCCTGCGGTCTCGCAAGCCGACCGTGCAGATCGGCCTGGCGGACCCGGAGGGTTCGGCACTCTTTAACTACTACGCGAGCGGCGAGCTGCGGGCCGAGGGTAGTTCCATCAGCGAAGGCATCGGCACCAGCCGCATCACGGCCAACTTTGCGGACACCCCCATCGATCACCCGTTCCAGATCCCCGACAGCGAGGCGATTCCCCTGGTGTACGACCTGATCCGCAGCGACGGCCTCCTCCTGGGCGGCTCCAGCGGCATCAATGTGGCGGGCGCCGTGCGCCTGGCCCGCGCTCTGGGTCCCGGCCACGTGATCGTGACGATCCTCTGCGACTCTGGATTACGCTACCGGCAGCGACTCTTCAACCGGGAATTTCTCGCGGGGCGGGGACTGACAATGCCGGAATGGCTTAAGCTGGACGCATGAAAAACCTCACCCTTGCAGGCCTGCTCCTGCCGGTCCTGTGCCTGACGATCAGTGCTGGCCATGCGCAGGAATCGGCCGAGCCCACCCCACCCGCCCGCAACACCCCCCAGTGGATTACCCGGAGCGATATCGCTGCCCAGCTGCTGCTCGATGTTTACGCGCGCTTTTACCCGGAACAGGCCGGCCAGATCGGCGTGACGGGCGTCGACAACCGGGTCATCGATCTTGGTCCGGCACTCCCGGAGCGAGTGCAGGCCGCCTTTAAATCCACCGCCGGGTTACTCGAGGCGCGACTCCCTCAGGAGCAGGACCCGCGGGTTCGTCAGGATCTGGAGATCCTCCGCCAGGACGCACTGCTCCGCGCCGCGAGCGCCGAGGCAGACCAGCGCTACCTGCTGCCGAACTTCGACGTGGCGGAGCATATCTATGGCGGGGTCCGTGCGCTGCTGACTGATCAGGTAGCGAAAGAACGTTACCCCTCGGCCGCGGTGCGTCTCACCCGCTACGCCGGACTCGAGGAAGGCTATGTCCCCCTGGCCGTGCTTGCCGAGGCCCAGACCCGGGAGCAGCTGGGCACCCTCGGCCTGCTCTTTCCCTACAAGGGTGAGCTCGAGCAGCAGATTGCCAACAGCAGCCAGTACCTGGACGGCATCCAGCAGCTCCTGAACCAGTATCAGGTCCGGGGCGGCGACAAGGCGCTGAAGGAACTCCGGGTGCAGGTTGCCGCCTGGAATGACTTCCTGAGGCGGGAAGTCCTGCCAAAGGCCCGGGAAGATTTCCGGTTGCCGGCGGATCTCTACGCCCTGCGGCTCCGGGAAGTGGGCATGGACATCCCGCCAGCGGAGCTCGCCGCCCGGGCCCGGACAGCCTTCATCGACATCCGGAACCAGATGGTCGCCCTGGCACCGCTCGTGGCCCCGTTAGTGGGCCAGGGCCTGCAAATGGAGAGCACGGATTACCGGGGCGCCATCCGGGTGCTGCGCTCCCGCCAGGTGGAAGGTGACGCGACGCTGACCCTCTACCGGGAGCGGCTCGCCAACCTTGAAGAGATCATCCGCCGCGAGAAGTTCGTGACACTGCCGGAGAGCGAGGCCCTTATCCACCTGGCCACGGCGGCGGAAAGCGCGGCGCAGCCGGCCCCCACGATGCATCCGCCACCGTTCGTCAACAACCAGGGTGAGCAGGGCGAGTTCGTGCTGCCATTCATCCCGCCACCCGTGGCTGGCGCGGCACCGGCCCCGCGCGTCGAGGACTTCAGCTTTGACGCCGTCGCCTGGACGCTGACGGCCCACGAGGCCCGTCCCGGTCACGAACTGCAGTACGCCAGCATGGTGGAGAACGGCGTGTCCCTCGCCCGCGCCCTCTTCGCCTTTAACAGCGTCAACGTGGAGGGCTGGGCCCTCTATGCCGAAGCAGAGATGCAGCCCTACCTGCCCCTGGAGGGTCAATTGATCGCGTTGCAGTTCCGGCTGCTCCGGGCGGCGCGGGCGTTTCTCGATCCCGGCCTGCAGGACGGTACGATCTCTCTGGCCGAAGCCCGACGGGTTCTCACTCAGGAGGTCGTGCTGACCGACGCCTTCGCCGAGCAGGAGCTGGAGCGCTACACCTTTCGCGACCCCGGTCAGGCCACCAGCTACTTCTACGGTTACCAGCGCCTGCTGGAGTTGCGTGCCCGGACTGAGCTAACCTTGGGCAGTAGATTCAACCGCCAGCGCTTCCACGACTTTGTGCTGGCCCAGGGCGTGCTCCCGCCGGATCTGCTTGCGAAGGCAGTAAAGGACGAGTTCGTGCCGGCGGAACTGAAACGCTGATCGCGGCTAAAGCCGCTCCTACAGGGGGACCATCATGCTCAAGAAACTCAGTGCGGAATTTCTCGGCACGGCCTGGCTCGTGCTGGGCGGCTGCGGCAGCGCCGTGCTGGCCGCGGGCTTTCCCGAGCTCGGCACCGGTGGCTGTCGGCCAAGGAGTAACGGGATCGAACACCCGTAGGAGCGCCTTTAGGCGCGATCCCAAGATCCCTCGCGCCTAAAGGCGCTCCTACGGGCTCTGCAAAGCCTGGTCGAGATCCGCGAGCAGGTCCTGGATACCCTCGATACCCACCGACAACCTCACCAGGTGGTCGGCGATGCCCATTTTCCGGCGCTCGTCGGCGGGTACGCTCGAGTGGCTCATGGTGGCAGGCTGGCCCACCAGGCTTTCCACAGCACCGAGGCTCTCCGCGACGGTGAATACCTGCAGGCGGTTCATGAAGCCACCGATGGCGCCGGCGTCTCCCTTGATCTCGAAGCACACGATGCCGCCGAAGCCGCCCGCCATCTGGCGATTCGCCAGCGCGTGCTGAGGGTGGGCCGGTAGTCCCGGGTAGTAGACCTGGGCGACGCGGGGGTGTTTTTCCAGGTACCGGGCCACGGCGAGCGCATTGGCACAGTGGCGCTCCATGCGCAGGGCGAGGGTCTTGATGCCCCGGAGCACCAGATAGGAATCGAAGGGACCAAGCACGCCACCCGAGGCACTGCGCATCATGTGGAGCTGCTTGCCCAGTTCCGCGTCGGCCACCACATTGATACCGCCCAGCACGTCGGAATGCCCGCCGAAGTACTTGGTGGCCGAGTGCATCACGATGTCGACACCCAGTTCGAGGGGCCGCTGATAGCAGGGCGTGGCGAAGGTGTTGTCGGCACAGGTCAGCACTTTGTGCTGCCGGGCAATCGCCACGATGGCGGCAATATCGGTGACCTTGAGCAGCGGGTTGGTGGGCGTCTCGATCCAGATCAGTTTGGTCGTGGGCCGGACTGCGGCGGCCACCGCCGCGGGGTCGGTCATGTCTATCCAGGAAAAATCCAGCGCGCTCGTCCGCCGGCGCACCTGGTCGAAAAGGCGGCGGGTGCCGCCGTAGAAATCCAGCGGCGCAATCACGTGGCTACCCGCGTCGAGCAGATCGAGTACGCCAGCGGTGGCCGCCTGGCCGGAGGCATAGGCCAGGCCCCGCACGCCGGACTCCAGCTCGGCGACACAGCGCTCGAGCGCGTCCCGGGTGGGATTCGAAGAGCGGGTGTAGACGTGCTCCCGGGGCTGACCCAGTGCTTCCCACTCAAAGGTCGTGCTGGTGACGATGGGTGGCATGACGGCGCCCGTGGCGGCGTCGGTCGTCTGCCCCGCGTGGATCACCTTGGTGGCGAACTGGGAGTCTTTTGCTGACATCGCGAAGGCCCTGGTCTGTTGTTTTCTGGGGTGGCGCGGGGGCGGCAGGCTAACATAGGCCTCATGGGCACTGTAGATCAGCTGTTACGGGAGGGGACCCGGCGCCTGGGCGGCCTCGGAGATTCACCACGCCTGGATGCGGAACTGCTGCTCAGCCATGCCCTCGGGCAGACCCGGGAGTCCCTCTACCGGGCGCTGTTCAGCGCCGTGGCGCCCGAGACGGAGGAAAGTTACGGGCTGCTCCTCGCGGAGCGGGAGAAGCGCCGGCCGGTGGCCCAGCTGGTGGGCAAACGGGATTTCTGGACCTTCACCCTCGCCGTGACCGGCGCCACCCTGGTCCCCCGGCCGGAAACGGAACTGCTGGTGGAGCGGGCCCTGGCGCGAATTCCGGCCGACGTGCCCTGGTCCGTGGTGGACCTGGGCACGGGCACGGGAGCCATTGCGCTGGCCATCGCCCGGGAACGGCCCCAGTGCAAGGTGCTGGCGACAGACCTGAGCAAACCGGCGCTCGCTGTGGCCCGCCGCAATGGCAAGGCCCTCGGACTGTCCAACGTGAGCTTCAAGCAGGGTGACTGGTTCCAGCACCTGCCCAAGCCTGACTCCCTGAAGTGGCGCTGCCACCTGCTGGTCTCGAACCCGCCCTATATCGCGTTGGACGAGTGGGCAGCCACGGATCCGGAACTCGCCTTCGAACCCCGCATCGCGCTGGATGGCGGCCGGGATGGCCTGAACGCCTACCGGGTGCTCACGGCGGGTGCCCCGCGCTATCTGCGCCCCGGCGGCTGGCTGCTGCTGGAGCACGGGTTCCGCCAGGGCGAGGAAGTGCGCGCACTCTTGAAGGAGGCGGGCTTCGGCAACGTGACCACCACGGCCGATCTGGCCGGGCGGCCGCGGGTTTCCGAGGGGCAGATCGGCGCCCCGCCGCCGTGACCCTGCAGCCATGAGTCCCGTGGATCCCATCCGGTACAGCCGCCATCTGGCGCTTCCCCAGATCGGCGCGAGCGGGCAGCAGCGGCTGGAGCAGGCCAGCGTGCTGGTGGTCGGCCTCGGCGGGCTGGGCTCGGTTGCGAGCCTCTATCTCGCCAATGCCGGCGTCGGGCATCTCGTGATCAACGACTTCGACACCGTCGATACCACCAACCTGCCCCGGCAGATCCTGTTCCGGGACAGCGACGTGGGGGAATACAAGACCCACGCGACTGCCGAGCGACTGCGGGCTGCCAACCCGGCGCTCCGGGTCAGCGTGCTGAATCGCCGGCTCGATGAGGATGAACTGCAGGATGCGGCCAGTGCCTGCAGCATCGTCCTCGACTGCACCGACAACTTCCCAACCCGCCTACGGCTGAATGCCGCCTGCGTGGCCGTCCGCAAGCCCCTCGTGACCGGGGCTGCCATTCGCCTCGAAGGCCAGGTGGCGCTGTTCCTGAATGACGACGTCACGAGTCCCTGCTACCGGTGCCTCTACTCGGATGAAGATGAGAACCTCGGTAACTGCGCTGGCCAGGGCATCCTTGCCTCCGTCGCCGGCACCATCGGGGCCCTGCTCGCGACCGAGGTGCTGAAGCTGCTCGTCGGCCTCGAGTCGGGCCTGCGCAACCAACTGTGGCTTTACGACGGCCTGAGTGGCGCCACCCGTATGGTCGCCATCCGCAAGAACCCCGCCTGCCCCGTGTGTGCGGTGCCCCAAAAAGGTACCGGACCTTAGTTATTTAAGTTTTGTTAGTTGTTGCAGTTGCAACAACTAACAAAACTTAACTAACTAAGGTCCGGTACCCTTCAACTCATGAATGACAAGCTGAAAAGTAAGGACTACGCGGAGCTGCTTGCGCCCCTGCAGCTCGAGCTGAACAACCTGACCCACTGGTTGCAGCACACCCGCAAGCGGATGGTGGTGATCTTCGAGGGGCGGGATACTTCAGGCAAGGGCGGGGTGATCAACGCCATAGCCGGAACGCTGAATCCCCGGCACGTCCGCACCGTTGCACTGGCGACACCTACCGAGCGCGAGCGGAGCCAGTGGTACTTTCAACGCTATGTGCAGCACCTGCCGGCAGCCGGGGAACTCGTGCTGTTCGATCGCAGCTGGTACAACCGGGCTGGGGTCGAAAAGGTCATGGGCTTCTGCACCGATACCGAGTACCGCCAGTTCCTGAAAGAAGCCCCCCGCTTCGAGCAGCAGCTGGTCGATGATGGCATCCTGCTTTTCAAGTACTGGCTCGCCGTCGACCAGAAGCAGCAGGAGAAACGGTTCGCCGAGCGGGCAGCTGATCCACTGAAGCGCTGGAAACTGTCGCCTATCGACCTGGAGGCCCGGAGGAAGTATGCCGAGTACGGCAAAGCGCGCAATCGCATGCTGGCGGCAACCCACACCAGCCAGGCGCCCTGGGCCATCGTCGAGTTCAACGACCAGCGCCGGGGGCGCCTCAACCTGATCCGCCATCTGCTTGATCAGGTCCCGGATACGAAGGTGCCCCAGTCCCGGCTCCGGCTGCCGCCCCTGAAGACGAAGCTGGGGACAGAGCACTACCCGCAGTCGCTGCGACCGATCAAGGAGAGACACTGAGGAAAAAGGTACCGGACCTTAGTTGTTTGAGTTTTGTTAGTTGTTGCGGTTGCAACAAC
>CAMBYH010000031.1 GCA_945872065.1 Arsukibacterium tuosuense
GGATGCCACGGGTCGGCCCAAGATGATCTCCTGCAAGGTCAAGGCGGTCGATCACCTCCGGTCGGTCTATGGCCCGGCCGCTGCGGGCAGGCAGGGAACCTGCGAGCAGGTTACGCGGAGCATCCTGGGCCAGGAGCGGGCCCGAGCCGGCGCGGGCGTCGCAGTTCTCCGGATTGATCCTGAAGAGCGGGTGTGGACCGGCAGCAGCTATCTCGCGCCCTTCGAACTGCTCAGCCGTGACCCGGCGGGCATCTTGCATATCCACAGTCGCTACATGCGTATCGACTGGGACGACTGGCGCTGGTACCTCATGCCCAACAAGGTTCGGGGCCACCTCTACTGCAGCGTGATAGCCCCGGAGTATGTGGCGCGGCTGTTGCGGGGCGAAGCGCCAGAGCTGCAGCCGATTGAGGTCTTGCCGAAACCAGACGGGGATTGATCCGGGGGTTGGGCAGCTGGCTTCGCTGTCTAGGCCCCGAAACCCGAGAATCCGAGTATTGCCAGCGACAGCATCCCGACCGTTATGAGGCTGATGGCAGGGCCCCGCAGCGGCTCCGGTACCGGCGCCTGCTCGAGGCGCGGTCGCAGGGTGGTAAAGAGTGTCAGAACCAGACTGAACCCCAGGCCGGCACCCAGGCCGAGGGCCAGGGCCCCTGCGAAACTTGCGGAGGCGCCGGTAGTCAGCAGGGCCACGCCGAGCACAGCGCAGTTGGTGGTGATCAGGGGCAGCTGTGAGTGCCGGCGGCGCAGGGCCAGGTTTGTGCCCTGGACGACGAGGAGGGTCAGCCCCAGGAAGCTGATGATGCGCAGGTAGGGCAGCCCATAGGGCACTAACGCCCACTGGTCGACCAGGTAGCTCAAACCGGCAGTCAGGGTCAGGACGCCGGTAGTGGCAAGCGACACGTCCCGAACCGCCCCCACCGGTGTCCCATGGCCCAGCACCGGGCAGAGCCCCAGCAGGCGCACCAGGACCACGTTGTTCACCGTGGCGGCCGCGACGGTAATGAGCAGCAGCTCTGTCATCAGGTCACGCGTGTGCCTGCGGGTGCGGGCGCATCGGGCCCGACCAGGAACAGTCCGGTATCGCCGCCTGCCGCAAGCACCATGCCCTGGGAAATCCCAAAGCGCATTTTCCGCGGCTTGAGATTAGCGACCAGAATGACCTGCCTGCCGACGAGGTCGGCTGGCGCATAGGCGGACTTGATTCCCGACAGCACTGTCCGCTGCTCCGTGCCGATATCCAGCGTAAGCCGCACCAGCTTGTCAGCGCCTTCCACGGCCTCTGCCTGGAGAACTGTCGCGATCCGCAGGTCCACCTTCTGGAAGTCAGCGAGCTCGATTTCTGCAGTGACAGACGTCGGGTTGGCTGCTGCTGCCGAAGCGGGAGCCGGAGGTGCGGAGTTGGGCGGGGGAGTTTCCATTGAATCTTCTACCATGCGGGAGACGGCGCCCGGGTCAACCCGGACGAGGAGAGGCTCGTAAACAGCGATGCGTGAACCCAGCAGGGGGGTCGCCCGGCCAGCCCAACTGAGTGGCCCGACCTGAAGAAACGCCCCAGCCTGGGCCGCGACGCGGGGGAGTACGGGCGCGAGATAGGTCATCAGCACCCGGAACAGGTTCAGGCCCTGGGTGCAGACAGCCTGGACGCGGGGCAGTGTGGCCTCGTCCCGGGCCAGGACCCAGGGCTTCTGCTCATCGATGTACTTGTTGGCAGCATCCGCGAGGGACATGGTTTCGCGCATTGCCCGGCCGTAGTCCCGCTGGTCGTAAGCCCTGGCAATGCTCTCACCAGCGGCCACAAACGACGTGTAGAGCGCCGGGGAATCAAGCCCGTCTGCCAGTTTTCCGTCAAAGCGCTGGCTGATAAATCCCGCGCAGCGGCTGGCGAGGTTGACGACCTTGCCCACCAGATCGGCGTTCACCCGGGCCACGAAGTCGTCCAGGCTGAGATCGATATCGTCCAGCCCGGAGCCCAGCTTGAAGGCGTAGTAGTAGCGCAGGTACTCGGGATCCAGGTGCCTGAGGTAAGTGGTTGCAGCGATGAAGGTGCCCCTCGACTTGGACATCTTCTGCCCATTGACCGTCAGGAAGCCGTGTACGTGCACCGCTGTGGGTTTGCGAAAGCCGGCGCCTTCAAGCAGGGCCGGCCAGAACAACGTGTGGAAATACAGGATGTCCTTGCCGATGAAGTGATGAAGTTCAGTGGTGCTCTCCGGCCCCCATGCAGCGTCGAAGTCGGTGTCGGGCCTGCCGGTCTTCTGCAGCCAGTTCCTGTGACTGGCCATGTAGCCGACTGGCGCGTCGAGCCACACATAAAAGAACTTGTCTTCCGTGCCAGGAATGCGGAACCCGAAGTAGGGAGCGTCCCGTGAGATGTCCCAGTCCCGGAGCCCTGCCGTGAACCACTCCTGTAACTTGCGGGCGACGCTCTCATGCACGTGTCCGGCAGCCAGCCAGGTCTTGAGGCTCTGCTCAAAGGCTGCGAGATGGAAAAAGTAGTGCACTGAGGCCTTTTCGACCGGAGCAGCACCGGAAACCACGGAACGGGCGTTCTTGAGTTCCGCCGGCGAATACGTGGCTCCACAACTCTCGCAGCTGTCGCCGTACTGGTCCGGGGTATCGCAGACGGGGCAGTTTCCCCTAATAAAGCGGTCCGGGAGAAACATGCCGGCTTCAGCGTCATAGGCCTGCTGTATCACCCTCTGGGCGATCAGTCCCCGGGCTGTAAGCCGCGCGTAAAACTGCTCGACCAGAACCCGGTTTTCCTCCGAATGCGTGGTGTAGTAGTTGTCGAACGCCACCCGAAACCCGGCAAACGCCTCCTGATGCTCGGCCCGGAAGCGTTCCACTAAGGCCTCAGGCGCTACCCCGGCATCCCTCGCCTTGAGCATGATCGGGGTGCCGTGGGCATCACTGGCGCAGAGATAAGTAACGTCATGGCCTGCCAGTCGCTGGAAGCGGACCCAGATATCGGTCTGCACGTACTCCACCAGGTGTCCGATGTGAATCGGCCCGTTGGCGTAGGGCAGGGCGCTGGTTACCAGGAGTTTTCGGGAAGGAGAGGGCACGCCACATTATAAGGCGCTTAGACGAGTTCCTTCACGTCTTCGAAGCGGCGCTTCTCCAGCGCCGACTCGTAGGCGGTCTTGCCGGTGATCCGGCCCTGATCCAGCAGATCCTTGAGTGCGGAGTCCATGGTCCGCATGCCAATGCGGGCTCCGCCCTGAATCGCCGTTTCCAGCTGCTCCAGCTTGCCCTGCCGGATGAGGTTGGAAACGGCTGGTGTGTTCACCATGATTTCCAGGGCCGCGACCAGTCCAGACTCGCCCTTGCGGGCCACAAGCTGCTGGGAGATGACCCCCCGCAGGGAGGTCGAGAGCATGGTGCGCACGTGGGACTGCTTGTCGGTGGGGAATGAATTGATGATCCGGTCCACCGTCTGGCCCGCCCCGTTGGTGTGCAGCGTACCCATGACCAGGATGCCCATCTCCGCTGCGGTAACCGCGATACTCACCGTCTCGAGGTCCCGCATTTCGCCGACGAGAATCACGTCCGGGTCCTCACGCAGGGCGGAGTGCAGGGCGGCCGCGAAGCTCGGACAGTGGACTCCGATCTCGCGCTGGCTGATCAGGCACTTCTTGCGTGTATGGACGAATTCGATCGGGTCCTCGATCGTCAGAATGTGGCCACTGATTTTGCGATTGATCTCGTCGATCATGGCCGCCAGGGTCGTGGACTTGCCGGAGCCAGTCTTTCCGGTGACCAGAATCAGGCCCTGGGGCTGCTTGCACAGCTGCGCTACCACCGCCGGCATCTTGAGATCCTCCAGCGACTTGGCCTTGGAGGGAATGGCCCGGAAGACGCCGCCCATGCCGGCCACGTGCCGGAAAACGTTCACGCGGAAACGGGCCAGATCCTGCAGTGAGTAGGCGAAGTCAGTCGAGTCCCGGCGCTGGAAGTCTTCCCGGGACTTGGTGGACATGATCTCTACCAGGGCGGCCTCCACCTTGCTGGCCGTAAGCGTCTCCGGTGCGAGTATCTGCAGTTCACCGTAGATCCGCGCCCGTGGCGGTTCACCGGCGATGAAGTGCAGGTCCGAGCCACTACGCTGGACAACCTGCTTCAGGTAATCATCTATCTGGCTCACGATCCACCGACCTCGAACTTGGGCAGGACGGACGTGTCAGTCACGAAGCGCTGGAACAGGGACTTATCGCTGGCGAAGCGGAACGCGTCGTCCGGATCGATCTGCTTCTTCTGAATCGCATCCATCAGAGCCTGGTCCATCATCTGCATACCCAGGTCCTTGCCCGTCTGCAGCTGGGCGGCGATCTGGTGGGTCTGGTCCGTCATGATCAGTTTGGCAATGGCCCGGGTCATCAGCATGATTTCGACCACTGCCTTGCGGCCGCGGCCGTCAGGCGTCCGCACCAGGGTCTGGGTGATCACTGCGTTCAGACTCTGCGCCAGGAAACTCTTGGACTGCTCGCGCATGTCGCCGGGCAGCGCGTCAATCACCCGGTCGATAGTCTTCACGGCGCCTGTCGTGTGCAGGGTCCCCAGCACAAGGTGCCCTGTCTCGGCCGCAGTCATGGCCATCTGGATGGTTTCTGCATCGCGCAGTTCGCCGACGAGAATCACGTCCGGGTCTTCCCGGAGTGCGGCCCTGATGCCTTCGGCAAAGGACGGCAGGTGAGTGCCCAGTTCCCGCTGGATGATCTGGGACTGCTTGCTCCGGTGAATGAACTCAATGGGATCCTCGAGGCTGATGATGTTGCAGTTCTGAGTGTTGTTGAGGTGATCGATCATCGCCGCCAGAGTCGTCGACTTGCCCGTACCCGTCGAGCCCGTTACGAGAATCATCCCCTGGTGATGGCTGCAGAGCGTGCGCACCACCGCGGGTAAATCGAGGCTTTCCAGGGTCGGGATATTCCCGGGAATGAACCGGAACGTGGCGCCAACGCCGGTTTCCTTGCGGAATACATTGACCCGGAAGCGGCCGCCGTCCTCCGATACGTAGGAAAAGTCCAGGTCACTCCCCCCTTCGAAGCGCTTCTTCTGCGTGGGCGTCAGGATTTCGCTGATGTAGCTCTCGAGTTCCGTATCCCCGAGGTCCCGGAACTTGATGGGCATGAGATCGCCATGCATGCGCAGCATGGGCGGTACGCCCACGGCCAGGTGGATGTCGGAGCAGCCCTGGGCGATGCCGAGCTTGAGGAATGCGTCGATACGGGCCATGGTTTGTCCGGAACGGGGCCTCAGGCGGCCCGCTCGAGAGCCTCCCGCAGCTCATCCATCGAGTTGAAGCGTTTCAGCTTGTCGACTTCCATCGCCTTGCGCACGACGGCTGCCAGTGCGGGGGGGATGTCCGGATTCAGCTCCTCGCAGAGCTTGGCCTTGCCCTGGACGTGCTGGTACATGACGGACATATGGTCGCCCTTCGTGTAGGGGGGTGTCCCCGTCAGCATCTCGTAGACGATGACACCAATACTGTAGATATCCGCCCGGTGATCCACCTTCTTGCCCAGAATCTGCTCCGGCGCCATGTACTTGGGTGACCCGATGACATAGCCCGTCTTCGTCAGCTGGGTGTCGCCGGAGCTGGCCGCCGCCGCCACCCCGAAGTCCACGATTTTCAGCAGGTCCTCTTCGTTGATCAGGATGTTCGCCGGCTTCAGGTCCCGGTGGATGATCCCCACCTGGTGGGCAACTGCCATGCCATTGGCCATGTCCCGCGCCCAGCTGTTGGTCTTGGCAAATGACAGGGGCTTGTTCTTCGTCATTTCTGCTCCCAGCGTATGGGAAGGGAAGTATTCCATCGAAATGGCGTAGTTCCCGCCGAGGCTGACGAAATCGAAGATCCGGATGACGTTGCGATGGGTAATTTTCCGGGAATAGCGCAGTTCGTGCACGAACCGCTTCATCATCTCTTCGTCCGAGCTGACATTGGGGTTCAGGAACTTGAGAATCAGCCGCTCGCCAACGACTTCATCCTCTACGAGAACGACAGTCCCGAAGGCGCCCTTGCCGATCTTCTCGATGTAGCGGTATCGACCCTCGATGAGGTCGCCCGTCTTGAGCGTGCTCACATCGAGCTTTATGGCTCGGTCCAGGCCCTTGACCATCTCGTCGACCCGGGCATTGTCCACCAGCAGGGTCTTGGCAGCTTCGCCCGGCGTGTCGGTCCGGGCTTCCAGGGCTATGGTGCTGGCTGCCGAGATGCTCTCGATTTTTGACATCGCCTGGGCAGCGACCTTGGCAATCGTCTCATCAGAGCCGGTGGCCATGCCTCTCAGGCGGTTCTTTAACGTGTCGGCAGAGTCACTCGTGGCGAGGAGGCCGATGGCATTGACCGCTTCAATGCGGATGTCCTTTTCGGGGCGATCCAGCAGGGGGAGCAGCTGGGGCAGGACGGCCGAGCTACCGAGGCGTCCCAGGGCGCGCAGGGCCGCAGGTACGGAGCGGGGATCGCCGCTGAGCATCTCGAGGAGGGCAGGGGCGGCCTTTTCGCTGCGGATCTCTGCCAGCGCGTCTGCAGCCCGCTCGCGGACCCACCAGTCGTTGTCCCGCGTCGCCGTGATCAGGTGATTCACGGCCCGCTCGTCCTTGGTCTGGTTGAGGATCTCAATCGCCGAGCGGCGGATGTTGTCGTTCTTGTCCCCGACCAGTTGCAGGACCGCATCCATGACCTTTGGGCCGCCGATCTTGGCCAGTGCATCCGAGGCCCGGGACCTGACCCACCAGTCACCGTCCTCGAGCGCTGTGAGCAGGTACTTGATCGTGCCGGGCTCGGCGATCTCGTTCAGTACTTCCACCGCGGAACGGCGGGCGAACTCTGATTCATCCTTCAGCACGTTAACGAGATGCTTCATCGTGTCCGGGTGCCTGATCTTGACCACGAGATCCACGGCGCGGGCCTGGACCTCCAGCTCCGGATCGGACAGCAGCGAACAGATGAGGCCGATGTCCCGCTCCCCGGGCATGGCAGCCAGTGCCTCAAGCGCCGCCTTGCGCACCAGCTTGTTCCGGTCCTTAAGCTGGCGCTCCAGGGCCCGGGCGACCTCCGGCTGATTGAAGCGACTCAGGACTTTAATGATGTTCAGTCGTACGGACGGGTCCTTGCCTTCAACGCGGGCAATCAGGTCTGGCACCAGATCGGGCCCGGCGATGTCCCCGATAATCTTGAAGACAGCCGACTTCTCCCGGGGCTCCAGCTCGTAAGCCTGCTTCAGTAATTCTCTTACATTCAGTCGTTTACGTAGAAGTCCAAGAATCTCTATGAGCGCAGGCTTGGAGACGATGTCCTTGCCCAGGAGATCCATGAGCTTGTTCGGGTCGTAACTGCCGGAGATTCCCAGCGCCTTGGTGACGCCCGCGACGCACAGCTTGTTGGAGTGGCCGAGACCGTCTGCATACAGCGGAAAGCTGGTGTCATCCAGCAGCGAGGCGAGCAGCGTGACGAGGGCACCGCTGTGCTCCTTGTCGGCAGTCGCGAAGGCGTCGATCACCCGGGGAATGGCGGTGCGGCCGATGCCTTGCAGGCTGTCCAGCGCCTTCCGTGCCTCGGAACTATGGGCATCCCGTTCGGACAACAGTTGGGTCAGGCAGCGCTCTGCCTTCATTGTGCTGAAAAACTTCATAGGCTCCGGCAATCGCCCCGCTGGTCTGCAGAACCACCAGCCCCACCCGGTTGGTTCTAACCCTTAAAAGTATGCCACATGGAGTGACAGCGCCCGGTGCTGTCACCCGCTACAATGTGTCCGGTGTACCGACACCATACTGCTAATCCCATCACGAATTATGGCAACCGCATGAAGTTGGGCCGCATCTGCGCCAGGCAGGGTCTTCAGAGGAGGTCCCCCGGCGCCGGGAGTGTGATGGCCGTCGCAAGGAGCGCTGGCCGGGCGGGCAGCCTGGAACCACGACAGACTGGAGCATAGGCAATGAGCATCCGACCGGATCACTGGATCCGCCGCATGGCTGAGGAGCACGGCATGATCGAGCCCTTCGAGCCCGGCCAGGTGCGCACCGTGAATGGCGGGCGCGTGATCTCTTTCGGCACCTCGAGCTATGGCTATGACGTGCGCTGCACGCGGCAGTTCAAGGTGTTCACCAACATCAATTCCACGATCGTCGACCCCAAGGCATTCGACCCTGCCAGCTTTGTCGACATCGACACTGACGTGTGCATCATTCCCCCCAACTCCTTCGCGCTCGCGTCGACGGTGGAGTACTTCCGTATCCCGCGCAACGTGCTCACCGTATGCCTTGGCAAGTCCACCTACGCGCGCTGCGGGATCATCGTTAACGTCACCCCGCTGGAACCGGAGTGGGAAGGGCACGTGACCCTGGAGTTTTCCAACACCACGACCCTGCCGGCGCGGATCTACGCCAATGAGGGCGTGGCGCAGATGCTGTTTTTCGAGTCGGATGAGGTCTGCGAGACGTCCTATAAGGACCGGGGTGGGAAGTACCAGGGCCAGCGTGGTGTGACGCTGCCGCGGGCCTAGGCTGTGCTCTCGTCGACTACTACCGGCTGTGCCAGGGGCGCACCGTCAAGCCAGACCCGGCCGTCCTTCAGCGACGCTCTGCCTGCGGCCACCCAGGCGATCGCCCGCGGGTAAATCACATGCTCGCCCGTGCGAACCCGATCCCGCAGTGACACCTCCGTGTCCCCGGCGCGAATCGCCACCCTGTACTGCAGGATGCCCGGCCCCGCATCCAGGTCAGGGATCACGAAGTGCACGGTGGCACCGTGCTCCCGCTCGCCGGCTTCCAGCGCCCGGCGGTAGGTGTGCAGCCCCGGAAACTTTGGCAGGAGTGAGGGGTGGACGTTGAGCATGCGGCCCCGGTACTGCTCAACCAGCGCGGTGTCCAGGATGCGCATGAATCCGGCGAGGACGACCAGATCCGGGTTGAGCTGGGACAGTTCAGCGGCCAGGCGCGCGGTAAACGCTGGCCGGCTGCCGGCAGCGGCGTAGTCCACGGTCAGCGCCGGCACAGCGGCCTGACTGGCGCGGTCGAGGGCCCGCACCCCGGGCCGGTCGCTGATCACGCCGACCACGCGGATGCCGAGCCCGCCAGTGACGGAGTGAGCGAGAATGGCCTGCAGGTTGCTCCCATCGCCCGAGACGAGGACGACGGTACGCAGCGCGCCACTCACTCCCGCAGGTCCACCTGGCCGGTGCCGGCCGTTACTTCACCCAGCATGATCACTGTCTCGCCCGTCTGCTCCAGGAGTTCCCGGGCCGGCTCGGCGTCTTCACGCCGGAGGACAACAGTCATGCCAATGCCACAGTTGAAAGTGCGCAGCAGGTCTTCTTCTGGAATATTGCCTTCCGTCTGCAGCCAGTCGAAGAGGGCAGGGCGTTGCCAGGCGCTCTTGTAGAGCACGGCGTCCACGTTTGGGGGCAGCACGCGCACCAGATTGTCTGCCAGTCCACCCCCGGTGATGTGGGCCAGACCCCGGACCCGGCACCCGCTCATCAGCGCCAGCAGGGACCGCACGTAGATGCGAGTCGGGGCGAGGAGCGCGGCGCCGAGGGTGCTGCCCTCCCAGTCGGAGTCCAGCGGCTTGCGGCTCACCTCCAGCACACGCCGGATCAGGGAGTAGCCGTTGGAGTGGGGTCCCGACGAGCCCAGGCCAAGCACGATATCGCCGGGGTGAATCCCGGTCCCATCAATGATCTGGTCCCGGTTGACGATACCGACGCAAAAGCCTGCGAGGTCGAAGTCCTTGCCGCTATACATCCCGGGAAGCTCCGCCGTTTCGCCTCCGAGCAGCGCCGCACCTGCCTGCTGGCAGCCCCTGGCAATGCCACGGATGACCGCGGTTGCCGTGTCTACCGACAGCTTGCCGGAAGCGTAGTAGTCCAGAAAAAACAGCGGTTCCGCACCCTGGACGATGACGTCGTTCGCGCACATCGCCACGAGATCGATGCCAATGGTGTCGTAGCGGTTGAGGTCAATGGCCAGTTTCAGCTTGGTGCCCACACCATCAGTGCCCGATACCAGCACGGGGCGCGGCCACCGGGCCAGGTCGATCTCGAAGAGGCCCCCGAAACCGCCAATGCCACCCAGAACTCCGGGTCGGTGCGTTGCCCGGGCGAGGGGCTTGATGTGCTCTACCAGAGTATCGCCCGCATCGATATCGACGCCGGCATCCTTATAGGTCAGTGGTTTTTTCTCGGTCATGACTTTCGTGGGCCGCCCGTGGCAGGGGTGGATCTCGCGGCCGGTGTGAACAGGGGTGGCTATAATAAGGAAATGTCCCACGTGCAGTCCAAGTTGCTCCTGATCGCCCTGGTGACCATGCCACTGGCCTGCCCCCCAGGCATTGCTGCGTCCGTACCCGATCTCTACGTGGCGCAGGTCCCCACGACGGCACTCAGCGGCCCGGGGCTGGAGGACGCATTCAGCAGGGCGCTCGACGTGGTGCTGGTCAAGGTCACCGGCCAGCGCGCCGTGACCATCGATCCGGCCCGGCGCCGGGCTCTTGGCCCTGCTGGCCCGCTCGTCCGCCAGTACCAGCCGGGAGCGGGTGGCCAGGTGCGGGTAAGTTTTGATCCGGTTGCCCTGCGCCGGCGCCTGGACGCCGCCAATCTGCCTGTCTGGGCTGACGACCGGCCCCGTACCCTGGTGATCCTGCCGGACGACTCAACCCCGGCGCCGGGCGCGCAGCAGGGTCCAGGTGGGACCGCTGTGCCCCTTGCCCTGCCCGTCAGTACAACCCGGCAGTTGCTGCTGGACGCGGCCAACCGTCGCGGTGTACCCGTGGTACTGGCCCCCGCACCGGTGCCAGGTGCCCCGGCCGCCGAGGACCCCATGCTTGACCCGGAAGCGACAGCCCGGGCGGCAGGCGCCAGCCTGCTGCTGATTGGTCGGCGCGGGGTCAGCGCGGGTCCTGCGGTGCTGCGCTGGACCCTGGTTCAGGGTACCGAACGGGCGGAGTGGCAGGGAGATGGCGCGGCAGGGGCAGAAGGCCTGGCGGATCGCCTCGCGGGGCGCTACGCGAGCACCGTGGGCACCGGACGGGTACTTCGCGTCCGGATCGACGGGGTCGACACGTTCGACGCTTACGGCAGGCTGCAAAGCTACCTGCGCAGCGTGGACCTGATCCAGAGCGCTGATCTCCAGCGCGTGAACGGTGGTGCACTGCTCTTCGAACTGACGGTACGCGGCGACGTCAGGCAGCTGAACGATGCGTTCGAACTGCAGCAGGTTCTTACGCCGGTTGCTGATTCCGGTACCGGTGAGCTGGTCTATCGTCTGGCGACCAGTAGCCTGGAAGCCCCGTGACAGCGGCGCCAGATCGCGGAGCCCGGCCGCCGGTATTCCGCGCTGCCCAGATACCGAATCTCATCTGTCTCCTCCGCATGGTGCTCGTCTGGCCAATCGTTATCGCCCTGATCAACAATCGTTTCGTGCTGGCGCTCGTCCTGGTCGCCGTCGCGGGGCTCTCGGACGGGCTGGATGGCTTTCTCGCCAAGCGCTTCAACTGGCGCAGCCGGCTTGGCGGCATTCTGGATCCGCTGGCGGACAAACTGCTGCTGGTTTCGACGTTCGTCACGCTCACCTTCATGGCGCTGGTGCCTGTGTGGCTCGCACTGGTCGTGATTGTTCGTGACTTTGTAATTGTGAGCGGCGGCCTGTTTTACCAGGCTGTCGTGGCTCCTGTGGAGCCTGAGCCGAGCAGGGTGAGCAAGTTGAATACCGGCGCACAGCTCTTTTTCATTTGCGCTGTGATTGGGTCCCGGGCTTTCGGACTGGCAGGCACCGACATCCTGACCGTCTCCGGCGCTCTTGTGCTGGTTACCTCCATCGTCAGCGGGCTCGACTACGTCGTTAGCTGGTCGGGCAAGATGGCGCGTGCACGGCGCGCGAGCTGATGGAGCAGCTGCCACTTGAAGTCCGCCTCGCAGACCATGCAGTCTTCAGCAATTTTCTACCTGCCGGCAATGAGCTGGTCATTCACGAGTTGAAGGGCGCCAGCGCGGGTGTGCACCAGGCCATGCTCTGGGTCTGGGGTCCACCAGAGTCGGGCCGCTCCCACCTTCTGCAGGCGTGCATTGCGCAAGCCGACGAGCAAGGTCGGCGGGCCGCCTATCTGCCGCTGGGCCGGGATCTGGGGCTACCGGCCGCTGCTCTCGATGGGCTGGGAGATTTCGCTGTGGTGGGGCTGGACGATGTCGATGCCATTGCCGGCGATGCCGGTTTCGAGCAGGCACTGCTCGGACTTTTTGAACAGTTGCGGCAGTCGGGTGGGCGGCTGGTGGTAACGGCAGCCGCGCCCCCCGGGGACGTCGGTTTCGGCCTCCCCGACCTGGCGTCACGGCTCAAGTCCGGCGGGGTCTATCGCCTGCAGCCACTGGACGATGCCAGCCGCCTGCAGGCACTGCAGATTCGCGCCCGTTTCCGGGGCTTTGATCTGCCGGAGGACACCGGACGCTACCTTCTGAAGCGCACGCCTCGCGGACCCGCGAGCCTGTTCAGTGTCCTCGACACGCTGGACCGGGCCGCACTCGTCGCCCAGAAGCGTCTCACCATCCCGTTCGTTCGGAGCGTCCTGGACGCCTGATCAGCTGGCCCGTGAATTCGGGGGCTGGCGTTGCTCGCGAGAGGCGGCGATCGCCAAGAAAAACACCACGGCGATGAGCGTGGCGAAGGCCGCGCCCGCCAGTGGCCGACCCGGTGCAACGAGAAATGAACCCACACTGAGCGCGAAGTAGGGGATGAGGACAATTGCGACCCAGGCCCCCCATTGGCGCACTGACCGCAAGCCAGCCACTACCAGGATCAGCAGCGGGGTGGCGCAGAGGAGTCCGATCAGCAGGCGAACACCGGGTTCGGTGTCCGGCCCCGCCGGGGGTGCCGCGACCAGCCACCCGCTGAGCAACAGCAGGCCGGCCAGCACAGCGCGGGTTGCCATCATTGTTCCCAGCCCTGAAGCCGCAGTGCCGCCTCGGCGACCCGGCGCCCCAGATGCTGCGCAATGCGCTCTTCGTCAGCGCTCAGGCCGTTGTCTGCAGGGGTGGGGGCGAAATGCGTAGCGCCGTAGGGCGAGCCACCCGTGCGGGTCGTGGCCAGCGCCGCTTCGGCGTAGGGGATGCCCACCAGCACCATCCCGTGGTGCAGGAGTGGAAGTGCCATCGATAGCAGGGTGCTTTCCTGGCCGCCGTGGAGCGAACTCGTGGACGTGAACACTCCCGCCGGCTTGCCCCGCAAGGTTCCGGACAGCCATTCGCTTCCGGTGCCGTCCAGGAAGTGCTTGAGGGGCGCTGCCATGTTGCCAAAACGCGTCGGGCTGCCCAGGACCAGGCCCGCGCAGGCCGAGAGGTCCAGGCTCGTTGCGTAGGGTGGGCCTTCCACCGGAATTTCGGGCAGCCGCGGCCCGTTTTGCGCTGTGACCGGGGGCACCGTGCGCAGGCGGGCCGCCATGCCCCTGACCCCGTTGATTCCCCGGCTCACCTGGGCGGCGAGATTCGCCACGGAGCCGTGGCGGGAGTAATACAGAACCAGGATGTCGGACATGAGGTCTCGCCGCGGGAGTGGGACCGGCATTTTACAGTCTGTTGCTTGCGCTGCTTGACCGTCGGCAGCCGGGTGGCTAGCGTGTACTGGTATGCAGTTCCGTAAATCGATGTTTCGACTGTGCCTTTGTGCCGTGATGCTGGTCGTCGTCGCCTGCGCTGCCGGTCCCCCCGTTCAGGAGATGAGCGATGCGCGCCAGGCGATTGCGGCGGCCCGGGAGGCGGGGGCTGCCACCTACGCAGATGCCGGGCTGCGGGCTGCCGAGGCCCGGCTTGCTCAGGCTGAGGTACAACTGAATCAGCGGATGTACTGGGAAGCGCGCCGGCTGGCGGTCGACTCCAAGGATGCCGCAATCGACGCGCTGCTCCGCTGCCGCTCCCTGCGCGAGGCAGGGGCAGCGGCGGCGCCCGACGCCCCCCGGCCCTGATACCCCGTGCCAGGCGTGGTTGCCGCACGTCGCTTCTTCGTGAGCGGCAAGGTCCAGGGCGTGTTCTACCGGGCGAGTACCGTCCGGGTCGCCGAGCAGTTCAAGTTGCGAGGTTTCGCCCGGAACCTGCCGGATGGGCGGGTGGAGGTTCTGGCCCTGGGCGACACCGAGCCGCTTGCCGCACTGCTTGAATGGTTACGCAAGGGGCCGCCGCTGGCGAGGGTGACGGACGTGACCGAGCAGGTGGAGGACCCGGCTGAGTACCCGGATATCGGGGATTTCCGGACGGGCTGATTTTGCCCAGAGGGATCGCGCCTAAAGGCGCTCCTACTGCTGGAACCAGCGGGTGCGGAGCCGCTCGAAGACCAGGTCCGGATACGCGCTGCGCCCAAGGCTGCCGTTGTAACGCGCGAGGGCTCGAGACCAGTTGCCATCCTCCAGATCGTAGTAGTGCCGCAGGATCGTGCAGCCCATGCGCACGTTGGCCTGGATGTTGAGCAGGGCGTAGCCGGGCTGGTCCAGTTCGGCGAGCCAGAAGCGCATGATCTGCATCAGGCCCTGGGCGTTGCTCCGGGACACGGCGTAGCGCTGGAAGCCGCTTTCCACGTCTATGACGGCGAGGATCATCTCCGGAGGCAGGCCGACGCGGGTGGCCTCCCGATGGACTGTCGTGAGGATCTCCAGCCGCTCGGCCGGATCCGGTACTTTCCGGGCCAGCCGGCCCGCCATGTCGGTGAGCCAGACTTCCGCGTCAAACCGGTCCTTGAAGGCCAGGGGCTCCTGCAGGGCCGCCTGCAGCTTCTGGCGCAGAACAGGGTCGTGGTCTTCGCTTGCCGCCACGGACACGGGCGGAGCAAGGCCAACTGCCAGGGTCAGCGTCAGCCCGAGAACCCGGGCTGCCAGCTGGCATCCACCCCTAGCCCTGGCGCGGTACTTCGCGGCGTGCGCGCAGAAAATCCAGTACATCGGTCAGTCCCACCTGTTCCTCAGTGCCGCTCTGCCGGTGCCGGTACTCGGCTTTGCCTTCCTTCACGCCGCGCTCACCAACGACGATCCGGTGGGGAATGCCGACCAGGTCCGCATCGGCAAACTTTACGCCAGGGCGCGCGTCCCGGTCATCAAACAGCACCTCATAACCGGCATTCTGGAGTTCGCTGTACAGGGCATTGGCTGCTGTCGTCGCGGCCTCGGACTTTTTGGGGTTGATCTCGATGAGAATGACGTCGAAGGGGCTCAGGGGTTCTGGCCAGACGATGCCGTTGCCGTCGTGGTTCTGCTCGATGGCCGCGCCGACGATCCGGGAAACGCCGATGCCGTAGCAGCCCATGGTCATCACGCGTTCCTTGCCATCCTGATCCAGGACGACGGCATGCATGCTCCGGCTGTATTTGTCCCCCAGCTGAAAAATGTGTCCGACCTCGATCCCCCGCGCGATAGTCAGCGCACCACCACCACCGGGGCTCGGGTCGCCGTTCTCTACATTGCGCAGGTCAAAGGATGCGGGCGACGGCAGATCCTGGTCCCAGTTGACGCCCGTAAAGTGGACATCAGCGGCGTTTGCTCCGCACACGAAATCTGCCAGGTGAAGCGCGCTGTGATCGGCAATCTGGGGCAGCTTCAGGCCTACCGGTCCGAGGGAGCCAACGGGTGCGCCGGTGACGGCCAGGATCCGCTCTGGCGTGGCCATCTTCAGCGGCCGCGCCACCCCCGGCGCCCGCTCAGCCTTGATCGGGTTCAGTTCGTGATCCCCCCGCAACAGCAGGGCGATGAGACCTCCATCGGCGCCTTCCACGACGAGGGTTTTAAGGCACCGTGTGGCCTGGACCTTCAGGAAGGCCGCCACCTCATCAATGGAGCGGACCCCCGGTGTCGGGATGCGGTTCAGGGACTGTGTGGCAGGAGCCCTCGGCATGTCCGGAGGAGCAGCCGGTGCCATTTCGACGTTGGCCGCGTAGCTGTCACCTTCGCACCAGGCAATACGGTCCTCACCCGAGTCCGCGAGCACGTGAAATTCCTGGGACCGCGAGCCCCCTATCTCACCACCGTCCGCATCCACTTTGCGAAAGCGGAGACCAAGACGCGTAAAGATTCGCGCGTAGGCATCAGCCATGCTGTCGTAGGTTGCTTCCAGCGAGCCCTGGTCCAGATGAAAGGAGTACGCGTCCTTCATGACAAACTCGCGGGCGCGCATCACGCCGAAGCGCGGTCGGATCTCGTCGCGAAATTTGGTGTTGATCTGGTAATAGTTCACGGGCAACTGGCGGTAGCTGCGCAGTTCCCGTCGTGCGATCTCCGTTACTACCTCCTCCGCGGTAGGCGCGAAGCAGTAGTCCCGCTCATGCCGGTCACGAATGCGCAGCAGCAGGTCGCCATAGATGTCCCAGCGTCCGGTTTCCTGCCAGAGTTCAGCAGGCTGCACCGCCGGCATGAGGATCTCCAGGGCGCCTGCGCGGTTCATCTCCTCCCGTACGATCCGCTCGACCCGCCTCAGGACACGCAGTCCCAGCGGCATCCAGGTGAAGAGGCCTGATGAGAGGCGCCTCACCAGCCCTGCCCTGAGCATCAACTGGTGACTGATGATTTCGGCATCTGCCGGCGTTTCTTTCAGGGTTGTGAGGGGTAGCTGGGTCAGCCGCATGGCGAAGGGGTCTCTGACAGGGCAGGGGGGAGCGCGGCCGCCATTCTAGCCCGCAGGACTGGTCCTGTCCCCGCGCCGCGCCGCTGTATCTGGGTGTTTCACCGTGGCACTATGTCGGCCGACGGCTTTTAACTTCCCGACAGCGTGGAAAGAATAATGGGCGAGCCCAGCAACAGCCTGCCAGCCCCGCGCAGAAGGGCGATATACCTGCTGCCGAACCTGCTCACTACCGGGACGGTATTTGCCGGGTTCTACGGAATAGTCGCCTCCATCGACGGTCATTACACCCCCGCGTGCATCGCGGTTTTCATCGCTGCCTTGCTGGATGGCATGGATGGGCGCCTCGCCCGGATAACCCACACCGAGTCGGAGTTCGGCAAGAACTACGACAGCCTCGCCGACATGGTTGCTTTTGGTATGGCGCCAGCCCTCATCGTCTATCTCTGGGGCCTGAAGGCCCTCGTGGAATACGGCTGGGCCTGGGGCAAGCTCGGGTGGCTTGCCGCCTTCCTGTATGTCGTGGCGGCTGCTCTCCGGCTCGCGCGCTTCAATGTCGCTGCCAGGACGGCAGATCGGCGCTTCTTTGAGGGGCTTCCCAGTCCATCTGCTGCTGGCCTGGTGGCCAGCATGGTCTGGCTCGCTACAGACCTCGAGTTGAGCGGCCTGCCGGCGCTGGCCGTGACTACGGCCCTTACCGTGATCGCCGGGGTGCTGATGGTCTCGCGATTTCCCTACTACAGCTTCAAGGAACTCGCACCGCGGGGCCGGATCTCCTTCGCCTATGTCTTTGTGATCCCCCTGATCTTTGTCCTGATTGCACTCGACCCTTCCAGTGTGTGCTTCATTATCGCGCTCCTCTATGCGCTGTCCGGCATCGTTACCACGCTCTGGCGCCGCCGCCAGCGGCCTACCGGGCGCTCACGGCCGTCCCGGGACACTGCCTGACCATGGCCGGTGCAGGGCCCCAGCTCAGTGGCCGGCAAAAGGTGGCGCTGGAGGCGATGGCTATCGATGTCTGGACGCCCCGCATCGAGTTCATGACCCCGCAAGCGCAAGCGCAGGCCCCGGCGCCTGCCACAGCTGCAGACGAGTGGGGTGCGCTCGAGCGGGAGGCGCTGGCCTGTACCAACTGCGTGCTCCACCAGACGCGCACGCGGGTGGTCTTTGGGGTGGGCGACCGACAGGCCCGCTGGCTGGTGATTGGCGAGGCGCCCGGTGCTGACGAAGACCGCCAGGGTGAGCCTTTCGTAGGGCGCGCCGGGCAGCTGCTGAACGAAATGCTGCGCGCGGCAGGCCTTGACCGGGAACAGGTCTACATCGCCAATATTCTCAAGTGCCGGCCGCCGGAAAATCGAGATCCAAAGCCAGAAGAATCAGCGAGGTGTGAGGGTTATCTCCAGCGCCAGATTGCTCTAGTCCAGCCGGGTCTGGTGCTGGCAGTGGGGCGGATCGCAGCCCAGAACCTGCTCCGGGAGGACACGCCCTTGAGCAACCTCCGCGGTCGTGTTCATCGCTACGGGCCGGCCGGCATACCGCTGGTAGTGACCTACCATCCTGCCTACCTGTTGCGCAGTCCGGGCCAAAAGCGCAAGGCCTGGGAGGATCTCTGCCTGGCCATGGCCACCGTTCCACCCTTGCGCAGTACGGCTCCTGCCCAAGCCGCGATTGATGAGCGCTGAACTCAGGTCGGTTCCTCCCACGCGCCGCGAGATGCGGCAGACCGATGTGACCGTGGTTGCGACGATAGAGCAGGGCGCCTACGAGTTTCCCTGGGGCCCCGGGATCTTCCGCGACTGCCTGCTCGCCGGCTATACCAGCCTCGTCCTCGAACACAGCGGCAAGGTGATCGGCTACGGCATCATGTCAGTGGCGGCGGGTGAAGCGCACCTCCTCAATCTTGTGCTCTCCGAGTCGGCCCGCCGGATGGGTAACGGCAGACTGTTGCTTGAACACCTGATGGAGCTTGCCAGGCAGGCGGGTGTGGAAGGCATGTACCTGGAAGTTCGTCCCTCCAACCTCCGTGCTCTGGCGCTCTACGAACGCGCGGGGTTTGAGTTGCTCGGGCGCCGGCGCGGCTACTACCGGGCCCGGGGCGGCACCGAGGACGCAGTGGTGCTCGTGCATCGCTTCCGCCGGCGGCGCTGATTCCTGATGGTGCAATCTGTATGGCGCAGCCGGCCCGTGTTGGCCTGGGCGCTCTACGACTGGGCCAATTCCGCCTTCGCACTGGCGGTTCTCACGGCCTTTGTGCCCGTCATGCTGGCGGGCTTCTGGAACGATGGAGCACCGAGCACGGTCACCACGTTCCGGCTCGGCGTTGCCAACGGCTTCGCCAGTCTGCTCGTGGTGCTCCTTGCACCCCTGCTGGGGGCCATGACCGATCAGGCGCGGCGCCGGAAGCCCTGGTTGGCGCTGTTTACCGTTCTGGGCGTTGTGGCTACTGGATTGCTTGCCGGAGTGGGCGCGGGCAACTGGCAGATGGCGCTGGTGCTGTTTGCACTGGCCTCGGTCGGCTTCTTTGCTGCCAACAGTCTCTACGACGCGATGCTCATCGACGTGGCTGAGCCCGAGGCCTTTGACCAGGTTTCTGCCGTTGGCTATGGCCTCGGGTATCTCGGTGGTGCCCTGCTGTTTACCCTCAGCGTTGTTCTGCTGGCCAGTCCTGCCAGCTTCGGCCTGGCCAGCCAGTCCGCGGCTATCCAGCTCACCTTTATCCTGGTCGGAATCTGGTGGGCCGCTTTCTCGCTGCCGCTGCTGTGGTGGGTGAAGGAACGCGATGCGGGCATGCCTGTCGCTGCCGATGCCTTTCGCGCCGGGCTTCGTCAGCTCCGGGTCACTGTGCGGGCATTGGCCGCAGACCGGAATTTGCTGTGTTTTCTGGCGGCCTACTGGCTGTACATCGATGGCGTATACACCATCATCAAGATGGCGGTGGATTATGGCCTTTCCCAGGGCCTGTCGGCCACCGATGTGACCGGAGCCATTCTGCTGACCAACTTCATCGGCTTCCCGGCGGCGATCGGCTTCGGCGCGCTGGGTCAGCGCTTTGGGGCGCGCCAGGGGATTTATCTGGCGCTGGTGGTCTACATCGTGGCCACGCTGCTGGCGGTATTCCTCACCACTGCAGTGGAGTTCTATGCCCTCGCAGCCACCATCGGTCTCGTCCAGGGCGGGGTCCAGTCACTCAGCCGGTCGCTCTATGCCCGACTTATCCCGCCGGAGCGCAGTGGCGAGTACTTCGGCTTCTACAACATGCTCGGGAAGTTCTCGTCCATTCTCGGTCCGGTGCTTGCCGGTACCGCAGCCCTCGTGTCTGGCAGTCAGCGGGTTGGCATTCTTTCCATCCTGGTCCTGTTCATTGCCGGGCTCTGGCTGCTCACCCGCGTGCGGGTGCCAGCGGCACGTGCAGTTCCCTGACGAGGCGCGCAAAAGACCTGGCTTCGGCGGGGGCGGCAGGGCCGTCGTAGCGGAGCCGCAGGTAGGTGGCGGCCAGGTCCTCTACCTGGGGTCCCAGGTCTGGTCGAAGGGCGGCGATCGCCGTGGCGTATTCGGCAGCACTTTCGGTGGGAGCGCGAGGCCGGACTCTCTTGCCCAGCTTGCGGCACAGGCGCTGCCAGGCTTCTTCGACTGGATCGCGGGTGATGTTCGTCGGCCGCATGCCCAGCAAGGTAAAGAACAGCAGTACAGCACTGACTGTCACCGCACAGACAAGTGCGATGTCCCGCAGGGATGGCGACTTTAGCCCAAGACCTTCCAGCAGCGCCGACTGCTGGTCCGGTCCAAACGCCAGCACCCAGCGATCCCAGGTGGCGTTGACCGCATCCCAGTTCAGCGCCAGTGTCTGCAGCCACACTCCGGTGCCGAGAAGTGGCAGGCCATCCCCGGCCAGGACGGGCAGCGCGGCGTCGAGGCCGTTCTCGATCCGTTCGGGCGCGACAGCCGCCGTGGGGTCATACCGCACCCATTGCCCTGCCAGCCAGATCTCGGTCCAGGCGTGGGCATCGGACTGACGCACGATCCAGTAGTCCGCAACGGGATTGCGCTCGCCTCCCTGGTAGCCAGCCACGACGCGGGCGGGCAGGCCCGCTGCCCGGGCGAGGACTGCAAAGGCGGAGGCATAGTGTTCACAGAAGCCCGCCCGGGTGCCGAAGAGGAAGTCGTCTACCGGCTGCTCGCCGAGGGCTGGCGGCTGCAGTGTGTAGAAGAACTCCTGCTCCCGGAACATCTGCAGGACGCGTCGCAGGTAGTCCTCGTCGGAAGCCGCAGCGGCGCGGAGCTCCAGCGCTAGGGCGCGCGTTCTCGGATTGGTGTTGGCGGTGAGATCCCTGTTCAGTGGCCAGGGCTGCGCAGAATCCCGAAAGCGTCCCGTGGCGACAGACTGACCGCTCCACGCGATGCGCCGATCCAGTGGGCGGCTACGCAGCAGTTCGAGGGTTCCGGCCAGGCGGCTGTCCGGCGCGCTCCAGCTGACGGGCGTCTCGAGCGGCAGGAGCCAGCGCTGCTGGTTCGGCTCCAGAGTTATTTCATAGCTGAAGATCCGCTGGCCCGGCCACGGCGCTGGCGCGTAGTTGCGCAGGGCAGGCACCTGGTTGCGTAGCGAGTCGGGGAGGGTGCGCCACCGCCGGCCGTCGAACCTCTCGAGTACGGGTCCCCGCCAGTAGAGTTCTGCGGGCACGGGTTCCGGGCCGTTGAATCGCACCCGAAACGCCACCTCGTCGGACTGGGCGAGAGAGGTGATGTCCCCTGGGCTCATCTGGTCTGAAAGGCCCGTCTGTCCCGAGCCGCCAGGCGCCGGAAGGGCCCAGAATGGCCCTGGGAGCCGGGGAAACAGCAGAAACAGTGCGAGTGCGAGGGGCAGTCCGTGCAGCAGCAGGCGCCCCGACATCTGGAGTGCGCGCAGCGGCGGAAGCAGCCCCGAAGGCCGCGCACTCTGGAGCAGGGCAAGTGTGCCGACCACCACGCCCGCAGCGAGTTGGGGTACGGACGCGACAGACTGCTCCCGGAGAAAGCTCGCAAAAAGCACGAAACACGCGATCAGGATCACGATGCTCCGGTCCCGCGTGGAGTGCGTTTCCAGCAGCTTCAATGCGAGCATGACGATGAGCAGAGCAGAGCCCGCATCGAGCCCGGAGATCCTCCGGTAGGTAAGCAGGACTCCGACGGAGCTGAGGATAGTCAGGCCAGCCCGGAGCAGGCCGCCGGGCAGTTGCCAGCCCTGCCAGGCTGCACCCAGTCGCCAGCACACTGAAGCCACAAGGCTGGCAATGACCCAGGGGTGAATCGACCCTGCATGGGGACCGACGGCAACGGCGATCAATAGCGTCAGCCAGACGAGCTGGCCAGGGCTGGTGGCACTCCCGCGCAGCCCCTGGCTGGGCGTGGCTGCGGCTTCCCAGGTGTGCGTCGACTCCTGCGGCTCGGACGCCGCGGCGCTGGCTGACTCAGCGCGCATGAAGGTCCAGTGTCACGTCGTACGTCGCCAGCACCGCGAGGCACCGGTGATAGTGGTCCCTGCCCGCTGCGGGCGGCACCTCGATGCCCGGCAGGCGCAAGCCGAAGGGCTGGCCCTCGGCTTCAGCTTCGATGACGAGTTGCGTGAGCTGGGAAAGGCGTCCCTCTGGATCGGTTGCGGGGAGGGCATTCCACTCAAGCCAGGCAGTTCCTGAGCCACTCCGATAATCCTTCGCCAGCAGCACGCCGGAGCGGGCCCAGGCTTTCCAGGCGATGCGGGCCAGGGATTCACCGGGTACGGGCGGCCGCAGGCCGACAAACTCGTCGGTGCCCCGGATAGCCTCGCCCGCGTTGTCCAGATCGTTATCCGCCGGTGGGCGGGGCACAGTGACACTGATGGCTGGTGCCGGGTAAACGATGAGCTCGCGCTGGGGATAGATCAGGGCCCAGCACTCAAACAGTCCCAGCGGGTGCCGCGTACTGACCCGAAGTTCCGGACAACGCAGCCGCCCGCGGTGGTCCGTAGCCAGCCGCAGAGCCAGCCCTGCAGAACCTCCACCCGGCAGATCAACTGCCGGGGTACGCTCGGCCGCCGGACCTGCCGCAATCTGCCATCGGGCTACCGGGCCAGGGTTCGTGACGTAGATCGTGCACTCCATAGGCTGGCCGGCAAAAACCGGCTCACACCCGCTGACCGAGAGGCGCAGCCCGGCCAGATTCCGCTGACAGTGATGGATGCTGACCACGGCGATGGCGGTAAGCAGAAAGGCGAGGGCGAAGCCCATGTTGTTGCTGTAGTTGAGCGCGCCAAGCAACATTGTGAAGAAGACGAGGCCGAAAACCACGCCGCTGCGCGTCGGCAGAATGTAGACGCGGCCCGGATGCAGCTCAACGACGTCACCGTCGGAGCCTTGCCGGCGTCGGGCCCATTTCCGGATGAAGCGGTGCAGGGGTCGCCATCGCTGGCTTTTTCGAAGTGGCGGGATCACAGCTTGCCCTCGTCAGGGGATCGGCACGGACTCCAGCACCAGCCGTGCCGGGTCGCGGAGGGCAGCGGAGCCACCCTGCCGGGGCCGCAATCTGTGGCCGGCCACCGAGGGAAAGACAGCCTTGACGTCCTCGGGATGTACCCCGGGGTGGCCGTGAATCAGGGCCCAGCAGCGCGCGGCACTGATCAGGTCCTGGGCGCCGCGCGGAGACAGGCCCAGATCAAACTGGCCCGACTGGCGAGTGAAGCGGACGAGCGCCTGGACATAGTCGAGCAGAGCGTCTGACAGAAACAGTTCGCGGGCAGCCGCCCGCAGGGCCGAGAGTCCCGCGACATCGACCACGGTGCGCAGGTCGCCCAGCAGGAGCCGGCGATCCTCGCCCTTCAGCAGTTTCCGCTCGAGCGCCTCGCCCGGATACCCGAGACCAAGGCGCATCAGAAAGCGGTCCAGCTGGGACTCTGGCAGTGGAAAGGTTCCCGTCTGGTGCAGCGGGTTCTGGGTGGCGATGACGAAGAAAGGCGCCGGGAGGGTATGGGTGTGTCCGTCGAGAGTAACCTGATACTCCTCCATCGCTTCGAGCAAGGCACTCTGGGCCTTGGGCGTCGCGCGGTTGATCTCGTCCGCGAGCACCACGTGGGCAAAGACCGGCCCGGGGTGAAAACGGAAAGTCCCCGTCGCCTGTTCGAAAATGGACATCCCGAGGATATCTGCCGGCAGCATATCGCTCGTGAACTGGATCCGCCGGAAGGATAGCCCAAGGACACCGGCCAGAGATCGGGCGAGCAGCGTCTTGCCGACGCCGGGAACGTCCTCGATCAGGAGGTGCCCGCCGGCGAGCAGGCAGGTGAAGGCCAGCTGGATCTCGGTCTGCTTCCCGAGAATCACCTGGCCGATCTCGGTGCCGACCTGGTCCGCCAGTTGCCGGGCGCGGAGCAGTTCGTCTGTCCCCGCCAGGGCTGTGACGTTAGCCGCCATGCTGCGTTCCAATCAGGGTCTTCCGGTCTGAAGATACCATGGCATCTTGCCGTAACCCGGAGTGGGGGATCGCGAACTGGGGCACAGATTTGGCCCGGTTGGGCCGATTACTCAGCCGCGGCCTGGCGGCTTGGAGGTCAATCTCCTGAGAGTTGTCCGCTTCTTGCCAACTTCCGTCACGATCTGGGGCCAGCGAACTTTATGCAGCGCTGTGCTGGTTCGAAAGTCCTCGATCGGAATGGCTTCCAGCGGATCGATACCAAAGAGCAAAAAGACGCGCACAGCGGCGAGATCTGTGGCGATGTCGGCGACGCGCTCGAGTTGCTTGAGTCCTGACCTCTCGCTACGGGATGCTATCTCCTGCCGAATAAATGCACGTACGACATCCACGGCGAGCCGTGCCTGCGCGATTCCGGCATCGGTCCGCTTCTCTGGCAGCAAGTGGAGATTCTGGATGCGGCTATCCAATACATCGATGGGATGAATCACCCGCAAGTGACCGACATCTGGGACGTCCATCTCCACCGCACGGTGGGCAAGATCCTTGGTCGTGAGGCCAGCCACTCCGGAGAGGAAATCCACCTGTTTCACGCCGCCATTCTTGAGGCGGTGGCTCACCTTTCCGGTCTGGGGAGTCGAGTCATCGAGTGCGGGTATCCAGGTCTCCCAGCCAAGACGCTTCCCCAGATCCCTGGCGAGAACAGAATCGCCGATGAAGTCGGCATCTGCCGTGACTCCGGAAACTAGATTCGCAGGGCGCCTGACCTGCAGATGATCGGCCCAGAAGGCGAGCGCCTGCCCGCCAACGAGCAGGCCGCGCGGCGAACAGATGCTGAGAATCTTCCGTACGTCCTCGGGAGTAAGGGGCGCCTCGGCGTCGCGCTTACTCTTCATCGAAATCGTTCGGGGCCTTCAGCATCCGTGCCGCGCGCGCGCGATCCGGCGGAATCATGTGCTTCTCGCCCCATAGGCCGGGCTCCTCTCTGGCAACGCCCCCGGCGAGAGCCAGGTTGAGCGCGCGAGGGGACAGCACCACGGCCACGAGCCGGCCGTGCTTCAGGATCTCTACACGCCCAAGGCTGGCGACGTCCTCGAGGAGCCCACCGAAGTTGTTCTTCGCGTCACTGGCGGATATTTTCTTCGACATTTGGCTATTTTAGCCAAAAGTATGCAGGCCATACAAGCGCAGTCCAGGCTTCCGAAAGCACCCAACCGGGGCTTGCAAGCAGTCCTGGCATATTTGGGCGGGTTAGCGGCTCGGGCAGAAGCCCCGGCGCTTGCAGCTTAAGGCCACCCATTGCTCTGTCGCCCGCTGCGAAACTGCCGCAATCACCCGGATTGTCGGCTGGCGGTGAGGTGTAGAGGCTGCGCACGCTTTGTGCGTGGAGCCCTCCCTCCTGTCGATCGGCATCGCGACGCGTTACGAACGCCATCGCCCGGAAGCGACTCTTCTTTACCAACTCGTTGAACGTCACTATCCGGAGTTCCTGGTGGAACTGGCCACCCGCGGCCGCAGCGTGCCGACCTACGTGGAGCGGGAGTTCGAGGCGTACCTGAAGTGCGGCCGGCTGGAGCACGGCTTCCTGCGGGTCCGCTGCACGACCTGCCAGGCGGAGCGGCTGCTGGCCTTCAGCT
>CAMBYH010000032.1 GCA_945872065.1 Arsukibacterium tuosuense
GTCTTCATCGGCTTGAGCTTTTCGATCACCGCGCGATCCTGCTCCGCGATGGCAAAGTTCCGCTTGTTGACGATCTTGTCCACCCACTTCGGCAGCAGCACGTTGCGCATGCAGATCAGGAAAATCTTCGTGTGGAACTCGTCGACAGGCGTTTCGAAGATGTACTGGTGGATCCACCGGGTCGGGGTCAGGTGGATCCTGGTCCACATGTTGCTGGGGCCCACGTGGCCGGAACCGGCCTCCAGGTCGCCGTCGTAGTTGCGGGCCCAGCGCATCACCGGGTTCTTGATGGGCGGTGCCTGGAAATTCATCATGAAGCCGAAGCCCCAGGGCGTCGTCTCGATGGTGGGCTCGCCGACCTTGTAGTCGTCCTTCTCGCCCGAGTAGCCGTGGGTCGGGTGCACAAATTCGTTGTGGGCCGGATCCAGGCCGTTCTCGATGTTACGTTCGTAGTTCGTTTCCCACCCGTAGTCCACGATGGTGTGCCGCCAGCCGGGCTTGCCGTACTCGGGTACTTCCAGGATGGGAGGCCGCTCTGCTGCCGGCAGGTCGCCGAGAAAGACATGAATGAGCCCGTAACGTTCCTCCACGGGATACGCGTCGATACGGCCCCGCTGGGGCACCTGCTTTTCGCTGCCGGGTCCGAGAGACGGGATCTTCCGCACGTGGCCTTCGCCGTTGTACTGCCAGCCGTGGTAAGGGCAGGCCACGCAGTCGCCCTTGACCTTGCCGGCCGCGAGGGAGGCGCCCCGGTGGATACAGGTGTCACTCAAGGCATGGGCCTGGCCTTTGGAGTCCCGGAACAGGACGATGTCGTGACCGAGCATGCGCACCTTCTTCGGCGCGTCAGTCAGGTTGTGGCTCCAGTCGGCGGCGTACCAGAAATTGATATACATGCGTTAGGCTCCCTTGTATTGGGGTGATTTTCGCGGGTCAGTGGGGCATAGATTCAGCGGTAGGAGCGGCTTTAGCCGCGAGACCAAAAATCATCGCGCCTGAAGGCGCTCCTAAAGAGGGTTACGCCCGGTCCTTTTGTTCTTCCAGTTCCAGCCAGCGGGCCGTGACCTGCTCGTGTTCTGCTTGCTTTGCCCGCAGGGCATCCAGCACCGGCACGGTCTCGTGCCAGGCCTTGTCGTAAAAGCCCCGGTTGCCGGTCTGGCGGTCCAGGGCCTTGATCTCGGCTTCCAGCACTTCAATCTTCCTGGCCAGGGAGTCCTGCTCGCGCTGATCCTTGTAGCTCAATTTACGCACCTGCCGGGAAGCTTCCTTGCGCTTCTCCGCGGCCGAGGCCGGCGGCTCCCCGCCCTTCACAGCATGCGGATTGTCGGTTTCCGCGAGCGGGCGACCCTGGCGGAGCCAGTCGTTGTAGCCGCCCACGTAACGCTCGATGTGGCCCCGGGGTTCGAAAGCAAACACGCTGGTGACGACGGAGTCGAGAAACATCCGGTCGTGGCTCACCACGATCAGCGTGCCTTTGTATTCGTCCAGGCGGTCCTCAAGCACCTCGCGGGTTTCCACGTCGAGATCGTTCGTCGGTTCGTCGAGAATGAGGAAGTTCGTGGGCTTGGTGAACAGGCGCGCCAGGATCACCCGGTTGCGTTCGCCGCCGGACAGGGACTTCACCGGGGTCATGGCCCGCTTGGCGCTGAACAGGAAGCCCCGCAGATAGCCGATGACGTGCCGTTCGTGGCCGTTGATCTTTACGTAGTCGCTGCCGTTGCCGACGATGTAGGCCACGCTCTTCTCGGGATCCAGACTTTCCCGCAACTGGCCGAAGTAGCCGATCTCAAGGGCGGTGCCGGTCTTGAGCGTGCCGTGCTGGGCAATGATCTCGCCGAGCAGGATACGCAAGAGCGTGCTCTTGCCGACGCCGTTGTTGCCCAGCAGGCCGATGCGGTCGCCCCGCATGATCTTGCAGGAGAAGTCCTTGATGAGCTCTTCGCCGCGAAACCCGTGGGAGATATGCTTGGCTTCGATCACCTTGCGACCGGACTGGTCTGCCGCTTCGATGGAGATCCGGGCCCGGTTCAGGGGCGTCAGGCGGTCCGCATGCTCCTGGCGCAGGCCTTCCAGCCGGCGCACGCGGTTCTGATTGCGGTGCCGCCGGGCCTTGACGCCCTGACGGATCCAGATTTCCTCGTCGTCCAGCTTCTTGTCGAACAGCTTGTTGGCGGTGGCCTCGTCTTCGAGCAGCTTTTCCTTGCGCTCCAGATACGCGTCGTAGCTGCCGGGAAAGCTCAGCAGCCGCCCGCGATCCAGCTCGCAGATGCGGGTGGCGAGCTTGTCGAGGAAGGCCCGGTCGTGGGTGATGAAGAGCACGGCGCCCTGCCAGGAACGGATGCGGTTCTCAAGCCACTGGATGGTGACGATGTCCAGGTGGTTGGTGGGCTCGTCGAGGAGCAGCAGGTCCGGCTTGCTGATCAGCGCTTTCGCCAGGCCCACCCGCCGGCGCCAGCCGCCCGAGAGTTCGCCGATGGGCTGGTCGGGTGGTAAAGCCATTTCCGCCATCATGAGCTCGACCCGCTGGTCGATGCTCCAGCCGTCCAGCTCGTCGATGCGATGCTGGAGGTCGTCAAGGCGCTTCATGCCGGCCTTGTCCAGGTTCTGGTGAGCGAGTTGCTCGTACTCCGTCACCAGGGACTTGAGCTCCGCGAGACCCTCGGCCACCACTTCCCGCACCGTCGCTTCCTCGTTCTCCGGCAGGGCCTGGTCCAGCGTGCTCATGACGAGGCCACTGCGGTACTGGATCAGCCCGCTATCCGGCTGGACGATGCCCGTGATCAGGCGGAAGAGGGAGGTCTTGCCCGTGCCATTCCGGCCGATCAGGCACACGCGCTCGCCCGGGTCGATTTCAAACCCGACCTGGACCAGCAGCTTCTGCTCACCGTAGGCAAGGGAAACGTCATCGAGGCGAACGAGGGACATGGAGTGTGGGGTGGCTTCCGAAAACGTGGCGCGCATTATACTGACTCACACCCTCAAGGCCGGCCGCGATGACCCCGTTTGACAAAGCCACCACCGCAGAAGCGGTCACCACCGGCCTGGACCTGAAGGGCCAGACGGCCCTGGTGACCGGCGCCACGTCGGGCATCGGCCTGGAAACGGCCCGGGTGCTGGCTTTGCGCGGGGCCCACGTGCTCGTGACCGGACGGACCCTGGACAAGGCCCGGGCCGCCTGCGAGGCGATCCCGGGCCGGGCAACCCCCCTGGCCTGCGAACTCGAAGACTTTGACGGCGTGGCCGAGTGTGCGGCCCGCGTCACCCAGCTCGGGGTGCCTCTGGACATGCTGATCTGCAACGCGGGGATCATGGCGCCCCCGAGGCTTGAGCTGGTCCGCGGGCTCGAAAAGCAGTACGTGGTGAATCACCTGAGCCATTTCCTGCTGGTCCAGCGGCTGCTGGGCGCCGTGCAGGCCGCCACTGCCGGGCGGGTGATCCTGGTGAGCAGCAGCGCCCACAAGTGGGCACCCCCCGGGGGCATCGCCTTCGACAACCTCACCGGCGAGAAGGGCTATGACCCCCGAGTGTTTTACGGCCAGTCTAAGCTGGCCAACGCGCTCGTGGCCCGGGAGCTGGCGAAGCGGCTGGCCGGCACTGGGACCACTGCCAACGCCGTCCACCCGGGTCTCATCATCACCAACATCATTCGCTACATCCCCACCTGGCAGCAGCTGCTCGCGCCGCTGATCGGGCCGTTGCTCAGGTCCCGCATCAAGACCACGGCCCAGGGCGCCGCGACGACCTGCTACGTGGCCGCGCACCCGGCTGTGGCCGGCATCAGCGGCCGCTACTTCGCCGACTGTGCGGTGGCAACGCCCGAGAAGGTGATGGAAGACGACAAGCTGGCAGCGCGGCTCTGGTCGGAATCGGAAAAGCTGACCCGGGCCTGGCTGTGAACGCGGAAGACCAGCTCATTGCCGACACGCTCCGCAGCGTCAGGACCATCGCCGTAGTCGGCGCCTCCAGCAAACCCCACCGTGCCTCCTATGGCGTGATGCGTTTCCTGCAGGCCCAGGGTTACCGGTGCTTTCCAGTGAACCCGGCGCTGGCCGGGCAGACGCTGCTGGGCGAAACGGCGTACCCGGATCTGCAGTCCATCGGCCACCCGGTCGACATGGTAGACGTCTTCCGCAACTCCACGGCCGCCGGACCGGTGGTCGACGAGGCCATCGCCAGCGGCGCGCGCGTGGTCTGGATGCAGCTCGGGGTACTCAACGCGGAAGCGGCGGAGCGGGGGTGTGCAGCGGGGCTCACGGTGATCATGGACCGGTGCCCGGCGATTGAGATTCCGCGGCTGGGCCTGGCTCGGTTGTTGTAGGAGCGCCTTTAGGCGCGATTCAATATCGATCGCGCCTAAAGGCGCTCCTACGCGCGATCTCCTTCGATCAGTTCCAGCCACTCGCCAGCGTTGCCTTCGATAATGGCCACGCGGCGCCCGTCGTAGGGAATTCCGGTTATTGCGCGCGGCGCCGCCCGCATCGCCACGGGCACGTCGTCGAGGTTCTGCACCAGGAAGCTCACCAGCGACATCCCGGGCGGCAAATGCCCGTCCCGCCGTTGCCGGGGCAGCACGGCGCCTGGGAACTCATCCATCTCCACCAGGAAGCTGCGGCCGGGAATCCGGGCGATGGAGGTCGGAAACACCGTGGCGTGGGATACCCCACAGCCATCGGCGAGGATCGTGTTGATAAAGGGCATGCGGTCCATGACCCGCAGGCCGAGCGTCCCGCCGTAGAACGCGTGCATCTCGTCCGACGACGGGCCGCCGACCGTGACGATGAAGACCCGGTCGACCTCGGAGCGGGCGCCGTGCAGGCCGTAGCGGCTGCCACCCGGCAGGATGCGCGTGAAGTAGATGAGTTCGCCGGAGGGTCCGACCACCTGCATGGCGCGGGGCGCCCGGGGCCGGGGGAAGAGGTCGCCAGGGCCGCCCAGCAGGGTGAAGGGCGAGCCGCGTAAGCGCTGCGCCAGTGCGTCCACGTCCCGGACCAGCAGTTCCATGGCATTCCAGCCGAAGGTCATGGGCGGGCCGTAGCCGCCGGGATCGGCGGTCTCGACGAAGCGTATATAAGAGTCCTGGCCGCTCTCGGGCCGCAAAGTGCAGTAGCGCTGGCCGGCAGCAGCGGGCGCGTTCCAGGCCGCGCAGAGCTCGTCCTTAAGTTCACCGCGCTCCACCACCTGGTAGGCGAGGTACCGGGTCCAGGCCGCCACGACCGGATCCAGGTCCGGGACGCACTGGGTGACCATCGCGACGTGCCGGAGCAGCCTTAAGCTACCCTCCACACCGGCGAACTCGGTGCCGTCCCCGACGGCGCTGAAGGCAGCGCTCATGCCGGCTCCCAGCGCAGCGGCTCTTCGTCCATCAGCGCAATCTGCTCCCTCAGGGCCAGGACGTGGTCGTCCCAGTAGCGGCGGCCACCGAACCAGGGGAAGGCGATCTGAAAGGCGGGGTCGGCCCAGCGCCGGGCGAGCCAGGCCGCGTAGTGCATGATCCGCAGCGTACGCAGTGCTTCGATCAGGTGCAGCTCGGCGCCATCGAAGGTGCGGAACTCGGTGTAGCCCGCCAGCAGCTCGGCGAGCTGCGGGGTCTGCTCGTGACGATCGCCGGACAGGAACATCCACAGGTCCTGCACCGCCGGCCCGGTGCAGGTGTCGTCGAAGTCCACGATATGGAGAACCTGGTCGAGTACCAGCACGTTGCCCGGGTGGAAGTCACCGTGCAGGCGCAGTTCCCGGTGTTCACCCGCCCGCTCGTAGCAGTGGTGCACCCGGTCCAGCGCGGCCTCGCAGACGCTGTCGTAGGCGGCGCGGATGTCGTCGGGGATCAGGCCGGCGTCGAGGAGAAACCGGATGGGCTTCTCGCCGTAGGTGGCCACATCCAGACGGGGGCGGTGGCTGAAGGCAGAGCGCTGGCCGCAGAGATGGATCCGGGCCACGAAGCGGCCGAGCTGGCGTAGCAGTTGCAGATCGTCCAGCTCCGGGGCGCGGCCGCCAAAACAGGGATACACGGCGAAGCGGAAGGCGCCCTTGTGGTGCAGGGTCTGGCCCTCCCGGTCGAAGGGCGCCGCCACGGGGATTTCCTCGGCGGCGAGTTCGAGCGTGAAGTCGTGTTCTTCCTGGATCGCGGCATCGGTCCAGCGGCCGGGCCGGTAAAACTTGGGGACCACTGGCGGCCCGTCCTCGATGCCCACCCGATAGACACGGTTCTCGTAACTGTTGAGCGTCAGCAGGCGGCCATCGCAGTGGAAGCCGAGGCTCTCCACCGACGAGAGTATGTCGTCCGGCGACAGGTCCTGATAGGCGAGGGTGTCATTGGCAGCGCTCAAGGGATCGCTAGTCGAGCACTTCGAAGAACTCGATCCACACGCCATCCGGCGACCGGATCGGTGCCAGGCGCACGCGGCCGTAGGGTTCCAGGGTCAGCTCAGTGACGGGTCGGACGGGGGAGATGCCGTGGCCGCGCAACCGGTCGAGGTGAGTCGCGAGATTCGCCACGCCGAAGCGCAGGGCGAGGGCGCCGAGATTCGGCGGTTGGGCGCGGTCGGCGAAATCCCGGCCGGGTTGTGCGCCGTCCCAGCCGATGAGTTCCACGGAACCGAGGTTCTCGCCCTCGGGGTGCACGATGACCGTTTTGATGGTCTTCACCCCCTTGAAGGCCTCCAGATCGGCGAGCAGCGTGAGCCCCGGATTGTCTCCGGCCCACTCCACTTCCATCCAGGGCTTGAAGCCGAGCTTCTCGATAAAGAACTCCCGGGCCTTGTTGAAGTCCCGCACGATGATTGCCGCGTTGAAGACGTGGGTGAGTAACGGGGCCGGCACCGCCAGTGGCGGCTTCAGCTGCTCGATGATGGACAGCACCATGCCGTCCGGGCCGTGCTGATGCACCTCGTTCACGGCGAGCTCGCCGAAATCAAAGCCGTGGACCCCGCGCACCGTGGGCCAGCCTTCGTTGGCCAGTGCCTGGGAGAGTGCTGCGTCGTTGGTCGAGCGGGTGTAGAGCAGCCAGAGGCCGCCGGTTTCCCAGGGCCGGGCGTCCAATGGGCGGACGGGTTGCTGGGGCGCATTACTGATGCGCGTGAAGCGGAGGTAGCCGTAGGGCATGGAGGGCACGTGCAGTAACTGCTCGTCGATCCGGGCTTCGGGTTTGAGGCCCCAGGCCCGGTGCAGCTCCGGCGCTCCGGGCCCCGAGTGGAGCCGTTCCCAGCCGCCGGCCTGCGCAAGCCCGGCGGCCTTGCCAAAGTGGCTGACACTGACGACGACCTCCGTAAAGCCTGTGTAGCCATCCCGGACGGGGCTTTTGCGCTCGATTTTCATGGCCAGCATCCTAGCAATATCAGGCCGGCAAGTACGGCTTGCGGTGGCCGGTCTGGTATTCTCTGCGCCCCATTTTTGCGGACGCAGGCTGATGGCTGAAGAACCCCTTGATCTGGAACTCAAGATGGAGGAGCAAGACCTCTATCAGGAAGAAATCTTCACCGACCGGCGGGTGGGAACCATCCAGCGCCTGACGCCCATCGACAAAACGGGCAAGCCCGACCCGGCGCGCCCGGTGATCTACGTTGGGCAGACGCAGCTCATGTCCCGCATGGGCGCTTTGCCCCTCAGCTTTGAGATTCCCGCCGACTCCCTGGAGCAGGCGGTGCAGAACTTCGCCGCGGCAGCCAACGGTTCGCTGGTCGAGACGATGCAGAAGCTGGAAGAAATGCGCCGCGAACAGGCCTCGTCGCTGATTGTCCCGGACGCCGGCGGTGGCTTCGGCGGCGGTGGAATGGGTGGCGGCATGCCTTCCGGCGGCGGCCGCCTGCGGCGCTAAAGCAAAAAGGTACCTTTCTGGCCCCGGGGCAGGTCGCCATGGCGCACAGCATTCACCATCTGAATTTCATCGTCCGGGACCTGGAGGCCGCAATTCCCACCTGGGAGCGGCTCATCGGCAGTCCCGTCGCCCGGCGGGACGAACTGCAGGAGCGGGGTGTCATCGCTGCCCGGTTCCATCTGGGTGAGAGCTGGCTCGTGCTGGTTCAGCCCACCCGGGAGGACTCGGTGCCCGGCCGGTTTCTTGCGGCGCACGGCGAGGGTTTTTTCCTGCTGTCGCTCGGCGTCGACTCGCTGGTTGACGAAGTAAAGCGCCTCGGTGACGCGGCCTTCAGTGGGCCGGTGCGTGCGGGCGCCGACGGCTGGCAGGTGCGGGATCTGGATCCGGCGCTGGTCGGCGGGCTCCAGCTGCAGATTGCCCTGGGGTCTGGTATCCAGCGACGCTGACCTGCCGTGACGGTACCGGCCGTCAGTAACTGACAATTTTTGCTCCCGGCCTTCACATAACGGTACCGCTACGGGCCGAAGGTGTGACGCCGTAGGCCTGGCACAACCCTTGCTACTACTTCATCAGGCGCCACCGTGGTGTGGTGATCCGCAGATGTGGTCAGGAGCAGGCAATGACGGTGCAGGTGATTCGGGATCAGGACGTGACGTGTGCCGGCGGGGATTTCCTGCGGGTGCACTGCCAGCGGCGTCCGGGCTCACCGGCGACGTTCGCCACGATCGAGCGGGTTTTTGGTGGTGAGATCCGCACCCGGACCTGGACCTTCCGGACCCTGCTCAGCGGTGAACCCATGGACGAGGAAGTGGCCACCCAGTTTGCCGAGGCCTACGCAGAGCGGAAGAACATTCCCGTCGTCTACGTCGAGGTGGTGTAGCGCCTTCTTCAGGGCTTGCGGAACACCATGAAGTGCTGCTGGGGGAGCACGTCCTTCGTCTCCACCCACTCCAGACCCACCGCGGTCATTTCCTTGCGGGCCTGAGCCTGGGTCATCTTGTGCAGTTCCAGGATCGGCACCCGCGGATCCTCACCCCGGTACTCGATCAGCACCACCCGACCGCCCGGTTTCAGGCCCCTCACGATGCCGGTCATGACCTCCAGGGGATAAGAGAACTCGTGGTAGGCATCCACCATCAACACCAGGTCCACGGCGCCGGGCGGTAGCCGCGGGTCCGTCTCGGTCGCGAGCAGCGGCTCCACGTTGGCGATCCCTGCCGACTTTGCCTGGCTGGCCACGATGTCGAGCATCTCCTGCTGGATGTCCACGGCCAGCACCCGACCCTTAAGCACCCGGCGGGCGATCGGCAGGCTGAAGTAGCCGGTGCCCGCCCCGATATCCGCGACCACGTCGTCGGCTTCCAGGGGCAGGTTGTCCAGCAACAGGTCGGTTCGCTCCTCCGCCTCCCGGGTGGGGCGCTCCAGCCACCCGGCACCCAGGTGGCCCATGACGAAGGAGATCTCCCGGCCCTGATAGACCTTGCCGATGCCGTCGGGGCTGGCTTCGGTCTCTGTATAGGCACTGGCAGTTGCCGGCGCCGCTGCCGGGGGCGGCACTTCCCTGGCGCAGGCGGGCAGGGCCAGGCTTAAGGCCAGCAACAGGCCGGAACTGAGCAGGGGCGAGGGGTCGGTGGGGCGCACGGTATTTCCTCGTTCATCAGCGCTACAGCTGCGCCGGGTAGGTTCGTCGGGGCGACCCGTTGCAGATGCAACATGACTGGTCTGTCATACGGGTTGCAGTAGTATCGACGGGGGTCTTGTAAGGTTCTGACTGTTCTACTGCACTCAGCCAGCGAGACCCGACGATAACCAGAAATTCAACCACCCGTAAGGAGACTACGCTAATGAAGACCACCTCTATTCTGATGTCCACCGCGATTGGCACCCTGCTGGCCTTTAGCGCCGTAACCGCCCAGGCTGGCGGCCATGAGGGCGCTGCCCCGGCCACCGAGAAGTGCTATGGCGTCGCCAAGGCCGGCGAAAACGGCTGCGCTGCCAACGGCCATTCCTGCCAGGGTCAGGCCAAGACCGACATGGACCCGAGCGAGTGGAAGAAAGTCGCCGTGGGCGAGTGCGCCAAGATGGGCGGATCGACCACTGCGGGCAAGAAGGCGTCCTGAGTGAGCCAGGCATCGGCAACGATGCCTGCAACGGCCTCCCGGCCGATTCCGGCGCAAGCCGGAATCGGCCTGCGGAGTACGCATCACAATGAGTTTCTGGCCCGTCGGCCCAACCTTCCCTGGGTCGAGGTGCACAGCGAGAATTTCTTCGCCGACGGCGGGCGCCAGCTCCAGGTGCTGGATGCGGTCCGCCGTGACTACGGCGTCAGCCTGCACGGTGTCGGGCTGTCCCTGGGCGGTAGCGATCCTCTCGATCCGGAACACCTGCGCCGACTCCGGCGCCTCGTCCAGCGGGTTGAGCCCGCGCTCGTTTCTGAGCACGTCTGCTGGGGTTCAGCGGACGGCATCTTCCTGAACGACCTGCTGCCCATGCCCTATACCGAGGTGGCCCTGCGCCATCTGGCCGCGCGCGTTTCCGCCGTGCAGGAGTTTCTTGGCCGGCCGATCCTCGTGGAAAACGTTTCCAGCTACCTGGAGTTTGACGGTGCCGAGATGACCGAATGGGACTTCCTGGTGCAGCTTGCCCGACGAGCCGGTTGCGGCATCCTGCTCGACGTTAACAACATCTACGTCAGCGCCGAGAACCACGGTTTCCCGGCCCACAACTATCTGCGGGCGATACCCGCCGAGCTGGTGGGCGAAATCCACCTGGCCGGTCACACGGCCGTCGACGGCATCCTCATCGACACGCACAGTGCGCCCGTGACCGACGCCGTGTGGGCGCTGTACCGGGAAGCCGTGCAGCTGCTTGGACCGGTTCCAACCCTGATCGAGTGGGACGCGGAGCTGCCAACCCTGGAGCGCCTCCTGGCCGAGGCCACCAGGGCAGACGAGCAAGCCAGTCTTGCCGGTTGCAGCAACCGGGAGGTCATCCATGCCCGCGTCGCCTGACACCGCGCACGACCTTGGCCTGCAGGACCTGCAGCGCCAGTTCGTTCAGGAAATCCTGTACCGGAAGTCTGACGGACTGCGCTCCCAGGTCGTGGCCAACGGCCTCGACGCCGAACGCCGGCTTGCCATCTATCGCACCAATACGCGGGAAACCTTTGCGCTGGCTCTCGAAGCGGCGTTCCCCGTGCTGCTGGCCTGCATGGGCGGCGAACAGTTCCGCAGCCTGGCCTGGACCTTCCAGAGGGCCTGGCCGTCGCCCGCCGGGAATCTTTTTCACGTTGGCGCCCGGCTTCCGGGCTTTCTCGCGGACCACCTGCGCGGTACGGAGGAGGAGTACCTCAGCGACGTGGCGCGCCTGGAGTGGTGCGTGCAGGAGGCCCTGGTGGCGGCGGACAGCAGCAGCGTGCTGGACTTGACGGCCCTGGCAGCAGTACCCCCCGACAGCCAGGGCGAGCTCCGCTTTGTAATGCACCCGTCTGTGGGGTTATTGCGGACGGACTACGGCGTCTTTGCGCTCTGGGAGGCTCACCAGGCGGGGCAGCCGGTAGAGCCGGCGCCGCGGCTGACCGAGTGCCTTCTGGTCCGGCGGCTGGCAGAGGGCGTGCAACTGCAACGGCTGGCGACGCTGGACATACTCTGGCTCGAAGCCCTGCAGGATGGCGGCACCCTGGGTGAGTCCATCGCTGCCTTACCCACTGGGGAGCAGGACCAGCTCGGTGCGCTGCTCGTGCGCTGGGTTGCGGCCGGGGTGATTACTGATTTCGCATCTGGTGGCCCGTTGGCCGGGGAAGTCACTACATGAAGATCAAGGTGCTGGTTGGCAGCCTGCTGGGTTTTCTCGACCGGATCCTGGATGGCCTGCAGCCGCTGGTCGCCCTGGGAGTGCGGTGCTGGGTCAGCTGGCAGTTCCTCAAGTCCGGGTGGCTGAAGCTCAGCGACTGGGAGCAAACGCTGTATCTGTTCCAGGACGAGTACCAAACGCCGCTGTTGTCACCGCAGGCAGCGGCGGTGGCGGGCACCTTCGGGGAGTTGTTTTTCCCGGTGCTGCTGATTCTCGGTCTGTTCGGTCGTGCAGCAGCCCTGGGCCTCTTTGCCGTGAACCTGATGGCGGTCCTCTCCTATGCCCATGTCCTGCTGCAACCAGGCTTCGAGGCAGCGGTGGGCCAGCATTACCTCTGGGGCTTCATGCTGATCGTGCTGGCGGTGTATGGTCCCGGGCGCCTGTCCCTTGATCACTGGTTCGGTGCGCGCTGGTTTCCCCGGCACGCCTAAGAAGGTACCCGCCTAAGAAGGTACCGGACCTTAGTTTTACCCGCCTAAGAAGGTACCGGACCTTAGTTTTGTTAGTTGTTTAGTTACTGGGACCACTAACTAAACAACTAACAAAACTAAGGTCCGGTACCTTTTTCGACAAATTCGGCGATGCCATTGGCGACGAACTGCACGCCGATGCAGACCAGCAGGAAGCCCATGATGCCCTTGAGCGAGGCGATGCCGTCGTCGCCGAGGAGAGCGAGCACGCGCCGGGACGCCCGCAGGATCAGGAAGGCCGAGAGCGCCACGGTAATGATCACCAGCACGGCCGTGACGTAGCCGCCGGCCCGCTCGGCCAGGGTGGTGGCGCCGGCAATCTTGGTAAAGCCGGTGATGACCACCGACATGGAGCCGGGCCCCGAGAGCGTGGGAATCGCCAGCGGGACCAGGGAGGGGTCCCGTTGCCGGCGCACCGCAGCGGCCGGACCCGCAGCGTGGAGCTCTTCATTCTCGAACAGGAGGCGAAAGCCGAGGAAGGCAATGATCATGCCCCCGGCCACCCGCAGGGCCGCCAGGGAGATGGAGAAAAACTCCAGCACCAGGGCCCCCGCCGCGAGACAGGCCAGCAGCACGATGCCGGAATTCACGGCCGCCCGCCGGGCGATGACGGCCTGGTCCCGGTCCGACAGACCCGTGGTCAGAGTGAGAAAGAGGGGGACGGCAGCTGGCGGGTTCATCATGGCGAACAGGGTGAACAGCCCTGTCAGGTAGACCTCCAGCCATGGCTGTAGCAGGCTCATAGAGCCATGCTACCAGCGCAAGTCGTTGGCGTAGCGCCTCTTAGGAGCGCCTTTAGGCGCGATGGGCCGTCGAATCGCGCCTAAAGGCGCTCCTGCAAGGCGGTCACACGTCGTAGTCGTCGAAGTCCTCGATCGCTTCCCGGAGCAGCCGGCGCTCCCGGGCTTCCTCGATCTTGCGGGCTGCCACGAGGTGAAATCCGGGCCGGGGCGACGGCGCCGCCGAGCCCTGCTGGAATTCTGCAGCCGCTTCTTCGGCCTCTGCAGCCTCTTCGGGGTTGTCCCACTGCAATTCAGGTGAGCCAGCTTCACGCTTCGCCATCGCAGAACATCCTGTGGTCAACGAGTTCCGGGCGAAAGATATTTCAATTCCCATTGAAGTCAAGCGGCAGGTGGTCAGGCTGGCTGTCCGCCGCCAGGGGCGGGAGCAGGACGGGCATAATTTGGGGCGAAGGGCGCTACGGTGCGCCGCGGTTGAATTGTGCAGGCCTCCCCCTTATCGTCCCCTAACCCGCAGCTTAAGGATTCCGTATGGCCACCCTGATCGACAAGCATCTCGCCTACGTGGACAACGCCACCGTCTCCGCCCAGAAGCGTCAGCAGAAGCTGTGGAAGGCCGTTACGGCCAAGCGCAGCAAGGCAGGGCTGTTGCCCCTGACCGACGAGGTACTCGATGAGTACATCCAGGCGGCCCGCATGACCGCCTCCCTCATGATCGACATCGAGATGGTGCGGGACGAGTACCTGGCTGAGAAGGCGGGCAGCAAGGCCAAGCCCAGAACCAAGGCCAGAGCCAAGCCCGCCCGGAAAAAGCGCTAGGCGGCCTCCGGGGACCGAGGACCTGGTGAAGCGTGCCCTGCTGTGGCTAGCGGCGACGGCGCTGCTCGGCGTCGCCGGGGCTGCCCTCTACCTGGTCTCCGTATTTCCCCGGAGTCAGCCCGCCAGCGCAGAGGCTGTTGAGGTCACGCCAGCCCGGCTGGCCCGGGGCACCTACCTGGCCCAGCACGTCCTGCTGTGCAGCGAGTGCCATTCCGACCGGGACTGGACGGTGTACAGCGCACCCTCCGTACTGCCCACTGGCGCCGGACGCACGGACTGCCTCGGGGAGGGCCAGGCCATGGCCGGCCTGGCCGCCGACTTTCCCGGGAGAATCTGCTTTCCCAACCTCACGGCGGACCGGGAGACGGGCGTCGGTGCCTGGACGGACGGTGAGTTGTTGCGGGCGGTGCGGGAGGGCGTCGACCGGGACGGGCACGCGCTGTTCCCGATCATGCCCTACTTCATTTTTCGGAGTCTGAGCGAGGAGGATGCCCGCAGTCTCGTGGTCTGGATCCGGAGCCTGCCGGCCGTGTCCCGGGCGCACCCGGCGAAGGCGGTCGACTTTCCCGTCAATCTCTTCATCCGGCTCGTGCCCCAGCCGCTGACGGCCAGAGTTTCCGAGCCGGACCCCAGCAGCAGTGTTGCCTACGGTAAGTACCTGGCCACGATCGGCCGCTGTGCGTTTTGTCATTCACCCCGCGAGGGGCAGAGCCCGGAGCCGATTCCCGGCCGCCTGTTTGCGGGGGGCAACGAGTTCCGCGGCCCCTTCGGCATCCGCCTGTCCTCGAACCTGACGCCGGATCCGTCCGGCCTCGGCAGCACAAGCCGCGAGGAGTTCGTCGCGTTGTTTCGCCGGCATGCCACGCCCGCCACCGTGGCGCCGGAGCAGAACACGATCATGGCCTGGAGCGCCTACGCCGCCATGACCGACGCGGACCTGGGCGCGATCTACGACTATCTCCGCACGCTGCCGCCGGTCGCGACGGCAGCTGGCTGATTACCCCGTCGCCGGCCGGGATCGGGGTTATCCGGTTGCCAGGCGCTTCTTCAGCCGCATCGCCGTCGGAATAAACAGCGCAAGCGCCAGCAGGCAGCAGACGATGGCCACGGTGTTGGCGGGCCCAAACCCCTGACCCGTCAGGAACTGCCCGGCGATGACGGGCCCCAGGAAAAAGCCGCCGATCTGCGCGGTGGGAATCAGCAGGCTGACCTTGCCAGTGTTGTCGCTCAACGCGATGGTGCCCATCAGGTAGGGTCCCGTCAGGTTCCAGAAGATCTGGAACACGGCCGCGGTGATCGCGAACTGCAGGAAGCCCATTTGTCCCTGGAGCAGGAAGATCATCACCACCTGCACGAGCAGCGCGACGGTGACCGGGATGATCCGGCCGATCCGGTCCCCCAGCCAGGAGGCCGCCAGGGCACCCAGCGTGGCCACGCCCGTGGAGATCCCCAGGGCCAGACCGACCTGGGCGGGATCGATGCCGCCGGACGAGCCGATCAGCTTGACGAAGGCCCAGATCGCGCCGAGCCCCGTGCACCAGATCAGCATGACCGCCAGCGCCACGAACGCCGGGCCGGCGGAGCCGCCGCCCCCGGCCGCCTGATGCCCGGCGCCGGCTGCGCTGGGCTGCGGGATCCAGCCCACCGTGGCCAGGGTCAGCAGGGCCAGGCCCGCGAGGGGCAGCAGCACGCCGCCGACCCCCGCATCCTTCGGGAACGGCAGCACCAGGAAGCACAGCACGCCGAGCACCACCTGGGCAGCGATGAGGAAGGCGAAGTTGCGGTCCTTCTGGGCCGAGCTGCTGATGATGCCGATGGCCAGCGTGAACGCGGTGCCCTGGCCGAGAAAGCCGACGGCGAAACGCAGCGCGGTCAACGCGCCCGCGGTCGTCTGGTAGCTTGAGACGAGGTTGCCGGCCACCACCACGAGGAGGGCGAAGATCGCAGCGTTGCGCCACTTCACCCGCCCCATCCACAACGTTGCCGCCAGGGGCGCCAGCGCGGTGCCCAGCGCCTCGACGGCGAAGATCTGGCCGGCCGCGTCGGCGGGCAGGCCGAGGGCCGCCACCAGCACCTCCGTCATGATGGGCCCTGCCATGATGGCGAAGACGCCAACGCAGCTCAGCAGCAGGGCGGCGATGAGGGTCGTGGGCTTGTCTGTGGACATGGGGTCTGGTCCCGGGCGAGGTGTGATGGGGCGCTACTCTAACCTGTCGCAGCAATGTCCTGTCACAGCAATTTTGGGTGCCGCCCGGTCCCGGGTCCCGGGCCCGCAGGGGCTGGCGGGGAGTTGTTCCTGTCAGGTTGCTCCGCTAGCGCAGCGCGGGCACCAGTCCGGCCGCCACCAGCCGGATCGCTGCCTCGGGATCGCCGTAGAGGCGCAGGCCAATCTCCGTCACGCCGGCGCGACGAAACGCCAGCAGCTCATCGATGATCGGCGTGAGGTGGGTGCTCGTGCCGGTGAGCGTAAGGCCGTCCACCAGCGCATTCAGGATGGACGACCGCACGACGCCCGCCGGGTCCTCGCCCCGCTGGTAGGCCTGGGCGAGCCCGGCCAGGTTTTTCTCGATGACGTCGCAGGCTGCAGAGTCCAGGAAGGGCACGTTGCGGGCCCGCTCCCAGATGCCCCGCACCCAGAGTTTGCGGCGGGCTTCGGCGTAAGCCGCCGCGCGGTCCGGCTTGACGTGCCAGGCGAGGAGGTTGTTGATCGGGAGGTCCCGGCTTAAGCCGGGACCGCGGGCTGACAGGCCCTCGCGCAGGGTGGCGACAGTGGCTTCGATGTAGTGCAGCGAGATGTCGGAGAGCATCACCCCGTCGGCCAGTTCGGCTGCCAGTTTGAGCATCTGTGGCCGGTTCGCGGCCACGTAGAGGCGCGGTGCGGGTGCGGTGGCCCAGTCCGGCTGGTAGTTCTGCACCTGAAACAGCTCGCCGCCAAAGGTCAGCGGCGTGGTCGGTGAGACGGCCCGCAGGAACTCCACACACTCCCGGACGCCACGGACCATGCGCGGGTGGGTGGCCCGCCGGTCCGGCTTCAGGCCCATGCCGATCATGGTGCCGCCGCCGCCGCCGATCACGAGGTTTGCGCGACCCCCCGAGAGTTCGTTCAGGGTGAGCAGGGAGTTCGCCATCTTCAGCGGGTGCAGTTCGAAGGGGCTGATGGCTACGGGCCCCATACGCAGGGTGCGGGAGTCCCGGGCCAGCAGCGAAAACGCGAGGAACGGATCCCGGGCGGAGAGGATGTTGGGCGCCCAGACGGCATCGAAGCCCAGCTGCTCGGTCAGCAGGCCCAGCTCCCGGAAGCGCTGGGGGGAGTCGGGCTCAAAGATGAAGTGGAGGCGCATCCGGGTGCGCGGGATCAGAACCGCTCGAAGTGCGGCAGGACGTGGTCCGCCACGATCTTCAGCCCGGCCATGGGCTCGTCGAACAGCCGGATCGAGAGCTCCGTCAGCCCCGCCTTTTCGAAGACCCGGAAGCGCTCGAGCTGGTGGTCGACAGCGCTCAGGTCACCGGCGGAGGAGCAGGCGGCGATCAGGCGAGTGACGATGGACTCGGGCACGTCCTCGATCTTGCCGGAGCGGGTCCAGAAGGCCTTGGCGAAGTTCTGCCACTTGTCGATGACCAGCTGGCGTTCCTCCGCCGTGACGTAGGGCTCCATGTCGTACTTGGGGGGCAGCAGCTCACCGCGGAAGACCAGTTCCCGCCGGGCCTCGTACAGGGACTTCTCCCGGTCGGCCTTGATGTGCCACGCCCAGAAGTTGCCGATGCGGAAATCCTCGGCCGGGGCCGGGCGGGCCGCGAGGCCCGCGCGCAGGTGCTCCATGTGGTGCCCAATCTTTTCGGGCGTGACGTCACTCATCTGGGTGCCGTCGGCGATCCTGCCGGCCATCTCGAGCATCTTCGGGCCGGTGGAGCAGGTGAAAACCCCAGGCTTCGCTGCCTTGGCCCAGCTGCTCTTCAGCGGCCGGGTGAGCTTGAACAGTTCGCCGGGGTAGCCCTGCACAAACTGGCCGGAAGTCACGGCCATCACCATCTCAACCGCTTCCCGCACGCCCCGGAGCATGCGCTGGGCCTTGGGGTCCATCTTGATGCCGGTGGCACCCATCACGGAGCCGCCACCACCAATCGCGACCACCGCGCGACCGTTGCTCAGCTCGTTAACGGTGAGCAGTGCGTTGGCAATCTTGAGCGGGTGCATTTCGTAGGGACTGACGGCCAGAATCCCGAGCTTGATCTTCTTCGTGGCGAGCGCCGCAGGCACCAGGGCGACGAACGCATCCGGATTCTGGTGGTAGTTCGAGTGCCAGAGCGTCCGAAAGCCGTAGGCTTCGGCGGCGACGGCAATCTCTGCCACCTGGGCCGGCGTGAGGTCAGGCTCCAGAATGATGTCGATCTGCATGAAAGGTACCGGACCTTAGTTTTGTTAGTTATTCTCCTAGTCCAGAATAACTAACAAAACTAAGGTCCGGTACCTTTTCCCATGAACATCGACGTGGTTCTGAATGCGTTGTCCACTCCTGCGGAGCTGGCCGCGCTTGCGGTGCAGGCGGAGGCGTGCGGCGTTGGGGGCGTGTGGACGGCCAGTTATCTCGCTTCCCGGGATCCCTGGTCCAACCTGGTGGCTGCGGCCCAGGCCACCCGGCGCATCGAGCTCGGCGCGATTGCCGTCAATCCCTACGACACGCACCCGGTACGCATTGCCACCGGGCTGCTCACCCTGAATGAGTACGCGGGAGGACGCGCCCGCATCGTCGTGGGTGGGGGCGGCGAGGCCCTGCAGGCCCTGGGCATCAAGCCAGACCGACGGGTGCGGGCGGTGGGGGAGTGCGTGGAGATACTGAAGGGCTTCACCCCGGGTACCCCGTTTTCCTTCGCGGGCCAGATCCACCGGGTGCAGAACTACAACCCGTTCTGGGCCAAAGCCCCGAAGCCGCCGGTCTACGTGGCGGTGAACAAGCCCCAGATGCTGCGCATGGCGGCGCGCCTCGGGGACGGGATCATGCTCTCGGATCTCACGCCACCAATCTGTGCGGAACGTATCGGCTGGGTGCGCGATCATCGCCGGGAGTTCGGGCGCGGCGCCGAGCCGTTCCGCTACTACAACTTTGTGGCCTGGCACGTCTATGCCGACCGGGAGCGTGCGGTCCGTGAGGCGAAGATGTGGCTCGGCTATCGTGGCCTCTTTCGCCGCTGGGTCCTTAATACCTTCATGACCGACGCGGAGTACGACGTCATCGAAGCCCACAAGGCCGAGATCTACGGCATGGTCCCCAGGAAAACCTGGTCCGTGCCGGGCGTTCCCGACGCGCTACTCGATTCCTGTGTGGACAACCTGACGCTGGCGGGCACGCCCGCCGACATTCCCCGCTTTGTGGCCCACCTGCAGAAAATGCGGGACGCCGGCTGCACCGATATTGTGCTGGAGCTGCACGATGAACCCGCCGAAGGCATCCGGCTGATCGGCGACCACGTCATCCCGGCCCTGCGAGGCAGCGAACGATGAATCTGACGCTCTACACCAGTCTCGGCTCGGGCAATGCCTACAAGGTGGAACTGTTCCTCCGCCTCCTGCGGTTGCCCTACGAGACCCGGGCCGTCAACCTGCGTTCCAACGAGAACCTGAGCACCGCCTTTCTGGCGCGGAACCGCTTCGGCCAGATTCCCGTGCTCGTTGACGGGGACCTCGTGCTCACCGATTCCCACGCCATCCTGCTGTACCTTGCTGGCCGTTACGCGGAATACACGCCCCACGCCTGGGCGCCGCTGGACCCCCTGTGCCTGGCCCGCGTGGTCCGCTGGCTGTCGGTCTCGGCCAACGAGATTCAGAACGGCCTGGCCATGCCCCGCGCGATCAAACTGCTCGGCTGGCCCCTGAGTTACGACCAGGCCGTGCGCACCGGCTATCGCGTCCTGAAGATCATGGACGAGCATCTGGCGGACCGGGAGTGGCTGGCCCTGCAGCACGCCACCATCGCCGACCTTGCCTGCTACCCCTACGTGGCACGCGCTGCAGAAGGTGGCGTGGACACCTCGTCCTTCAACCACGTCTGCCGCTGGGTGGAAAGTGTTGAGGCGATTCCCGGCTTCTGGCCGATGCCGCTGATACCCAATCTGCCAACCGTGCCGCTGGTGCCGGTGCCGGTCACGTAGGAGCGCCGAGCGGCGCGCTCTGACCGCAGGTACACGCCCAGCGCGGCGGCCCAGACAATGGTCAGCTGCAGGTAGATGAAGCCCGCGGGCGGGAACGGAAAGCTCAGCGGGCCCGGCAGCACCATCAGCCAGCCGAACCACACGAACCAGCCGGGAAAGTCCCGGCTGTGAATCAGCACACACTTGGCGCGTTCAAGCTCATTGAGCTCAACACACTCCAGGCCGCATCTGCCGAGGTGGACGCCGTAAAGGATGATGGCGCGCCCCTGCCAATCTTCTACTCCGCTCCTTCAGACGGAATCTGAAACAGCGCGCCCAGATTGATGCTGCCGTGCTCGGCCGGTTCCTGAGGCAGGTTGGTTCCGGGATTCCCGGGGTGCAGGTTTGACGCAGTGTCGTCCGGGGGAAACAGGATCAGAGTATTGAGGAAATCGAGTATCTGGCGTTGCTCGTTGTCACCGAGCGCCGCAAACGACTCCCTCGAGCGCTGGGCCTCGCCACCGTGCCTGAGTATCACTTCCTCAAGATTGATGCTGCGGCCGTCGTGGCCGTAGGGCGCCGTGGTGCCGACGCCCCATAGCGGCTCGGTCATGAACTCGGTTATCAATGTGCCATCGTAGCGACGCTCATGGAAGGCTGGTCCCAGGTCGTGGCGGCGAAAATCCGTGTAGATGTTCCGTACCAGAAAACGCGCTCGGTTGGGGATGAGCTGCGGGTATTCGGCGCCATCGTCAACACCGTGGAATGACGTCGACGCGGTGGCATATAAACGATTGAAGATGCCACGGGCCGGATCGAATTGGGTCTCCACATCGGCGACCCGGCGATCCTGACGCACCACCAGATCCGCCACGTGGCAACCGGTACAGCCGACTACGCGCAGTAGCTTTTGCCCCCGCTCCGAACGCTCGCTAGTCCGGCCCGATCCCGGCTTGAAGTAGTTCAGCAGATAGAATTCCATGTGATCAACCAACGCCGGGTCGATCTCGTTAAGCACGCCGTCGCCGTCCTTGTCCTCGGCAGGTGAGCAAAGAGGTGGCCGCGCAATTCGATCAGTCGCCGGGTCCAGCCAGAGGCCGGCGGGCGTAACCTGGACGGTAGCGCCCTGCACTGCACTGGCGGCACACAGCACCGGGTCTGGTGACTGCAGGCCCATCTCATCGTTGAAGGCGCCCACGCTGAACGCACGAATCGAGAACTCCCGACCTTCAGCAAAGAAGGGCCGCACGCGCAGATCCGCATCGACCCCGCGGACTCGCGCCGTGTCGATCGTCCCGTTCAGCATGGCCCTGATAGATCCGTAGCTGACACCCTTGCTGGCCAGGGGTAGAGCTACCGGGGAGCCACTCTTCATAGCGAGCTGCACGCTCCGGGACCGGATCGCACGCAGGTCGGCGGTGATCTCGTCGGCCAGCATCTCCTGAAGCCCGAGGCCGAACAGATGCGGGGCATCCCGGCTATCGGGCTGTGTGGCGACGTCGCCGCCAACGCCGGCTGAGCCCCGGGGGCGACCGTGGCAACCGGCGCAGCTGTCCGCCAATCCAGCACCGAGGGCCGCGTTCGTTCCGATGTCACCGGTCGAATCCCGGCTGACACGGGGCCCCTGGCCCTGCTCCGCCGTGAACTTGCGCTGAAAAAGCTGACGGCCGCGACGGATGGAGCGGGCGGGATCCCGTGCGATCAGGTACTGGGACGAACCGGGGGTAAGAACATCGCCGCGACCGCTGCCTACTTGTTCATTAAGCGACTTGCCGATGGCACCACCGGCGACCATTGGAGTGACTTGTGTCTTGTCGACGAGTTGGGCCTCAACAGGAGCAACCAGCAGGGCCGCCGACAGTAGCCAAAGGGCTCTGTAAATGTGCCGAACGAAGGAGGACATGGCGACCGATCTCCCGGGGTACGTGGAATGGGACGGCTGCGGACCACCGGAGGGACACCCTGAATTGTGCTTGGCAGCAAGAAAGGCCACAACACAGCGGCCGCTGCATTTTCGGCGCTTATGTTAAGCGCCAGCTGCTGCCCGTTTGCCCGCGTCGCGGGGGAACCATTAGAGTGGGAGAGTGAGTTGAAATTCGTGCAGGCTCTGGAGGAAAAAAATGTTCGCCCGCGCTGAAGGCGTTGAACCACTATCCAGCGACCGGGAGCCAACCACGATCGGTTTGGCGAACCGGGCTGCGAACCGGGCCCGTGGCGGGGTGGCGGTGGCCCTGCTGGTCGCGATCTTCGGCAGTATCGTCCCCCCATCCGCCACCGCGGCGGCGCTGAAGTTTGCCTTCACCCCCGTCGGCTCGCTTGTTGCCCTCCAGACGTCGAATCCGACGCTCTACGAAAATGTGACTGGAGGATTCACCACCGCTGGCAACATCTGGGCGGGGTATTTTCGCGACGACATGACGATCAACGTCAACATTGATTATCCCTCCCTGGGAGTCAACATACTGGGATCGACGAATATCGAGACGCTGGGGATTTTCTACGCCGATGTTCGGACCGCGCTCCAGTTCGACCGAACGTCGGCCGACGATTTCCTGGCGGCGTCCAATCTGCCGGCAGGACCAAACCTGTCGTTTCTCACCAACGACGCGGTGACCGGGGCACTCGTGGTCGATGCCAACAACACCGCCAACAATGCCAAGCTCGACGTCCCCCGGGCCAATGCCAAGGCGCTCGGGTTTGCTGCCGATGGGTTCCTCGACCCGAATGACGCCACCCTCGATGCCACGATCAGTTTCAGCAGCGGCTTCGCCTGGGATTTTGATCGCTCCAACGGCATCACCTCTGGCACGTTCGATTTCGTCGGCGTCGGTGTCCATGAGATCGGCCACGCGATGGGGTTTGTGAGCGGGGTCGATTATGTCGATTTTTTCTCGGCGCCGAATGGCGACCCGTTAGACCTCGATCCCTACCCGGTGTTTACCGTTCTCGATCTCTATCGGCGCTCGGCCCGCAATGGTGGCGGCCTCGATTTCGCCACCGGTGGCACCGATTCCAACAATCCGTACTTCTCCCTCGACGGTGGGGGCACTTCGCTCGGAACCTTCGCCACCGGGCGGTACAACGGCGACGGCCGTCAAGCGAGCCACTGGAAAGACAATCTCGGCCTCGGGATCCTCGATCCCACCTTTGCTCCGGGTGAGTTGGAAATTGTCAGCGCGCTCGACGTGCGGGCGTTCGATGTGATCGGGTATGACGTGGTCGTCGTACTCAACCCCGTCCCCGTCCCCCCCGCCGTCTGGCTGTTTGGGTCGGCTCTTGGTCTGATGGGCGTGATGCGGCGAAAGATCAGCCGCTAAGTTCTACCCACAGGCTGACCAGGGAACCCGCTGCAAGGCGGGTTTTCTGTTTCTGGGGCCAGAGCGGCACCGGGGCCAGCAGCGAAACTAGCCTGTTTGCCCGGAAATGCACCGCTCAAGTTGGTAAACCCCCAGCACGGACAGCGCGACAGTGCCCTCCTGGCTGCTGTCTCCGTTAACAGCTGGCGGAAACGGCAGTGATTGCCGGTTGTTGAGATTGACGAATGGCTTTTTCTGACCTGATATGCGGGCTCTTCGATGGCCATGGCGGGGTGACTGGCGAGTCCGGCGACAAAGGCCGCGAGCCACGCCGCTTTCATCCGTGCTTGCACGTCGTTCGTCTCCGGTGTGGGTGTGATCAATCGATGCGGCTATTCGCGCGCTTGCGCCGCGTTGCGCCAAGCACCGGCTCCACGAGCTTTTCGATCCCGAGCACCACGAGCACCGCGACGACCGCCGTCGCGCCGAAATCCCCGCCGATGCCGGCGAGCGTCGGTTCGAAGGCGATCTGGAGCAGCGCGTAAAGGAGCCCGCCTGCAGCCGGCAGCCACGGTCGGCTGGCTGCATGAAGTTCGCCCGTCATCGCGATGAAGCTGCCGCCGAAGCACGCGATGGCGGAGGGCGCCACCACGAACAGCGACTCCGCGCCCACGAGCACCATCGCCAGCACGAACGCGCAGGTCACGGACGCCGATGCCAGCACCGGGCTCCAGCGCAGATGTCGCTGCACTTCGTAGGTCGCTAGCGCCGCCAGAGGCGCGACGACTAGGATGGCGAGGTGATCGGCTGTTTGCAGCTGCAGCAGCTTGGCGCCGCCGGGTGACGCCCCGACGCGGTCCGCGATGAGCGCCGCGAAACTGACACCGGTGAACGCGAGGAACCCCAGCTTGCCGCCCACGCCGATCCAGGTGGAGCGCAGCAGCGAGTACAGCAGGCCGGCGACCGCTCCGGCCAGTGCGATCCAGCCCGGGTGCGCGAGCACGAGCGGTGACGTCATGCCGGCAAAGGCACCGACGTAGATCGGTGCGGCAACGGAACGGATCGAGGCCGGCAAGATTGGCAGCGCTCCCAGCACGCCGATTACGGCTGCGGCGAGCACTGGCTCGACGTGCCACCCGCGTGCGATGAACGCGACGGCGCTGGCGCCAAGCGCACTTGCGATCACATCGGCCCAGGACGGCATACTCAGCCCGGGCAGGTCCCACACCGTGTGCAGGAGGCCGGCGAGCAGGGGCAGCGCGAACAGCCCGAACACGACCATCTCGAGCGGCGTCGCGCCGCGCAGGAAACCGTCGAAATAGAAGAACGC
>CAMBYH010000033.1 GCA_945872065.1 Arsukibacterium tuosuense
TCTATGTGGAGCAGGCCTTCAATCCTTCCAAGTACGGCCAGTCGTCGACAGAGCCAGTGCTGGAGATCACGATTCCGACGGTCCACGACCAGAGCCTGGCGCCGGTGGGCAAGCACGTGCTCTCTGCGGTGGTCCAGTACGCACCGTACATCCCGGGGACTGGTGCCGAAGCGGACGCCCGCCGGAGTGAATTTCTGGACCGCGTCCTCAACGTGGTTGAGCGGTACAGCCCTGGGCTGCGCCAGCACATTGTCGCCGCCGAGTTGCTGATGCCCGCCGACCTGGAGCGGGAGTTCCGCCTGACCGGCGGCCACTGGCATCACGGGGAACTGGCCCTGGATCAGTTCCTCATGCTCCGGCCGGTGCCGGGCGCGGCCCAGTACGCCATGCCGATCGGTGGCCTGTACCTCTGCGGGGCCGGCTGTCATCCAGGCGGTGGGGTGATGGGCAGCGCGGGAGCCAACGCGGCCCGGGCCGTCCTGGCAACGGGGGGTGGGGCATGAAGCAGGACATGACGCACAAGGAGCACTTCCGCACCGCCGTGTACCAGACACCGTTTCATCCGCGCACCGCCGCACTGAACGTGCTCAATGTCTGGCACCGGTGGAAGGACTACACCGTTGCGGATGCCTATTTCGACACGCCCCTGGAGTACGCCGCGATCCGCAATGCCTGCGCCGTGTTCGACCTGACGCCCATGACGAAGCACCGGATCACGGGGCCGGAAGCGCTGGCCTTTCTCAACCGGCTGGTCACGCGGGATGTGGCGAAGATCAAGCCCGGACGGGTGGGCTACTGCGTCTGGTGTGACGACAACGGCCAGGTGATCGACGACGGGACGATCTTTCACCTGCGGGAGGGCGATTACCGGCTCTGCTCCCAGGAGCGCCAGCTGGACTGGCTGTCCCGGTCCGCGCTGGGCTTCGACGTGAGCATCGTGGAAGATACCCACGACGTGGCCTGCCTGGCCTTCCAGGGTCCGACCACCTGTGCCGTGCTGAAAAAGATGGGTCTGGCCGGCGTGGAGAAGCTGACGCCCTTCGGCATCGGCTATTTCCCCTTCGCGGGGGTTGAGCTGATGGTGTCACGCACCGGTTTCACCGGTGACCTGGGCTACGAGCTGTGGATCGACCCGTCCCGGGCCCTGGCCCTGTGGGACGCGCTGTTTGCCGCCGGCGCTGACCACGGGATCCGGCCCATGGGCACCAATGCACTGGAGGTCTCCCGCATTGAGGCGGGCTTCGTGCAGGCGGGCATGGATTTTCTTCCCGCTGACTCGGCCGTTCGGGTCGACCGCACCCGCTCGCCCTTCGAGCTGGACCTGGGCCGCCTCGTGGACTTCAGCAAGCCGAACTTCACTGGCCGGCGCGCGCTCCTCGAGGAGCAGAAGAGGGGCTCCCGCTTCCGGCTGGTGAAGCTGGATATCGCGGGCAACAAGCTCGCCAGAGCGGCTTACATCTACGACCGCAACGACGCCAGCAAGACGGTGGTCGGCACCGTGACGTCGGCGGTCTGGTCGCCTGCGGCCAAGGCCAACATCGCCCTGGCCACTCTGCACATGCCCTGGGGCCTGCCGGGCGATGAGCTCTGGGCGAAGATTTACTACCAGCGGGAGCTGAAGTGGGACAAGGTCATGGCGCGTTGCCGGGTTGTGGAAGGCGCGTTCTTCGACCCGCCCCGGAGGCGGGCGAACCCGCCGGCAGATTTCTGACCATCCAGTCCGGTCGCGGTCGCTGAGGGTTCAACCATGACACGCCCGACCATCGGCGGCGGCACCAGGAAGATTCTCTACGCCCTGCAGACGGCCGGTCAGGCCGGGCTTCGGAATACGGCCAAGGCGCTGAACTCCCGTAACACCTGCAAGGCCTGCGGCCTCGGCATGGGCGGTCAGAAGGGCGGCATGACCAACGAACTGGGGGAGTACCCCAGCGTCTGCAACAAGAGCATTCAGGCCCAGTCGACGGATATCCAGGCGCCGATTCCGGCAAGCGTCCTGACCCACCCGCTGGCGGATTTCCGGGAACTCGACGGCCATGACCTGGAGCACCTGGGGCGCCTGGGCGACCCGCTCCACAAGGACCCGGGGTCAGACCGCTACCGGGTGGTCGACTGGGAGTGGGCCCTGGACCGCGCGGCTGCCCGGCTTGCTGCCATCGAGCCGAACCGGGCCTTCTTCTATTCTTCCGGGCGCTCCTCCAACGAAGCGGGCTTCGTGCTCCAGCTTCTCGCCCGGGCCTGGGGCACCAACAACGTCAACAACTGTTCGTACTACTGCCACCAGGCCACCAATGTGGGCCTGAAGTCCACCATTGGCACCGGCACTTCGACGGTGGAACTCGAGGACCTGGCGAAGTGCGACCTGATCTTTGTCATTGGCGCCAATCCCGCGTCGAACCACCCGCGCTTCATCCACCAGTTGCAGGCCTGCCGCCAGCGCGGCGGGCACGTGATCATGATCAATCCGGCGAAGGAGCCCGGGCTGGTCCGCTTCGCCATCCCGAAGCGGCCGGCGTCGATGCTGAAGGGCGGGGACTGGATCGCCTCGGACTACCTGCAGCCCCGCATCGGCTCTGACATTGCGCTGTTCAAGGGGCTGGCAAAAGCGGTGCTGGCCCTCGGCGCAGAGGACGGGGAGTTCATCCAGCGCTACACCACGGGCCACGCGGAGTTTCGGGCGGAGGTGGAGGCCCAGAGCTGGGCTGCCATTGAGAGTCGGTGTGGCTTGCCCCGGGCCGACATCGAGCGGGTGGCAGCCCTGTACGCGCAGTCCAGGAGCGCCGTGTTTGCCTGGGGCATGGGCATGACCCACCACCGGCACGGCGTGGACAACGTCGAGTACATCGCCAACCTGGCCCTGTTGCGGGGCATGCTCGGCCGGCCCGGCGCGGGACTGCTGCCGCTCCGGGGCCACAGCAACGTCCAGGGGATCGGCACCATGGGCGTGAAGCCCGTCCTCGCCAGCGAGGTGCTCCAGCGCATGGAGCAGACCTTTGGGGTGACTCTCCCTCAGTCTCCGGGCTACGACACCATGGCAGCCCTCAAGGCCGCGGCGCGGGGCGAGGTGGATGCCGCGGTGATCATGGGCGGCAATCTTTACGAAGCGAGTCCCGACTCCCGCTGGGCTGTCGGGGCGCTGGAGCGCATTGGTTTCAAGCTGTTCATGACGACCACCCTGAACCGGGGTCACGTGGCCGGCAACGATGGAGGGGAAGTGCTGGTGCTGCCGGTGACCGCCCGGGACGAGGAATGGCAGCCGACCACCCAGGAGTCCATGTTCAATTTCGTCCGGCTGAGCGACGGCGGCATCACGCGCCTCCCAAACGTCCGGCCGGAGGTGGTTATCCTGAGTGAACTGGCGCGCCGCCTGCTGCCGGACAGTCCCATCGATTTCACGGCGTTCCAGCAGCACCGGACGGTGCGGCAGGCCATCGCCGGCATCGTGCCCGGGATGGCAGAACTCGCCGATATCGACGTCGCGAAGCGGGAGTTTCACATCCGCGGCCGCTTGCTGCATCAGCCCGTGTTCAACACCCCGGATGGCCGGGTGCGCTTTGTCTGCCGGCCCACCCCGGCAGCCGGTAGTGCAGGACTCACGCTGACGACGGTGCGCAGCGAAGGGCAATTCAACACCATGATTTACGAGCGCACCGACAGCTATCGCAACGATGCGGACCGCTGGACCGTGCTGGCCCACCCGCAGGACCTCGCCGATCACGGCCTGGAGGACGGTGCTACCGCCACGCTCGTCTCCGCCCAGGGCCGGATGGAGAACGTGACCGTGCGGGGCTTCGATATTGCCCGGGGCTGCGTCATGGCCTACTTCCCGGAGGCCAACGTGCTGACCAGCACCGAGGTGGATCCCCGGAGCAAGACCCCGGCGTTCAAGGCCACGCCGGTGTGGTTTGCCTGAGGTCTGTCTCCGGGACGATTGATAAACCCAATCGAGTCAATCGAATCAATCCATAAGGTGGATCGTGATATTGGCCTACACTCCGGGCAGGGTTTCTGTTCTGACGACTAGAGGAGAGTTCCATGCAGAAGAAACAGATGACGTTGCTGGCGGTTGTCGCGGCCGGTTTACTGCCATTGTTGATGCCAGCGACGGTCTTCAGCGCAACCGGCGAGCCCCGGTCCAACCAGTTCTGGTGGCCTGAGCAGCTCGACCTGGCGCCACTCCGGCAGCACGCGGCCGAGTCCAATCCCCTCGGCGAAGAGTTTGATTACGCCAAGGCCTTTGGCACCCTCGACCTGAATGCGGTCAAGCAGGACATCAAGACCGTCCTGACGACCTCCCAGGACTGGTGGCCCGCCGACTACGGTAACTACGGTCCTTTCTTTGTCCGGATGGCCTGGCACGGGGCCGGTACCTACCGGGTGGGTGACGGCCGAGGCGGCGCCAGCGGCGGTCAACTGCGCTTCGACCCGCTCAACAGCTGGCCCGACAACGCCAACCTCGACAAGGCCCGGCGACTCCTGTGGCCGATCAAGCAGAAGTACGGGCAGAACATTTCCTGGGGCGACCTGATGGTCCTCACCGGGACGGTGTCCATGGAGGCCATGGGCTTTCAGACCTTCGGCTTTGCCGGCGGGCGCAAGGACGACTGGGAGCCCGACCTCGTCTACTGGGGTTCAGAGAAGGCGTTTCTGGCTGATGAGCGGTACAGCGGTGATCGCAAGCTGGAGAAGCCGCTGGCTGCGGTCCAGATGGGCCTGATCTACGTGAATCCCGAGGGTCCGAATGGCAATCCGGATCCCCTGGCGTCGGCCAAAGATATCCGCGAGACCTTCGGGCGCATGGCGATGAACGACGAGGAGACTCTCGCGCTCATCGCCGGCGGTCACACCTTCGGCAAGGCCCATGGCGCCAACGTGCCTTCCAAGTGCGTCGGGCCCGAGCCCGCCGCCGCCGGTCTCGAGCAGCAGGGCTTCGGCTGGCAGAACAAGTGTGGTAGCGGCAATGCGGGCGACACGATTACCAGCGGCCTGGAAGGGGCGTGGTCTGCCAATCCGGTCGCCTGGACCCAGCAATACCTGGACAACCTGTTCACCTTTGACTGGGTACAGACGAAGAGTCCCGGTGGTGCGATCCAGTGGCTTCCTGCGAACGGCCAGGGAGCGAATCTGGTGCCCGACGCCCACGATCCGTCGAAGCGCCACGCGCCGATCATGTTCACAACCGACCTGGCGCTGAAGTTCGACCCCGCCTACCGGAAGATCGCGCTGGAGTTCCGGGATAACCCGGAAGCCTTCAGGCTCGCGTTTGCCAAGGCCTGGTTCAAGCTGACCCACCGGGACATGGGTCCCCGGGCCCGCTATCTGGGCGCCGATGTCCCTCGCGAAGAACTCATCTGGCAGGATCCGGTCCCAGCCGTCAGCTATCCGCTGGTTGATGCTGCGGACGTTGCCGCCCTGAAGTCGAAGGTCCTCGCCTCTGGCCTGACGGTGCCTGAACTGGTGCGCACGGCCTGGGCGTCCGCGTCCACCTTCCGAGGCACTGACCTCCGGGGCGGGGCCAACGGGGCGCGCCTTCGCCTCGCACCGCAGAAGGACTGGGCCGTCAATGATCCGAAGGAGACGGCCAGGGTTGTGCAGCGTCTGGAGGCCATCCGGGCGGACTTCAACCGCGCCCCTGGCGGCAAGAAACTCTCGCTGGCGGACCTGATCGTGCTGGGTGGCGCCGCGGCCATCGAGCAGGCGGCGAAGAGCGCGGGCCAGACGGTGCAGGTGCCCTTCACGCCCGGGCGCACGGACGCGTCCCAGCAGCAGACCGACGTGAACTCCTTCGCCGTGCTGGAACCCACGGCGGATGGCTTCCGGAACTACTACGGCAGTGGCCAGAGCCGGTCACCCGCGGATCTGCTCGTGGATCGGGCCAACCTGCTCACGCTGAATGTTCCCCAGATGACGGTGCTGGTCGGAGGTCTGCGCAGCCTGAACGCCAATGCCGGACAGGCCGCCGCGGGTGTGTTCACCGCCCGCCCCGGGACCTTGAGCAACGACTTCTTCGTGAATCTGCTGGACATGTCCACGAAGTGGAGCAAGTCCGCCACGACCGAGGGTCTTTACGAGGGGCTGGATCGCAAGACCGGCAAGCTCCGGTGGACCGCAACCCCGGTGGACCTGATCTTCGGCTCCAACTCCGAGCTGCGCGCCGTGGCAGAGGCCTACGCGGCCTCCGACGGCAACGAGCGGTTCGTCCGGGATTTCGTCAAGGCCTGGACCAAGGTGATGAATCTCGATCGCTTCGACCTGCAGTGAGTTTGAATGGGACGCGTTTCAGGCAATGAAACGCGTCCCGCTTCATGCTTCGCGGCCCTGGCGTATCTCGAGGCGCTCCCTGAGTTCCGCTACTTCCCCCTGCAGCGCCTCCACCTGAGCCTCCAGGCTTTGCACCCGCTCCGCTAGCCCTGATCGCGGGACTGCTGCTGGTCCCGGCGCATCCGCAGACTCATCAGCCGGCGCGCCCTGCACATCACCACTCAGCAGATGGGCATAGCGGGAATCCCTGGCGCCGGAGAGGCGCGGCAACCGGACGACAAACGGCCCACTGTCGTAGGCGCCGAGAGCCTGAAGCGCCGCCTCCACCTCAGCTACATCGGCAACGGCCGCCATGCGATTGCAGCGGGTCCGTAACTCACCCGGAGTTTGTGGCCCCCGCACCAGCAACTCGCAAAGGATCGCCCGCTCGACGTCCGAAAACTTCAGCGGACCGAACTCGGTATTGCAGAACACGTGCTTGTACTTGGTCACCCGCCCGCCGTACCCGGACCGGTCGCTCACCAGATGCTTCTTCACCAGCGCGTCGACCACTTGCTGAACTTCAGTCTCGCCCAGGTTCAGCATCGGGTCCCGGTTGCTCTTCTGGTTGCAGGCGTTGGTCAGCGCGTTGATGGAGAGCGGGTAGTTCTCCGGCGTCGTGGCTTCCTTCTCCAGCAGGCAGCCCAGTACGCGGGCTTCATTCAGCGTCAGTTCGATCTTCACGCCTGATTGGCCTCGTCCCGGGCCAGCTGCCGGCGTAGCGCCTCTTCCCGGGCGTCCTCGATGGCGAGCAGCGTGCCTGCCACGTCCGCGGCAGACTCATTGGCGACGAACACGCCCGTGAGCACGGTCTCCGGCAGCAGCAGACCCTTCTCGAACAGCAGCCACATTTCCTCGCCGAACCGGGTTTTCAGTAATTCAGGGGCGAAGCGCCCGAGGGTGGCGGAGATGTTGTTTACGTCCCGGATCAGCATCACCCGGGCATTGTTGTTGCCGGCGGCGCTGACCACCTGGGGCAGGTCGATGATGACCGGGCCCTCTGGCCCGACCAGCACGTTGTACTCCGAGAGATCGCCGTGGATCAGACCCGCGCAGAGCATGCGGACGATCTGGCCGATCAGGAAGGCGTGATACTCCCGGGCCTGCTCGGGGGTCAGCTCCACGTCGCCGAGGCCCGGAGCGGAGAAGCCCTCGGCGTCGGTGATCAGTTCCATCACGAGCACGCCGTTGAAGTACCCGTAGGGCTCCGGCACCCGGACGCCGGCTCCTGCCAGCTGATACAGGGCATCCACCTCGGCATTCTTCCAGGCGCTCTCCTGTTCCTTGCGCCCGAAACGGGTGCTCTTGGCGCTGGCCCGGGCCTGGCGGCTGCCCTTGATCTGGCGGCCTTCCTGGTAGGTGACCCGCTGCTGGAAGCTGCGCTGGCCCATGTCCTTGTAGACCTTGGCGCAGCGGATGGTCGTACCGGAACGCACGATGTAGACCGAGGCCTCCTTGCCGCTTTTCAGCGGCCGGAGGACCTCGTCGATGATGCCGTCGTCGATGAGGGGCTGGAGGGCCTTGGGGATCTTCATGGGCTATTTTAGCCCGGCTGCGACCCCGGCCGCCGGATTTCGCGGACCACGAACTGGGGCCTGCCAGTGGCTGTCAGGTAGAGCCGGCCCAGGTACTCGCCGAGCAGGCCCAGCATCAGCAACTGGACCCCGGAGAAGACCAGGATCGCGGCCATCAGGGAGGTCCAGCCCTGGGGTGTGTCGCCCAGGAAGCGTTCGACGATAGCGGCGACGGCCATGACCATGCCGAGCAGGGAGATGGCCAGGCCCACCAGGCTGCTGACCCGCAGGGGCATGACCGAAAAGTTGATGAACATCGCCATCCAGAGCCGACCCAGCTTGCGCAGGGTGTAACTGCTCGAGCCCTGGGTCCGCTCGTTATGCCGGACTTCCAGCGTGCCGATGCGCTGGGTGGTCTGGAGGATCAGCCCGTCGATGTAGGGGTAGGGGCCCTGATACTCGATGATTCTGCCCCGCAGAAACGCACTGATACAGCGAAAGCTGGAGAGGTAGAGGCCCTTCGGCTTGTCCAGCAGGAAACCGGCCACGGCATTGGTAAACCGGCTGCCCAGGTTGCGAAAGCCACTGTGTTTCTTCACCGCGTAGGAGGTGTAGATGACGTCCTGGTCCGGGTGCTGCCGGGCGTAGTCGTAGAGCCGGCGCACTTCGTCCGGCGGGTTCTGGAAGTCGTCATCGATATTGATGATGAAGTCGCCGCTGGCGACGGAGTACCCCGCCATCACCGCGTTGTGCTCGCCAAAGTTCCGGGCCAGATCCACGGCGATGACCGTCGCCGGGCACTCGTCCACCAGCCGCCGGATGACCGCCCCGCTGTGATCGGGACTCCCGTCATTGACCAGGATCACCTCCAGGCCGCCGGCAATCTCGAGACGCGCCAGTTCGTGGACCAGCGGGCCTATGCTCTCGGCGCCGCGAAAGACGGGGATGACGACGGACAGACTGGGCATCAGGACTCCTTCCGCGCCACGCTAACGACGGAGCCGCCAAAGGGCAGGGTTACCCCCGAACTGATCAGCGCACGCTCCACCCCGAGGGGCGCGCCGAACAGGGCATTCGCGAGGTTGGGCAGCGCCTGCACATCAGACTCGCCGGTCCCCTCCGGCCACACTTTACGGCGCAGCACCATGAGGGGGAAGAGCAGCGTGTTCCAGTAGCTGATCTGGAGCACCGGGAGCCGGGCAGCCTGGAGGAGGTCCCGGACGCCACCAACTGTGAACCGTCGCGACTGGTGGACCGCGCGATCGTGGTAGGACAGTAGCCACTGATAAGCGGGGAGGTTCAGGAGCAGCACGCCACCAGGACGCAGGACCCGCCGGAACTCGCCGATCACCTGTCCTGGTTCGAGGCTGTCACTGCTCAGCACGTCCAGACTTACCAGCACATCGAAGCTTGCGTCTGGATAGGGCAGGGTGCTCACGGAACCGCAGCGGATCGCGGCCCTGGTTTTCTCGCGGGCAAAGGCGCAGGCGTCTGCCGCGTAGTCGAGGCCGTGAAGCTCCACCTGGGGAAACGCTGCGCCGATGCACTTCAGCATCCCCCCGGTGCCGCAGCCGGCGTCGAGCAGCGTGGTGTTCTGTCCTGGTCCATGCCGCGCAATCAGGGCAAGGATCAGCTGGCGCAGGCCGACCAGCCACCAGAGGGACTCGTCCACCTCATCGAGCCGGCGATACTCGTCTTCACGCATGACGGTGCAGAAACTCGTCCCAGTCCCGGACATAGTCGGCCTCGTCGTAGGGCTGGTCGCAGAACACAGCGACCAGGGTGGCCGGCCCGTCCATGGTCATGGTAAGCCAGAGCCCCGGTGGGACCAGCAGCCCGTCAGTGGCGGCAGCCAGCACGATCTCCTCCGAGTCCTTGCCGTCACTGACTACGACCACCGTCCGCCCGGACAGGCAGGTCACCAGCTGGGAGCAATGCCGGTGAGCATGATTGCCCCGGACACCACCCGGTGCCACGCCGGTGAGCGTGAATACCCGGGCAATCGGGAAGGGAACTCCCGCTGGCGTGCTGGCCGGGTAGACAGTGAGTGTGCCATTGCCCACGTGCTGCGCGAAGGTCACGCGCTGAAGACCGGCCAGTGTCATCGCCTACCCCTGAAGAAAGCGCGAATACCATCGATCACCAGCGCCTGTTCTCCCGACTCCAGCTCGGGATAGAGCGGCAGCGAGAGGACGGTAGCGGCGAGCCGCTCGGTCACGGGCAGCGGCCCGCAGCGCAGCCGCCCGGCATAGGCCGGCTGGCGGTGCACGGGCGTCGGGTAGTGGATGCCCGCCGCGATGTCCACTGCCAGCAGATGGGCGCGCAGGGCATCCCGCGTGGGCCCATCCTCCGTTTCGACGACGTACAGGTGATACACCGCGTTACAGCCGTCCTGCTCCGCCGGCAGGCGCAGCGGCAGATCCCGCAATTGCTCGCCATAGCCTGCCGCCAGTTGCCGCCGGGCGTCGTTCTGCGCGTCCAGGTGCGGCAGCTTCACCGCGAGCACGGCGGCCTGGAGTGTGTCCAGCCGGGTATTCCAGCCGGGCACCAGACTCTGCTGGGGTGTGTCCCAGCCGAACTGGCGCAGGCGGCGGATGCGCTGGGCCAGGGCGTCATCCTGCGTGACCACCATGCCGCCATCGCCGACGCCCCCCAGGTTCTTGGTGGGATAAAAACTGAAAACGCCGGCATCGCCGACACTCCCGGTCCGCTGGTCACCCCAGCGGGCGCCATGGGCCTGGGCGCAGTCCTCAATCAGCAGCAGCCCGCGGCGCGTGCAGAGTTCCCGCAGGGCATCGAGCCGGGCGGGATGCCCGTAGAGATGGACTGCCACCACGGCGCGGGTCGCGGGACCGATGTGAGCCTCCACTGCAGCGGGATCGATGGTGCGCCAGCCCGGGTCGACATCGACAAGTACGGGAGCAGCGCCGGCCATCTCGATCGCCGCAACGCTGGCCACCGCGGTGTGGGACACCGTGATCACTTCGTCGCCAGGCCCGACGCCGAGGCCCCGCAGCGCGAGATGGAGGGCGTCACTGCCACTGTTGACGCCGATGCCGTGGCCCACGCCAATGAAATTCGCAAAGCGCCGCTCGAAATCCTCGACCAGGGGGCCGAGCACATAGCCGGAGCCCTGCAGTACCGCCTGAATGGCCGCGTCGATCTCCGTTTTCAGGGCGAGATAGCTGGCCCTGGGGTTCGCGGTGTGCAGCATCAGCCGCCGTCCAGGATTTCAGCCAGGTAGCTGCCGTAGGAGTTTTTGGGCAGCGACCGGCAGATGGCCTGCAGCTGCTCCCGGGTGATGAAGCCCTGGCGCCAGGCAATCTCCTCAAGGCAGGCCACCTTGAGACCCTGGCGCTCCTCCACAGCCTGCAGGAATGAGCCCGCCTGAATCAGGGACTCGTGGGTGCCCGTATCGAACCAGGCGTAGCCCCGGCCGAGACGGGTAACCGACAGTGCTCCCAGGTCCAGATAGGCCTGGTTGATGCTGGTGATCTCCAGTTCGCCCCGGACCGACGGCTGCACCCGGCGGGCGATGTCACTGACCCGCTGGTCATAGAAGTAGAGGCCGGTGACGGCATTGCGTGAGCGCGGCGCGCGGGGCTTTTCCTCGATGGAGACCGGCCTGTCCTGCGCGTCGAGTTCGACGACGCCGTAGCGGGACGGATCCCGGACGGTGTAGCTGAAGATTCTTGCTCCGCCGTTGGGCGAGTTACCCAGCTGCCGCCGGGATTCGGTGAGCAGGGAGATGAGGCCATCCCCATAGAAGATGTTGTCGCCAAGAATCAGTGCGCACACGTCCCCGGCAATGAAGTCGGCGCCGATGATGAAGGCGTCGGCCAGGCCCCGGGGTTGTTCCTGGATGGCGTAGCTGAGGGAGATGCCCAGCTGCCCGCCGTCGCCCAAGAGGCGCTTGAACAGCACCTGCTCCTCCGGCCGCGTGATGAGCAGGATGTCCCGGATGCCCGCCAGCATGAGCGTGGACAGCGGGTAGTAGATCATCGGCTTGTCGTAGACGGGCAGCAGGTTCTTGCTCACCACCTGGGTGAGCGGGTACAGGCGTGATCCGGAGCCGCCGGCAAGGATGATGCCTTTCACGGTGAGGCTCCGAGGCCCAGGCGTTTCCGCCGGTACGTGCCGTCCTGCACGCGCCGGCACCAGTCCAGGTTGTCGAGATACCAGCGCACGGTCAGGCGCAGCCCGGAGGCCAGGGATTGGGACGGCACCCAGCCGAGTTCCCTGCGGATGCGGCTGCTGTCCACAGCGTAGCGCCGGTCGTGGCCGGGCCGGTCGGGCACATGGGTGATGAGGTCCTCGTACCGGGTAACCCCGGCGGGCTTCTTCGGCTGCATTTCCTCCAGAAGGTCGCACAGCTGCACCACGAGGTCCATGTTGCGCGTCTGGTTTCCACCCGCAATGTTGTAGGACTCGCCGACGGCGCCCCCGGTCAGCACCTTAAGCAGCGCCTCCGCGTGGTCTTCAACATAAAGCCAGTCCCGGATCTGGTCTCCCGCGCCATAAACGGGCAGCGGCCGGCCCTCCAGGGCATTGAGAATCATGAGGGGCAGCAGCTTTTCCGGGAACTGGCAGGGGCCGTAGTTGTTGGAGCAGTTGCTGATCAGCACGGGCAGTCCGTAGGTGCGATGCCACGCCCGCACCAGATGATCGGCGCCTGCCTTGCTGGCGGCATAGGGTGAACTCGGGTGGTAACCAGCCGTTTCGTCGCAGGCCTCTTCCAGCGGCGCGAGGTCGCCGAACACCTCGTCCGTCGATACGTGGTGAAACCGGAAGCTGGCCGCAGCGGGTTTCGGGAGTGCTTGCCAGTAGTCCCGGGCCGCTTCCAGCAGCGTGCAGGTGCCGAGCAGGTTGGTCCGGACAAAGTCCACCGGCCCGTCGATGGAACGGTCCACGTGGGTCTCTGCCGCCAGGTGCAGCACGGCGTCGGGCTGATGCCGGTTGAAGACCTGGTCCAGGCCCGCCCGGTTGCCGATGTCCAGGTGCTCGAATGCATAGCGGTCGCTGCCCGCCACGGCGGCCAGTGATTCCAGGTTGCCCGCGTAGGTCAGCTTGTCCACGTTGACGACGCTGTCCCGCGTTTGGTGAATCAGGTGACGAATGACGGCGGAGCCGATGAAGCCCGCGCCGCCGGTGATGAGAATCTTCATGGGCTGGGGCGTCGCGGACCGGTAGGGATGTGGGCCAATAGGTTATTCTCCCGCCGCCCGAAAGATAAGAGGGGGGGCGCAGTGCGCGCAACAGGACCGCCAGAGGTTCGCGGCGACATGACCCTTATTGCCGGTCTGGTGCTGCTGTCCGCGGCGCTTTACGCCTGGAAGCTCGGCTTTTACAGTGATGACTGGGCGATCCTGAGCTTCCTGAATGCCAACAGTGATCAGTCCCTGTTAGGGCTTCTGCGTATCGCCTGCGAAACCTTTCCCTACCGGCCCGGGCAGGCGGCGAACCTGGCGATCCTGTACTGGCTGTTCGGTCTCGTCCCCGTCGGCTTCCACCTCGTCAATGCGCTGGTGCTGGCCGCGATCGGCCCTCTTCTCTACCTCGTTCTGCGGGAGTGTGGGCAGTCCCGACTGATCGCCGTCGCCGTGCCACTCGTCTTTCTCTGTCTGCCGCACTATGCGACGAACCGGTTCTGGTACGCCTCGTTTGCGGTGCCGGTCTGCACGGTCTTCTACCTGTTCAGTCTCTACGCAGATCTGCGCGTCGTCCGTCCGGGACGGCTCCACCGGTTCACATGGAAGTCCCTGGCGGTGGGCGTACTGCTGGCCAGCATTCTGACTTACGAAGTCTGGTTGCCAATGTTTTTCTTGAGCCCTTTGCTGGTCTGGTACCGGAGTCGCCAGCAGCTGACTGCGGCGACTACTCCCGCACCGGGGTTGAGTATGCGAAGTGCAGTCTGGCTGGGGATTCCTACTATCCTCGCGATTCTCGCCGTGACTGCCTTCAAGCTTCTGCTCACCACCCGGCTCAAGTCCGCGACTGTTGCCGAGCACTTCACCTGGTTCTGGGGCCTGCTGCGTGATGCGGTCCTCACGACCCTGGCGGGTGACTTTGGCCTGCGGCTGCCCGCCACCCTCATGCAGATCGCCAGCTACTACCCACAGGCATCCATCGCCTGGCTGTCAATCCTGTGTGGCGTCGTCGTGCTGGGCGCACTGCTGCGGGCAGACGGACGGTCCGGAGGCGCCGATCTCCGGCCCCAGTCGATGCTGGCGCTCGCTGCCTTCGGCGTCTTCCTCTTTTTCGCCGGCTATGCGATTTTTCTCGCCAGTTTTAATGCCGCGGTGTCGAGCACCGGCGCCAACAACCGCTCAGCCATTGCTTCGTCGGCCGGCCTTGCGTTTGTCATTGTTGGCCTCACGGGGTGGGTCAGTTCCTTGCTTCGACCGGGGCGCGGGCGAGTAGTCGTGTTTACCGGAGCGCTTGCGGTGGTCTGCGCTATTGGCGTCCTGATCATCAACACGGTGGCGACCTTCTGGATTGCAGCCAGCCAGCGCCAGCAGCAGGTGCTCGGAATCCTGCAGGAGCGCGTGCCTGAACTGCCCCCGGGCACAAGCCTGCTGCTGGACGGCGTCTGTCCCTATGTGGGGCCGGCACCCGTGTTTGAGACCTGGTGGGATACGACCGGCATGCTGCGTATCCTCTATAACGATCCGTCCCTGGCTGGAGACGTCGTCACGCGCAAGGTGAGTCTCCGCGAGGATGGGGTCTACACCCAGATCTACGGTGATCTGCAGGGTCCCTATCCCTACGAGAAATTATTGGTCTTCAACGTGCAGCGCGGCCGACTCGACCCGCTGCCGGGCCCGTTTGCGGCGCGTCGCTATTTCGACCTGAACAACCCCACCGGCGAAGGCAACTGTCGTCCCTCTGCGGAGGGTGTGGGGGAAGCGCTGTTCTTACCGGGTGCGCCGCCCGTCAGCCGCGCGCCGCTGGCCGTTGCAGTCACTGCGCCCTAAGCACGGGGATCTGCGGATGCAATCACTCGATCGCAGTGCCGCCTGGGCCCCTGCCGTCCTTATGTGGCAGCGGGCTGCCCGGCAGCCGACGTAGCCGGAACCGGCGGGCGCTTGCTGGAACCGCCGCCCGATTTGTCCGGGACCTTGATCGTGAAGGCGTAAATGCTCATGGCGGTGAGGCCAATCGCGCCGACGATCATCGGCCCGTGATGGCCAACATGGGTGTAGATCTGGGTGCCGACGATCGGGCCCAGAATGGCGCCCAGTGTGTTGCCCGCGCCCAGGAAGCCGGCGGTCGCGCCCTGTTCCCAGGGCTCCACACACAGGCTTGCACTGCCGTTGATACCGGGGTTCGCACAGGCGAAGGAGATGCCGAGAACCCCGAAGCCGATCGCCATCACCACCAGGTTCGGCGCATTGCCGATGATGGTCAGGGCCAGAACAAAGAAGGGGCCGAGGAGCCGGAGCAGCGTCCGGGGCTTCACCTTGATGGCCTGCAAGACGCCGATCTGCACGATCACAATCATGGAGGCCATGCTGATCAGCATCAGGCTCGATTGCCGCACGAGAGTCTTGGGATCGGTCACGCCGTACTCGTCCTGAAGGTAAAAGCTCAGGATGATCTGCAGCGCCATGAAGGTGAGGAAGAACCCGAACCACATGATGAGGAATGGCCGCAGGCGCCTGTCGTTCAGTTTCATGGAGATCTTGCTGCGGGGGTCCGCGTGGCGCACCGGTTCCTTTAGCAGGTACCAGGCCATCACGGCTCCGCCAATGCCGATGGCCGCCGCCACGTACATCGGCACCAGGGGGCCGAAGAAGGCGAGCACTCCCGCGAGTACCGGGCCCAGCACGGATCCCATGCCGTTAGCCGCGCCGATGATCGCCAGACCTTTCCCGCGATTCTGCACGTCGGTGACATCGACCATGTAAGCCGTGGCCGCCGGGTAGATCGCCGACGCGGCGGCGCCATAGCTGGCCCGGACCACCGCGAAGAGCACCAGCAGCCAGAAGCCCGTCAGGATGCCGCTGACGCCGAGCTGGAGCACGAGCGCCACGAGCAGGGTGCCAACGGCCGCCCCGGTGATGCCAACCAGGAACACGGGTTTGCGCCCGATGACGTCGCTGCGCTTGCCCCAGTAGGGCGCACCAAAGATCAGGGGCAGGCTGGCCAGAGTCAGGGCGATGCCGAAGGACTCCGGGGTAAAGCCCACTTGCCGGGCCAGCGGGGTGACGATGATGAAGGTCAGGGACTGACCAATGGCGAACAGCATGACGCCAAGGCCCAGAAGAAGGCGTGCCTCGGCGGGAGCCTGGCCGGGAGTCTCGGTCATTGGAATTCCATGAAGTCGCTGCAGGATGGCAGCCGGATGCGGGCGCTATTGTCCTACGGCGGCCGGGCCGGCAGCGGCGCGGGCGCCACCCCTGTCCGCAGGGAGGGCGAACGCGGTGATCTGGTCCCCGGGCTTCTGGTAGACGAAGGCGTGCCCGCCGGAAGCGATGCCGACGAACTGCCGGCCACCCGCATCACCGCTGTGATGCTGCCACTCCTGCCCCTGGCCAGCCAGAACCAGCAGCGCCAGCAGCGTGAAGCGCAGGTCGCGAATCTACTTGGCCTCCACCTCGGCAGCGGCCTCTGTCAGCGGCTCCTGATGCCGGGTCGGGGTCGGGAGGCCCACCAGCCGGGCGGGCAGCGGCAGAGCGCTGACCAGCGACATGCAGATCGCCGCAATGTAGGGCACCGTCTGGATGAGCAGCACCAGGACCCACACCGCCCGGTCCGGACTGCTCATGGCGTCGATCGCACTGACACCCCAGGCCGCCAGCAGCAGGGCGATGGTGATCAGCCACTCTTCCCGGGCGCAGGCCAGCGCCTTCAGCAGCGCGTGCCGGGGTGCCTGCTTGGGCGTGCGGAAGAAGGGTTTGTCGGACGTCGTGAGACCGGCGAGGATGGCGACGCCCACGGTGTGGGAGAGGGCGAGACCGGACAACGCCGCAGCGGCGATCTGGCGCGGACCGGCGCCGACGCAGGTGCGATAGAGGTCTACGAGCTTCACCAGCTTGAAGGCGAACAGGGACAGCGGCAGCACCGAGAAGATGATCAGCGGCGGATCCACTGACTGGGGTGCAAACACCATCGCAATCGACCAGGCGATGGCTGCGAAATTGAAGACCAGGTTCAGCCCATCGGCCACCCAGGGCAGCCAGCCGGCGAGAAAGTGGTAGCGCTGGCCGGGGGTCAGCACCGGGTCGCGCCAGTTGAACAGCACGCTCGCGTGCCGCCGCAGGATCTGCATGGCGCCGTAAGCCCAGCGGAAACGCTGCTGGCGGAAATCCGTGAAGGTGTCGGGCATCAGGCCCTTGCCATAGGAGCGGGGAATGTAGGTCGCTTCCCAGCCCTGCTCGAAGAGCCGCAGGCCGAGTTCCGCGTCCTCCGTGATGCACCACTCGGCCCACCCACCCGAAGTCTCCAGCGCCGAGCGCCGGACGAGCGTCATGGTGCCGTGCTGGATGATCGCGTTGCGCTCATTGCGGGTGACCATGCCGATGTGGAAAAAGCCCGCGTATTCGGCGTAGCAGCTGGCCTTGAACGCACTGCCCAGCGGGTCGCGATAGTCCTGGGGCGCCTGCACGATGGCCATCCGCGGATTGGCGAAAGCGGGCACGAGGTCCCGCAGCCAGTTGCTGGCGACCATGTAGTCGCTGTCGATCACGGCCACGATAGCGGCGTCCGCCGCCGTCTGCGCCAGGGCGAAGTTGAGCGCGCCGGCCTTGAAGCCGGCCAGCGGGGCCACATGGAAGAAGCGGAAGCGGCTGCCGAGCTCAGCACAGCGGGCCTCGACGGGCCGCCAGACGGCTTCATCCCGGGTGTTGTTGTCGATCACCAGGACTTCAAAGTCCGGGTAGTCCAGAGCGGCCAGTGCGTCGAGGGTCTCGATGACCATGGCCGGCGGCTCGTTATAGCAGGGCACGTGGATGGACACCTTGGGCAGCGCCTCGCCGGCGGCCCTGGCCGGGCCCTGGAGGAGGCGCGGCCAGCGCGTGCCCCACTGGGCTTCTGCCCATTCATGGGCCTCCGCCAGGAGCACGGCCAGCACGCCCGTGGTCCCGAGCAGCATGAGAACGCCGACGATCACCGTCGACACCGTCATGTACTGCTGGGAGTACTCGTAAAGCACCCAGACGACCAGCGTGCCGGTGGTATAGGCCACCAGGGCCAGAAAACCACGCCCGAAGTAAGCAAGCTTGCGGCCACCTACCGAGAAGACGGCCAGCATCAGGACAGCGAGGCCGACGGCCACCGCGGCCAGCACCCGCCATTCGGGGATCCGGACGATATCGGTTGTGAAGGGAAACTTGGCCTCCCGTTCCACGTTGTAAACGCCCCAGTAGGCACCCACGGAACCCTCGCTCTGGGCCTTCCAGGGCTGGTCGAAGGCTTCCATCAGGTAGTAGACGTAGCCCTCTTCGGCAGCCCTGGCGAGAAAGCGGCGCAGGAACATGGCTTCATTGGCATCGGACGCGACGGCGGCTTCCCGCGTGCGGCCGTTGCTGGGCCAGCCCACCTCGGCGAGCACGATGGGCTTGCCGGGGAAGGTTTTCTTCAGCAGCGCGACCTTGTCGTCGATGTAGCCGATGGAGGCCTCGGCAGAGACTCCTTCCCAGTAGGGCAGCATGTGGACGGCGAGGTAGTCCACGTGGTCAGCCAGCTCCGGGTGACGCACCCAGACGTGCCAGGGCTCCGCCGTGCTCACGGGTTTCTTGACCGCCTTGCGTACCTTATCCAGGTAGGCCGTCAGTTCCGAGATCGGGATATCGCCCCGGAGCACCACCTCGTTGCCGACGATTACCCGGATCACATTGGGGTTTTGCCGGGTCAGGCGGATGGCCTGCTCGACTTCGGTGGCGTTGTGGGCGGCGCGGGCGTCGATCCAGGCCCCGAGGGCCACCTTGATGCCATGATTCCGGGCCAGTTCCGGGACCATCCCCATGGTGCTGTCAGTGGTGTAAGTCCGCACGGACCGGGTATGGCCCTTCAGCAGGGCCAGGTCTTCGTCGATCTGCTGGATGGTGGGGAAATCGCCCGCCACGGCATCCTGCCCGGCCCGGTAGGGGGAAAAGGCAAAGCCCTGAATGCGTTCGGGCCAGGGGGCCTCGGCGACGGGCCGGTTGGCCAGTCCCCAGAGCGAAACCGTGGCCGCACCAAAAGCCACCGCAATCAGCAGACCGGGAATTCGCATGGGTTTCCGACTCGTCGCGCCCCGCGAGGGAGGCTACCTGTTGGGCGCGTATTGTAGAGATCTTGATCCTCGTTAGGGAGTCTCCGGGCACTTCTCCGAATCTGCTCTGAATCGGGCCTGAATCGGGCACAATCGGGACCCTTCCAGCCAGGCGGACTCAGGCATGCACGTCGTCATTACCGGCAGTACCAAGGGCATTGGCTTGGGGATGGCCCGGGAGTTTCTCCAGCGGGGCCATGATCTCGTGATCTCCAGTCGGGGTGCCGCGGCCGTGGACAAGGCGGTGGCCGAGCTCAAGGCGGCCTTTCCGGGGCGCAGGATCGTCGGCCAGGCCTGCGACGTGGCGGATTATGCCCAGGTCCAGGCGCTCTGGGGGGCCGCCGTGGCTGGCCTCGGGAGCGTGGATATCTGGGTCAATAACGCGGGACGGGATGGGAAGAAGGTGCCGTTCTTCATGATCCCGCCCGAGGACTACGTGAACACCATCAATACCAATCTCATCGGCCTGATGAACTGTAACCGGGTCGCGATTCCCGGCATGTACAAGCAGGGCACCGGCATGCTCTGGAACATGGAAGGTTTCGGCAGCAACGGTGCCGTGCGTCCCACGATCGGTCCCTACGGCACCACCAAGTACGCCGTGCGCTATTTCACCAAGGCGCTGATTCAGGAACTGGCCAAGTCGCCCGTCAAGATCGGCTACCTGAGCCCCGGCATTGTCATCACGGACCTGCTGGTGCCGCCACCCGCCAGGCGCGACAAGAACTGGGAGCGGTCAAAGAAGATCCTCAACATCCTCGCCGATACCGTCGAGACGGTGACGCCCTGGCTTGTCGAGGGCATGCTCCGGGAGCACGGCAAGCACGGGGCGGCAGTGCGCTGGCTCACCCCGACCAAGGTGCAGGGCCGCTTTCTCATGAACATCTTCAAAAAGCGGGATGTGTTTGGCCCGCTCGGTATCTAGCATGAACTCTGAACTGGTTAACGGACTCTTCGCGGGCCGGGCCTCGGCGACCGCCGCCCTGGGTGCAGCTGTATCCGGCAAAGCACTGGACTTCGATGATCCCTACGACAATCTCTACGCCTTCGGCAAGATCTGGGGCAGCTACGGCGAGCCCGTGCTCAGCGGGTTTCATGGGCTCATGTACGCCCGCCTCGGCGCCCAACGGCTGATCCCGCTGTTTGGCTACACGGGCACCGGCTGCATGCAGTCGAAGATTGACGAGGAGCGCAATGTCTGGATTCGCGGCAAGGAGACCGGGTACTTCACCGACCTGGCTACCGGCGAGATCCTCAAGACCTGGAAGAACCCCTGGACGGGAAAAACTGTCGAGGTCTTCAATTTCTACAACCCCGCAATGGGTGGCAGGCTGACCGCGGAGATGCCCCGCTTCGCCATGGGCGCCGCCCGGGATGACGCCACACTGATGAACGACGGCACCCACCGGAACGCGGGGGGCACGGTGCCGTTCATCCTGCCCTTCGAGCAGTACGGCGACGACCTCATGCTGGCCTGGGACTATGCCCACGAGTACACCAATCCGGTGACGAAGGAAGGCTGGCCGGAGGCGTCGACGGGGCCGCGGATCAGCCCTTCGGAGCACTTCACGTTCTGTATGTCCCTGACGGAGATGCGGGACCGTTCAGTACCCTCGAGCCGCTTCGTGGCTGGCTTCTCCCGCCTTGGCCAGTGGTGGCCCTGGATGCGCATGGGGGGCCATGAACTGGCAGAAACGGGCGTCGTCTTTGGCCGCATGTTCAGCCACAAGGGGCTGAAGGGTCCTGGCGATATCCCGCCGAAAGTCCTGGCCTACATCGAGAAGCACGCGCCGGAGTACCTGACCGTCCCGGACCACTGGCCCAATGTCACGCCCCACGGCACCTGGGAGGCCTTCGCTAACGAGGTGCCGCGCGAGGTGTAGCGGGCAATGGGGGGGAATGGGGACATGCCTAATTTCCTGCGATAACTGGGCGCTTGGTATTGGCCTCAGGAAATTAGGCATGTCCCCTTTTCCCGCTCCGACCACCTAGAAATTTATCGTCAGTGACACGCCGGCAATACGGCCCCGCCGCGGAACGATGTGGAAGGCGCTGACGACGCCGGTTGGAAACCTGTTGAAGTTCGGAAACTCCGTAGCCAGCAGTGGCGTGTCGTCGTCGGTCAGATTGTCCACGTACAGCGAGGCTGACCAGCCGTTCGTGTTCACGCCCACGCGTGCGTTGAACAGGTTGAGCGCCCCCACGTAGGTGAGGTTCTCTGCGTCCAGCCAGGTCTTCGAGTTGTACACGTAGTCGCCGCGGAGAAACCACTCGGCACCCCGGTCCCCGACGGGACGCGTGTACGTCGCCGAGGTGGATACCGTGTTCTTCGGCACCCGCGGGGCCTCATTGCCGGCGGCGTTGCCATCGCCGGTGAGTTCCAGCAGCGTCAGCGAGTTGTAATCGATCAGCTTGGTGTCGGCGAGACCGTAGTTCACTTCCAGCACCAGGTTGTCTGTTGCCGCCAGGGCAATCTCAACTTCGCTGCCGTAAACCCGGGACTTGCCGGCATTCTTGGTGAAGTTGCTCGGGATCAGTGACGACTGGTTCGTATCCGCGCAGATCCAGGGAATCTCGTCGATCTCATTGATAGCCTGGTTCTTCCAGTCGATGTAGAAGACGGTGACGTTGGCGGTCAGGCGCCGGTCCAGCCACTGGGTCTTGGCGCCCAGCTCGTAAGTCCAGGCATTTTCTTCCTTGATGATCGCCTTGCCGTTCCGCAGAGCCTCTTCCGTGGCGGCCCGGACGACCGGCGCATCGAAGTAGCCGTAAAAGAAGCCGCCAGGCTTGTTGCCTTTGGCTACGAGGCCGTAGAGGTTAACGTCCTCCGCTGCCTGCCAGCTGACGGTGACCCGGGGCGTGAAGCTGTAGTAGTTCGCCCGGGCCGTGACGCCGTTGGGAGCGCTCTGCTCCGGCGAGTCTTTCGCGTAGCGGCCTTCAACGGACACGGTGACATCCTCGGTGACGTCGTAGTCGAGACCGCCGAAGAAGCCGAGATTCTCCTTGCTGGCCTTCAGGTTCCAGGAGGGTACGCCGTTGATGTATGGCAGGCCGTACTCAACCCGGTTGCAGAACCCGGTGAATTCCCGCTGGGAGGACTTGTTGTCCGCATTGAAGTAGTAGACGCCCGCACTGCCGCGGACCGGCTTGTCCTGGGGGGAGTTCACCCGGATCTCTTCCGAGTGGTCGTCCCAGGTCTGCAGTTCTCCCGAGTCGAACAGATTGGCCCAGACCGGGCCCAAATAGGGTGACCGGTCCAGATCCCGGTAGCTTTCCAGGCGCTGCCGGTTGGCCGTTGCCACTGCCGTGATGTCCCACCCACCCAGATCCAGCAGGCCTTCGACGAGGTACCGCTGGCTTTCCGTCTGGGTGCCGATGAAGGGTGCGGGTGCTGCAGTTGCCAGCGGGGTGCCATTGGCACCGTAGTTCGACGTGGCCCCCTCCCGCAGATCCGCGATGTTGAGGATGGCCTGCAGTCCACCGGGCTTGATTTCGCCGCACCACCAGCCGGGCAGGTTGGGGTTCTCGTCCGTCGGCAGATAACAGTTCAGCTCGGGATGGAAGAGCGAGGCGAAGTGCTCGTCGTCGGACTTGGTGTACTCGGCTTTGGTATTGATGGTCAGATTTTCCGTGGCGATCCAGCTGAGCTTCCCCGTGACGTTCCAGGTGCTCTCCCCGCCGAGGTCGGTGAAGTCGTCCTTGATCGTCGACACCGGCTGCCCATTGGGCCACACCGCCCGATACCGGGGGTCGATCAGTACGCAACCATCAGCCGCCGTCTGGCCCGGCCGGCAGGGGTTCATCTTGTTCTGCCACTGGCCATCGAAGGATTCCCAGCTGGCGGAGGCGACAAAGAGCAGCTTGTCGTCGATCAGGGGGCCGCTGAGGTAGCCGGAGGTCTTGTAATCACTGTCTTCCCCGGCCTTCAGGTACAACTGTCCCTCGATCTCATCGGGGTTGGGCGCCTTGGTGACGTAGTTGATCGCGCCGGCAAAGGCACCCCGGCCGAACTTGGCCGCCTGGGGCCCCCGCAGGATCTCCACGCGCTCGAGGTTGTCGACCGTGAGGGCGCCGGCCGTGCCGCTGACGTAGGCGCCATCGACGAAAAAGGCCACGTTGCCCTCCGTGCCAAAGTTTGCCAGCGGCGTGAACTGGCCCCGGATGCTCGGCGCGTCCAGCCGCCGTCCCACGGAGTTACGGTTGAAGCTGAAGTTCGGGGTGAAAGTGGCAACGTCGTAGGCGGACTGGATGTTGCGCACCCGGAGGCTCTCGGGGGTAAAGACCGCCACCGACAACGGGACTTCCTGGAGAGACTCTTCCCGCTTGCGGGAGGTCACCACCACCTCGTCGAGAGCCTGCTGGGCGTTGACCGGTGCCGCCACGCTGAGGCTGAGGGCGATCAGCCACGTGAGATTGCAGCCCGCAATAATCCTGCTCATGGCCATTGTAGAGTGTCCCCCGGACCAGTTTATGTGCTCGAAGTCTTCCCCGTTACGGCGGCACGGCACATAATGGCGCGAGGATAGCAGGCCTGATGGCGATGACCCCGGCATTTTCCCGCCCGTCCATTCTGCCCAGCCCGGTGAAGTCGGCCCGGGAGATGTACCCCGCCTCGAGTACGGTCAGTCCGGCCTCCTGGCAGGTGCGGGCCAGCAGGTCCGGGTCGATGACGTTCATGAAGGGCGGCTTCGCGATGGGCCTGGCTGGCGCCCCCCCAGCCAGGTAGTTGTGCAGGCCGACCATCATGCCGGGCCAGCGCTCACCCCTGGCCTTGCCCGCTTCGAACTCGGGAATCTTCCGGCGCCAGATTCCATAGGGCGTGTCGGCGACCAGATACAGCCGCCCGCCCGGCGCGAGCCAGTCCGCCATCTTGTGCACCGAGGCGTCCACATCCTCGCCGGTAAGAAAGTGCAGGACGCGGGAGCAGAGGATGGCGCTGAACCTGTGCGCCGGAAAGTCCATGTGGGGCAGGGCGCCGGCGACGAGTTCCAGGTTGCCGAGGAGATGGGCTGGAACCTTGGTGCGCAGAATGTCCAGATGCCGCTGGTCCAGGTCGGAGGCCGTGATCAGGGCGCCGGCCTCGAGGGCCGGGAGCGTGGACACGCCATAGGCGCACCCCACCTCCAGAGACGGGCGTCCAGCGCGACCCTGCTGGCCGGCGTCCTGGATGAAGGCATCGGCAAACCGGTCCCGGACCTCGAACATGAAGCCCGTGCCATTGAGGGTGGCGACCATGCCGTTCCCGCTCCACCCGGCATTGCCCTTCGGCCGCGTGAACCGCCGGGGCAGAAACTTCACCAGGCCAAGCCGGCGGGCTAC
>CAMBYH010000034.1 GCA_945872065.1 Arsukibacterium tuosuense
GGCTCTCGATCAGCTCCGCAAAGGGGGAGCGGGGAATCAGGACGCGCTCATCCACGTGAAATGGCAGTCCGGCAAACCAGGCTTCGCCCGTGAGGTAGGGCAAGGGCCGGCGACTGGTAATGCGCAGCGTGAGCAGAGCCTCGATCTGCGTCAGGTCGTCCGGGCTCACCGCCAGACCATAGGCCCGCTCTGCATCTCCATGGTCAAGACCCAGCTCATGAAAGACCAGGACGGCAGCTTCGTCCCGGGCATTCCCGGTACCGTGACCGAAAAAGACGCCAGCCTGATCAAGCCGCGTTGCGCAGTCGGCAATCAGCCCGCCCACTGTGCCCGGGGCGTGCTTGCGGCGCGACGGCCGCCGTGATCTGCCGGATCTTGTTGCCATACCTGCCCAGCGCTTGAAACCCTGTGTGGCGTATAGAATACGTCGCCGCCGCGCCCCGGGAACCTTTTGCTGATGCTGCCCGCCCGCCTGGACCAACTCTTTGTCCTGTTTCAGCGCCTGCTGCCGGAGCGCCAGCTGGGTAGCGCTGTCCGGGCGCTCACCCGTAATCGGACGCCCTGGCTCAAGGCTCTGCTGATCAGGACCTTCGTGCGCGTCTACAAAGTAGACCTCAGTGAGGTCGAACACCCGGAGCCGGAAGCCTGGGAGCACGTGAATGCCTTCTTCACGCGGCCGCTGCGCGCCGGGTCGCGCCCCATCGCACCGGGTGCTGGCACGGTCGTGAGTCCCAGTGATGGGATCCTGGAAGAGCTCGGCTACGCCACCGCAGACCACCTGCTGCAGGCCAAGCGCTTCAGGTACCGGATAGCGGATTTTCTGGCCCTCACTGCCGCCGAAGCGGAGCCCTTCAGCGATGGGGCCACAACCACCATCTACCTGGCTCCCCACGACTATCACCGCGTCCATATGCCGCTCAACGGCCGGGTCACCGGGATGGTCTACGTCCCCGGGCGCCGCTGGGCCGTCAACCGGCGCACGGTGCGCACCGTGCCGGGGCTCTTTGCTGCCAACGAGCGCGTCATCCTGTGGTGCGCCAGTCCGGCGGGCCGCTTCGCGGTGGTGCTGGTGGGTGCCCTGAACGTGGCCAGTATCTCACTGGCCTGGAGCGGAGAGGTGCCTTCAGCGGGCCGGATCGTCCGGACGACCTACGGGAACACGGACCCCCGGCTGGCTATCCAGGCCGGTGGCCTGCTGGGGCAGTTCAACCTGGGCTCGACAGTCGTGGTGGTTGCCGAGCGCGGCCTGGTCACCTGGGACAACAACACTGAACCCGGGCAGCCCATCCGCATGGGAGCGCGCTTAGGCCAGAGCCGGATCGATCCAGCCCCGCGGACAGCCCCTTGATGCCGTGGCAGCCGACCGCTTCCCTGGCCACTCTGCGCCAGAGAGCTCAGCTGCTCGGCGCCACGCGAGCATTCTTTACCGGGCGCGGCTTGCTGGAAGTGGAGACGCCTGCCCTGGTGCGCCATGCGGTGACGGACCCGCATCTGGAGAACATTCAGGTCCGGATGAGCGGCAGCGCCCCACTCTTCCTGCACACCTCACCGGAATTCCACATGAAGCGGCTGCTGGCCACGGGCGCCCCGGATCTCTGGCAGCTCGGCAAGGTCTTCCGGGACGGCGAGGCAGGCCGCCACCACGAACCGGAGTTCACGCTACTGGAGTGGTATCGGCACGGCTTTACCCTCGCCCGTCTGGCCGACGAAACCTGCGAGTTGCTGGCGATGCTGGCGACGGTCGCCGAAGGGGCCGGCGCTCCTCAAACGATCTCCCAAGAACCGCCAGTGCACTGGACCTATGCCGGCCTGTTCCGGGAGACGCTGGGCCTTGATCCGCTCACAGCGGGACAAAACGACATCCAGACTTGCGCCCGCACGGTCCTGGGCTCCCAGTTAAGTCCGGAACTCTGCCGGGACCTCGGCGACGAAGCCTCCTTGTGGCTCGACCTGCTGATGAGCCACGTGGTGAGCAAGCGGCTGGCCGGTACTGGCATCGCCGTGGTTACCGGCTATCCCGCCGCGCAAGCCGCCCTCGCCCGCCTGAACCCGGAAGACCCGCGAGTCGCTGAGCGCTTCGAAATTTTCTGCGGGGGGATCGAGGTGGCCAACGGCTACCGGGAACTAACCGACGCGGCTGAGCAGGACCGGCGCTTTAGTGAGGACCGGGCGTTCAGGGCACGACTGGGGCGTCGGGACGTGGTGCCTGACCCGCAGCTGCTCGCCGCACTGGACAGCGGTCTTCCCGATTGTGCGGGAGTTGCTGTGGGCTTCGACCGGGTGGTGATGGTGCTACTCGGGCTGGGCACGCTGCAGGAGGCGATCAGCTTTCCTACTTGACCCTCGATGCATATGCGCTGGTGCGCGTATCGACCTTGATCACTTCACCCTCGTTGATGAACAGCGGCACCTTGACCACGGCGCCCGTCTCCAGTTTGGCCGGCTTCATGCCACCAGTTGCTGTATCACCCCGCACACCGGGATCTGTTTCAATGATCTTGAGTTCGACGAAGATCGGCGGCACGACCTGCAGCGGTACACCGTTCCACAGGGTTACGGTGCAGGTGTCCTGCTCCCGCAGCCATTGCCTAGCTTCTTCCACAGCAGTGCCGGAAGCAGGAATCTGCTCGAAGGTCTGCGGGTCCATGAAGTACCACATGTCCCCGTCCACGTAGAGATACTGCATGGGCCGGTCGACCACATCGGCGGATTCAATCGAGTCGCTGTTCCGGTAGGTTTTCTCCACCGTCCGGCCGGTGCGCAGGTTGCGGATCCGCACACGATTGAAGGCCTGGCCCTTGCCGGGCTTGACGAATTCGTTATCAACCACGGTGCAGGGATCACCATCAATCAGTACCTTGCTGCCGCTGCGGAGATCACTTGCACTGTAGTTCGACATAGAAACCCATTCGTTTTCGGAGCCGGGTATTCTAGCCTGATCTATGCACCCCGCCAGACCCGAGATCACCCCCGGACCCGTTAATCGCCACTCCTGGCAGGCCGAGCTCGCGCGGGGCCTGCGGGATCCCGCCGAGTTGCTGGCAGCGCTGGGCCTGACGGCGGCCGAGTGCGGCCTCGGGGCAGCCGCGATGGCCCGGGACGGGACTGCCGCTTTCCCGCTGCGCGTGCCGCTGGGCTTCGTCGCCCGTATGCGACCCCACGACCCGCTGGACCCCCTGCTGCTGCAGGTCCTGCCGTCGCCGGCCGAAGGCCTGTCAGCCCCGGGCTTTGGTGCGGACCCCGTGGGGGACCTGGCCAGCGCCCGGAGTCCCGGGCTGCTCCAGAAGTACGCAGGTCGCGCACTCCTGATCACCACCGGCGCCTGCGCCATCCACTGTCGCTACTGCTTCCGCCGGGACTACCCCTACGCGGAGCAGAGCGCAGCGGCGAGCCAACTGGAGTCGTCGCTGAAGGTGATCGGCGCTGATAACTCCCTCGAGGAGGTCATCCTGAGTGGTGGCGATCCCCTCGTGCTGGGGGAGAAGCGCCTTGAGGATCTCCTGCGGGCGATCGACAAACTTGCACACGTCAAGCGCATCCGGCTGCACTCCCGGGTGCCGGTCGTGCTGCCGGAGCGCGTGGACAGCCGGCTGCTGACCCTCCTCGGCAGCCTCCGGTCCCAGGTGATTATCGTCATCCATGCCAATCATCCCCAGGAGATTGATGCCCAGGTGGCCACTGCTCTTCGCGCCCTCGCTGCGGTGACCAGCCCTGTCCTGAATCAATCAGTACTCCTCCGCGGCATCAACGATTCCGCTGGCATCCTCGTGGAACTGTCCCGCGCACTCTTTGGCGCCGGTGTTCTCCCCTACTACCTGCATCAGCTGGACCCCGTTGCCGGTACCGCACATTTCGCGGTGCCTGACAGCACGGCAGTAACTTTGATTACCGAAGTGATGGCGCAGCTGCCCGGTTATCTGGTACCCAGACTCGTCAGGGAAACGGCCGGGAAACCCGCTAAAACACCGCTCGGATCTTTCGGCACGACATAACTTCAGCCGCGCCACATAATCGGACTACGGTCACATAATCCCTGCGCCCCGACCCGCAGAATCCCATTCTGTTACAGGGTCTCAGTAGGTGTGGAGTTGGGCAACTCCGTGGGCATTCCGCTTATCGTCATCAGCCGTAGTGACGATCACGCGACAACAGTCAACTCAGTTCTTCGGGACAGCGGTCATCCGGTGCATTGCCAGCGGGTGAACGATCTGCCGACGCTGGTGGAGCGTCTGACTGCGCAGCCACCAGAGATCCTGCTGTTTTTTTCCGGGGATACGGATCTGGACTTCAGCGCCGTCGCTGCTGCAGTCGCCGGGTGTTCGCCGCCACCGCCACTCCTGATGGTTCAGGCCCAGGTTGATGAACCGGGTATCGCAATCGCGATGGAGAATGGTGCGCGGGACGTCGTCTCCCTGACCCACCGCAACCGCCTGCAGGCTGTCGTCGCCCGGGAGCTCCACGCGCACCGGCTGCGCCTTGCCCTGGAGGGCGTCTTGAGTTCTGCTCGTCAGTACAAGCAGGAACTCCGCAGTCTCATGACCGGGGCATCGGAGGCTATCGCCGACGTTCACGATGGCATCATCGTCGCCGTAAATCCGGCGTGGGCCGCCCTCTTGGGCGTGGAGGCCGAAGAAGAACTGATCGGCCAGCCCTTCATGGACCTGTTCCGGGAGGCAGACCAGGCCACACTGAAGGGTGCCCTGGTCGCCTGCCTCAAGGACAAGTGGCAGGAAGAGGGGGTACTTCCGGTCGTCGCCTACCGAAGGGACGAGTCCGAGCTGCCCCTGGATCTACGCCTCAAGCGGGTGACGGTAGATGGCGATCCCGCCGTGCGCATTGTCGTGCCCGCGGACCGGCAGCCCGAAGACACCCCGGAAGATCTTCTGGAGCAGGCAGTAGCCAGGGATCCGTCCACCGGCTTCTACCAGCGCCAGTACTTCCTTGAGCACCTGACGGAGCGGATGGCCAGCCAACAGGCAGGCGGCATCCGGGCTCTTGCCTACATTCGCCCCGACCACTTTGCCCGGGTCCAGTCCGACGTGGGACTGCTCGGGACGGAACCGCTGCTCATGCGCCTGGCCGAGTTGCTCCGCGAGTTCATGCAACCTGCGGACCTCTACGGACGCTTTGGTGGAACCATGTTCACCGTGATGGTGGAGCGTGGGACCATGACGGACGTTCAGGCCTGGGCCAACCAGCTCCGCAAGGCGGTGGCCAACCAGGTCTTCGAGGTCGACACACAGTCCACGTCCATGTCCTGCACCGTTGGTTTATGCGAGGTCAGGGCATCGGACCAGAATCCCGGCGAACTGCTGGCCGAGGCTGAGCTGGCCTGCCGCAAGGGCCGGGATCAGGGCGGCAACCGCGTGGTTCTGAGCGACACCACTGGCATCACGGAGCGACTGCGCCAGACCGATTCCCTGTGGGTCGCCCGGATACGCGCAGCCCTGATGCAGAATCGTCTGCGCCTGGTGCATCAGCCGGTGGTTGGCCTGCATGAGGAAGTCCAGGGTGTGCTGGATACCCGGGTGCGACTCATCGACGAACACGGCGAACCGGTGCTCCCGGCTGACTTCATCCCGGCCGCTGAACGCGCCCACATGATGAAGAACATCGACCGGTGGGTGATAGGCGCGTCATTCTCCTTCTGCGCCGCCAAGCAGCCCAACCTGGTCTTCGTCCGCCTGTCCCGGGATTCGGTGCTGGACGACTCCCTGCTGGAATGGCTGAAGGCCCGGGCGCTCAGCATGCGCCTCAAGCCCACCCAGGTTTGCTTCCAGATCAGCGAGGAACTTGCCCTGCAGCAGTTGAAGCAGGCCAAAGAACTTGCGGAACAACTTCGGGAAGCCGGCTTCCTCTTCGCCGTCGATCACCTCGGCGCTGGTCGCGACTCGAGCCAGCTGCTGGGTCACCTGCCCATGCAGTTCGTCAAGGTGGACGGGAGCCTGATGCAGGGCCTGCACCGGGACAAGGACCTGCAGAGAAAGGTGGGCGAGATTGCCGCCCGGGCGCGGGAGCTGAAGATCAAGACCATTGCGGAACGGGTCGAGAATGCCAACACGATGGCCGTGCTCTGGCAGCTCGGGATCTCCTTCGTCCAGGGCAACTTCACCCAGACCCACGGCGTGGTCCTCGGTGGCACCGGGGCTACCGAGCAGCGGGCTACCGGCTAGGGGCGACGTGCGGTCAGTCACACTCCCGGGGCCATCACTACCCGAGAGCTGCCACGACATAACAGAACGAGACCTGGGTCGTTTACCCGCCGCGCCACAGATGTTTTCTTGGCGGCAGACACACAGGATCTTCAGGGCCAACCTATGCGCCGATTGCGCCAGCCAGCTCAAATCGCGACTTCACAGCTTCGCCTGGCGATCCGGCAGGTGTTCGCCCGGCCGCTACTGACGGGATCCCTGCTGATGGTGCTGGCACCCTCCGGTCAGGCACTGACTCTCGGCGACATCAACGTGCGCTCAACGCTGGGGCAGCATCTCGACGCGACCATTCCCGTGAGACTGGGCTCAGGCGAGGCTCTGGCCAGTGGGTGCGTCCAGCCGAGCTACCAGACAGCAGATCTCCGCAGGGTTCCCGGGACAGAAGTGACGACGCCCGAAGCCAGTCGCGACGGCCTCTATGAACTCCGGATCACAAGCGCGGCTGCACTGTATGAGCCCCTGTACGAACTGGAACTGAAGGTGCAGTGCCCCGGGGCACCCGCCCTGATCCGGCAATACGTCCTGATGCTCGACCTGCCAGCGGCCGTAACGGCTGGCGCAACGACGGCTTCTCTGCCCGCGGCTACGGCCACACCGGACAACAGCGCGCCAGCGGCACCTGTCACCTCGGCCACTGAGAGCGCCGAACCCGTTACTGCCAGCCCGGCGCCAGTGCAGCGGCGCTCCACCGCCCGGCCAGTCGGCGCAACGCTCGAGCCGGGCGCACGCTATCGCGTTGCGGAAGGCGATACCCTCTCGTCGATCGCAGCCCGTGTTCGCAGCTGGACAGTCTCCCTGTGGGCACTGGCGTCGGCCATTCAGGCGGCGAATCCGGACGCCTTCATCCGTAACGATGCAAATCTCATCAAGCTGGGCAGTGAGATTCTGATTCCTGCAGCCGCAGCTCCGGTTCAGCCAGCACCGGCTTCGACCGCAGATGCCGGGCCGACAGCGGTGGCCCCGCCGGAACCCGCGGCGGAAACGGCGATCCCAGCCCCAGGCCCCGAACCTCTTATCGCGGCAGCCCCCGTACCTGCTCTCGCAGCGGCCCCGTTACCAGTGGCTGCTGTTGCCGAGACCGCACGGCCGGCCGTCCTGCCGCCGGCGCCGTTGGCGCGTCGCGCTCCGGCAGAAGCACCGGTAGCCGTCGCGACCGAGGTCGATGAACCCAATCCCGTGCTGGCCGCAGGCGCCGGCATCCTGTTCGGCCTGATCATCAGCGGCTTGCTCTGGGCCTTCGGACGCCGGACGGACCGCCAGCGCCCGGTGGCGAAAGCAGCGTCCCGGCAGGAGGCCCAGCCCCCCTTCGGGTCCACCGCCCTCGCGACAGCAATCACCACGGCGGCGGCACCCCTGGTCACCCGTGCGCTGGAGCCTGCCTTTACGGTTTCCTACAGCCCGCCGGCCGAGGACACCCTTGCCTCGGAGTTTGCCGGTGGGGACGTCACCGCGGAACTGGAAGAACTGTTCGACAGCACGGACACCAACATTCAGAAGCGTCTCAACGCGGAAAAGACCCAGGCAGCCCGCTCACTGCTGGCAGACCCGGAAGATGCCTATGCGCCGGTTGTGATCGAACCCGCTCGGAACGTGGACTTTCTGGTGGGTGAACCGACCGACGCGGAGGCCACCTCCCAGTCCGGAACAGTGGATATTCACGCCCTCGCCGCTTCAGCCACCAAGGATCAACAGCAGGCGCAGACCCTGCTGGAGGCACTGACGCTGCTGGAGCGCGACTACGAAGAGGAACTGACGGCAAGGCAGGTGCTCGACATGTCCGCGGTACGTCAGGCACTGGGGAAGGATCTGGACGAGGCGACCCAGATCAGCGAGACCAACATCCGGGCCGCGTCGGCACGCAAGAGAGCGCGTTAGGAGGGGGTTACTGCGGTAACCCGATCGATCTTCCGCCAGCCCCGTGGCAGGAGGCCGCCGCGCTGACTTCGCGCACCCCGATACTCCGCCAGATCCCCGGGCTTCAGCGTCATGGTGCGCTGATTGCTGAACAGCAGGAGCGACTGACCGGGCTCCAGAACCACCACAGCGGACAGCTTTTCTTCCCCTGCCTTGAACTTGCGGGACGAGATTCCGAAAATCTTGTTGCCCTTGCCCCGGGGCAGTTCCGGTAACTCAGCGGCAGGAAAAACCAGCAGCCGCCCCTCGGTACTCAAGGCCGCCACCAGCGCCTTGCCTGGGAACTCCGTCCCCAGGACGGGAGATGGGATCAGCACGTCACCACCCTCCGGGACCCGCAGGCAGGCCTTGCCAGCCCGATTGCGCGAATGGAGGTCACTGAGCCGCACAAAGAAGCCATAGCCCGCGTCACTCGCCACGAGCCAGCGCATCTCCGGCTCACCCAGCAACAGCCCGCGAAAGCTCGCACCCGCGGGCAGATTGAGCCGTCCCGTGAGGGGTTCGCCCTGCCCCCGGGCCGACGGAAGCGAGTGGGCCGCCAGGCAATAGGCACGGCCCGTGCTGTCGAGAAACACAGCAGTCTGCGTGCTCTTGCCCGGGGCGGAACTGAGATAGCTGTCGCCTGACTTGTAGCTGAGGCTGACGGGATCGATGTCGTGGCCTTTGGCAGCCCGGACCCAGCCACTGGCCGACAGGACGACAGTGACCGGCTCGCTCGTCACCAGCTCAGTTTCTGCGAGAGCCTGGGCCGCCTCCCGCTCGACAATGGCGGTTCGCCGGGGATCCCCGTGCTTTTCCGCCAGTGCCAGCAACTCGTCCCGGATCAGCGTCTTGAGCCTGGCTGCACTCTTCAGAATCTGCTGGAGGCGATCACGCTCCGCAGCCAGCTCGTTCTGCTCGGTACGAATCTGGATCTCCTCCAGCTTCGCCAGCTGGCGCAGACGGAGATTGAGGATCGACTCTGCCTGGGTCTCGGTGACCCCGAAGCGCTCAACAAGCGCCTCCTTCGGTTTGTCGGACCGACGGATGATCCGGATCACCTCGTCGATGTTCAGGTAGGCGATCAACAGACCGTCAAGAATATGGAGCCGGTCCTCCACCTTGGCAAGCCGGTGCTGGAGGCGCCGTTTGACCGTGGCCGTGCGGAACTGCAGCCACTCACCGAGCAGGGACTTCAGGTCCCGAACCGCCGGGCGACCGTCCAGGCCAATGACGTTGAGGTTGACCCGAATCGTGCGCTCGAGGTCCGTGGTGACAAACAGATGGCTCATCAGCACGTCGACGTCCACCTTGCCCACTTTTGGTGTGATCACCAGGCGCGTTGGATTCTCGTGATCCGATTCATCCCGGAGATCGTCAACGAGCGGCAGCTTCTTGGCCTGGCGCTGAGCCTCGATCTGCTCCAGGACCTTGCTGCCGGAGACCTGGAACGGAAGGTTGGTAATAATGATGTCGCTATCTTCGCGCTCCCACGTGGCCCGGAGCCGCAGAGTGCCATTCCCGGTTGCGTAGATGTCGTGCAGCTCTTTACGCGGCGTCACCAACTCCCCGCCAGTGGGGAAATCCGGCCCCTTGATGTGCTGGCAGAGCTGCTTGAGCGTGGTCTCAGGCTCCTCCAGCAGACGCACCAGGGCCGTGACGACTTCCCGGAGGTTATGGGGAGGAATATCAGTGGACATGCCCACCGCAATCCCACTGGCCCCGTTCAGCAGCAGATTGGGCAACTGGGCTGGCAGCAGCACAGGTTCCTGCATGGTGCCGTCGAAGTTTGGCACCCACTCCACAGTGCCCTGCTCGAGTTCGTCCAGCAGGGTGGCTGCGTAGGGCGTCAGCCGCGCCTCTGTGTAGCGCATGGCTGCAAAGGACTTCGGATCGTCAGCGGAACCCCAGTTGCCCTGGCCGTCAACGATCGGGTAGCGGTACGCGAAGGCCTGGGCCATGTGCACCATGGCTTCGTAGCAGGCGGAGTCACCGTGGGGGTGAAACTTGCCGATCACGTCGCCGACCGTGCGCGCCGACTTTTTGTGCTTGGTGGCAGCGAGGAGACCCAGCTCACTCATCGCATAGATGATCCGCCGCTGGACGGGCTTCAGGCCGTCGCCAATGTGCGGGAGCGCCCGATCGAGGATGACGTACATCGAGTAATCGAGGTACGCCTTCTCGGTGAAGGCTCGCATCGGGACCTTCTCGACGGACTGAAATTCAAGCCGGCTCTGCAGGGCCGGCGCGACGGCACCCTTACCGCCTGACTTCGCTGCTGATTTCTTCCGGGTACCCATGGGGTCAGATCTCGGCGAGGTTGCCCTTGGCCTCCAGCCAGGTGCGGCGATCGCCGGCGCGCTTCTTGGCGAGGAGCATGTCGAGCAGCTGCTCGGTGTCATCGCCCGCGTCAATGGTCAACTGCACGAGACGCCGGGAATCCGGCAGCATCGTGGTCTCCCGGAGCTGCATCGGGTTCATCTCACCGAGGCCCTTGAACCGGGTCACCGAGGGCTTCGCCCGGACGCCTTCCGCAGTAAGCCGGTCGAGGACACCCTGCCGCTCGGCCTCGTCCAGCGCGTAGTAGACCTCCTTGCCGGCATCGATACGAAAGAGGGGCGGCATGGCGGCATAGACGTGACCAGCACGCACCAGCTGAGGAAAGTGGCGGACGAACAGCGCGCAGATGAGCGTGGCAATGTGCAGGCCGTCGGAATCGGCATCCGCAAGAATGCAGACCTTGTGGTACCGGAGGCCGGTGAGGTCAGCACTGCCCGGCTCCGCGCCGATCGCGAGGCTGATATTGCTGATTTCCTGGGACGCCAGCAGCTCGCCCTGATCCACCTCCCAGGTGTTCAGGATCTTGCCCCGCAGGGGCAGCACGGCCTGATACTCCCGATCCCGGGCCTGCTTGGCTGACCCACCGGCCGAGTCCCCTTCGACCAGAAAAATCTCGCAGCGCTCGGGGTCAGTACTGGTGCAGTCCGTCAGCTTCCCGGGCAGCACCGGGCCACTGGTAATCCTCTTCCGCACCACCACCTTGGCAGCCTTGGTCCGGCGCTGGGAGGCGAGGATGGCGCGCTCGGCGAGCTGATCGCCCTCTTCCGTGTGCTGACTCAGCCACAGCGAAAAGGAATCCTTGACCACGCCGCCCACGAAGGCCGCGCACTCCCGTGAGCTGAGGCGCTCCTTGGTCTGACCAGAGAACTGGGGCTCCTGCATCTTGACGGACAGCACGTAGTGCAAGCCGTCCCACACGTCGTCGGGCGCCAGCTTGACCCCCCGGGGCAGCAGGTTGCGGAATTCGCAGTAGTCCCGGAGCGCATCAGTAAGGCCAGTCCGCAGGCCACCCACATGGGTCCCGCCCTGGGCGGTGGGAATCAGGTTGACATAGGACTCATTGATAGCCGGCGCATCGGTGTCAGCCCAGGCCAGCGCCCACTCCACCTCCTCCCGCTCCCCCTTCAGACTGGCGGCGTAGGGTGGGTTGGGCAGCATATCGGCGTCCGGCAGACTCTCAGCCAGGTACTGACCCAGGCCGCCCTCGTAAAGCCACTCGTGGCTCTGCTCCGGCTTCTCGACCTCGAAGCGTATCCGCAGGCCCGGACAGAGCACCGCCTTGGCCCGCAGGACGTGGACCAGATCGGGGACCGAGAACTTCTCGGAATCGAAGAACTTGGGATCAGGCCAGAACCGCAGCGTCGTGCCGGTGTTGGCCTTGCCGACCGTGCCGACCTGTTCCAGCTTGCCGACCCGTTCGCCGTTGCGGAAGCTCATGTTGTACTCGTGGCCATCCCGGCGGATCCAGACTTCAAGGTTCTTTGACAGCGCGTTGACCACCGACACGCCGACCCCGTGCAGTCCGCCGGAGTACTGATAGTTATTGTTGGAGAACTTGCCGCCCGCGTGGAGCCGGGTGAGGATGAGTTCCACGCCCGGAATCTTCTCGGTCGGGTGCTTGTCCACGGGCATACCGCGGCCGTCGTCGGCGACCTCCACCGAGCCGTCGGCGTGGAGCTTGACGTCGATGCGCCTGCAGTGCCCTGCCAGGGCCTCGTCCACGCTGTTGTCGATCACCTCGTGGGCAAGGTGATTCGGCCGACTCGTGTCGGTGTACATCCCGGGGCGGCGGCGCACGGGATCAAGGCCGCTAAGGACCTCAATGTCAGCAGCTTCGTAGCGGGTAGCCATCAGAATTCAGGAACGATGCACAACAACCGGCCGAATCTTAGAGTACCCGCCGGATTAAGCAAGAACTGGTGCTGGTGACGACTGGAGCGGCAGTCAGGCGAGATCGGCGATAAGGGATTCGCGCAGCATCTCGGGAAGGCTGGCCGCCCGCACGTCCAGCTCCGGGTGATCCACACCGGCGGACACGCCGGCACCCGCCCGGAGAGCCTGGACGGCAGCGACTGGCAACTCGAAGCGCAGAAAGTGCACGGCAGACGTCTTGGTGGCGTTGGAACGCTCCAGGTCCTCGTCAGCGATGCCATAAATCGGCGCCTGCCCGCCGATGGACACCCAGACCCGGTCCTCAACGCCCCGCAGGCGACCGAGCGCAACGCGCCGCTCGTCCTCGTCGGGATACTCGATCAGGAGCGTGGCTTTCCAGTTGGTTCCATCGGGAATCAGGGGGTTGTAGGTCTCGAGTTCCGCCCGGATATCGTCCGGCTCGAAGATGCGTTCCGCGCGGAGCATCTCCTGGATCTGATAGTGCATCGTCAGCCGGTCCTCAAAGGACAAGGAGACGTGCTCTCCAAGGGCCAGGCGGCGGTGAGCCTTATGCTCGATGACGCGTTCGCGAAACTCGGGGCGCAGCCTGGCGTAGGTCTCGAGGGGGAAAAGGTCGTCCAGGGTGAGCTTGTGCATACAGTTCTTCCAGGACGAATCAGATCCCGTAGGCGTGCCGGAGCAGCTCGATCGGGTGCGAGTGGTCGCTGCGGCCGGCGAGACCCGCCACCTGGGCAGCTGCCATGGGGCAATCACTGCAGAAATGGTCTGCGCCACTGGCCTGGACCTGGTCGGCTACCGGCGTGGCAATCCGGACCGACGCCGCCCGGAACTCGACCTTCACCCCGTAGGTACCGTCGTGGCCCGAGCACCGCTCGACAGGCTGGACCGTCGTCCCGGGGACCAGCTGCAGGACATCCCGCGTTTTGAGGCCGATGTTCTGGACGCGCAGATGGCAGGGCACGTGATAGGAGACGGTGCCCAGGAACTTCGTGAAGTCCGTGCGCAGCTTGCCGCCCTTGTGGCGCAGATGCAGGTAGTTGAAGGGATCGAAGAAGGCCCGCGCCACTGCCTGCACCTGGGCATCCTGGGGAAACATCAGCGGCAGCTCCTGCTTGAACATGAGCACACAGGACGGCACCGGGGCAACGATGTCCCAGCCCTCTGCCACCCACCGGGCGAGTTCGGGCACGTTGGCCTCCTTGGCTTTGGCCACGGAGTCCAGATCACCCAGCTCGAGCTTGGGCATGCCACAACACTGCTCGGACCCGGCGAGCTGCACGGTAATGCCGTTGTGGCGGAAAACGGCCACTAGATCCTCGACCATCGCGGGGAGGTTCCGGTTGCCGTAGCAGGTGGTGTAAAGGATGACCTTGCCGCTGGTGCCGTTGACCGCTTCCACTGGCGCAGATGGGGCTGTCTGGCGTCCAAGGCGCTTGCGGGCAGTATCGCTCTCGTAACGGGGTAGCGGCGCGTCCCGGGCAACACCGAGAGTCTTCTCCAGCAGCAGGCGCCCGGCCTGGTTGCCATTGACGGCGTTGACCACCTCGACCATCACAGGAATTCCCGCGATGTTGCCCACCAGATCAGTTGCCGAGAGTATCCGGCTCCGCAGCGGGGCGCCCTCCTCCCGGAAGCGGACGGCCTTGGCCCGCAGCATCAGGTGGGGAAAGTCCACGTTGAATGGGTGAGGCGGAACGTAGGGACACTTGGACATGTAGCACATGTCGCAGAGGTAGCACTGGTCGACGACCTCGGCGAACGCGGCTTTGGGCACACTGTCCACCTCGCCGGAGGTCGAGGCATCCACCGCATCGAACAGGGTTGGAAAGGCATTGCAGAGACTGAAACAGCGCCTGCACCCGTGACAGATATCGAAGACCCGCTCCAGCTCGGTTTCCAGGGATGCCTTGTTCCAGAAATCGGTGGATTGCCAGTCGAGTGGATGACGCGTGGGGGCGTCGAGGCTGCCTTCGCGTGTGGCCATGGGGGTCCCTGACTGAGGACCGGCCGGCGGCCCGTGGAGGACCGCCGGCCGGCTAACGCGATGAATTACTTGCCGAGAGTGTCCAGAGCCTTCTGGAAGCGATTGGCGTGGGACCGTTCGGCCTTGGCCAGGGTCTCGAACCAGTCAGCGACCTCGCGGAAACCCTCGTCCCGGGCCGTCTTGGCCATGCCGGGATACATGTCGGTGTACTCGTGGGTCTCACCGGCAATGGCGGCCTTGAGGTTATCCGCGGTCGGGCCCATGGGCAGACCCGTGGCGGGATCGCCGACGTCCTTCAGATAGTCCAGATGCCCGTGGGCATGGCCGGTCTCGCCTTCTGCGGTGGAACGGAACACGGCCGCGACATCGTTGTACCCCTCAACGTCCGCCTTGCCCGCGAAGTAGAGGTACCGGCGATTAGCCTGGGATTCGCCCGCGAACGCGGCCTTGAGATTGCCTTCCGTCTTGCTGCCCTTGAGAGCCATTCGATTTCTCCTGATGTTGTTTAGACTTGGTCTAAATATAGGAAGACGACCGTGATTCTGTCAACCTATCCTGTTATGAGCACCTCCCGTCGCAAAGCAGCCAGCAAGCCCGTGGATCTCGAGAAGAGCCTGGCGGAGCTGGAAACTATCGTTGAGCAGCTGGAATCCGGCGAACTCCCGCTGGACACTTCGCTGAAGGAGTTTGAGCGCGGCGTTCGCCTGAGTCGCGAGTGCCAGGGTGCGCTGCAGGATGCAGAGCAGCGTGTCCAGATGCTGATGGGCGGCGAACTCAAGGACTTTGCGACGGACGACCCGGAAGCGGACGAGGAGCCAGATCCGGCAGACGAAGGCCTGCGCTAGCCCACTCCCGGTTGGCGCCGATCCCGAGGAAGATCTCGCGGAAGCCCACATAGGCCAGTGCCCCCAGAAAGCAGTAGAGCAGAGGCACCAGGGGCGGCAGCGACAGCACCACGATTACCGGCAACAGGACAAACAGCAGCCCCACACCCAGCATCGGCGCAAGGTTCTTCATCTGGGCTGCAGCGCCGGCCCGATAGGCCTCACGGAAGGGTAGCCCCAGCAGGGTGGTGCAGGGAAACTGCAGGAACGACGTGAGTCCCGGGATGTTGAGGGCGAAAAATGACAGCCCCAGGGCGTAGGCCGAGTAGACAAAGACCTGCCGAAGCGCAATGAACCAGCTCTCAGAGAGCGCCGTAACGATGTTTCGTTCCGAGTAGAGCACTGTCCACCAGGGAATACCCGGGCGGGCGAGTAACAGCACCCAGATCAGGGCTCCCACCAGCGCGATTGCCACTGAGTACGCCAGCAGGATGTGGCCGTGCTGGCGCAGCGTACTGAGCAGATCCGTGATGGATGCATTCTCGGTCTGATCCACCCGGGCGGCGACCAGAATACTGCCGAGCAAGGCCAGCAACGACAGAATCCCGCTGAGTAGCGGCAGGCGCTGTCCGGCAAAGATTGCCAGGCACAGGAGCAGGATGAGTCCCAGCCAGGCGCCGGCACCGCGAGCGATGAGCTGCAGTGCCTGCCCGGTCCAGCGGAACAGGGCCCCGGGGGGCACCTGACGGGGTTCGACGATCATGGGGATACGCTACCACCCCTGGCGTGCCCCTACTCTCCCGGAATGTTGGCGCCCTGCAGGCGGCAGATCAGGGTCCGCAGGAAAACCTTGTTGAAGCGCAGCTGGCACTCCGTAGACACCTGCTCCAGCATCGTCGAGCTGACGGAGAGAACCGTTACGGCGGCCTGGGCGCAGATTCCCGCCGTACTTCGCGCCCCGGATATGTAACCTGTCTCGCCGAAACAGTCACCCTCGCGCAGAGTGCCCAGGGACTTCCCGTTACTCTCTACAGCCACGCTACCGGTGATGATGACGTAGAAGCGGTCATCTGCGGTGCCCTCCCGCACGATCTCGTCCGCCGCCGAGTACTCCCGCCACTCGCTGGCGCGCAGCAGCTCCCGGATCTCCGACTGGGAGAAGTCATGAAAGAACGACAGGCGCCGCAGGGTATCGAAGTGCTCCTGCTGGTCAATGCCATCCCACTGACCCTTCAACTGGTGGTACACGCGGGTCAGACGCGCGCCGAAATCGGTACCGTTGACAAACCGGTTGGCGGGGTCTTTCTGAAGGGCGACCGCGACGATTTCCTCCAGCTCCTCCGGCGCACCCAGGCGCAGCGTGTGGATCGGGGGCGGCGTCGCGTAGACGATCTGGTTCAGCAGCTTCGAGAGGGAGCTGGCACGGAACGGCCGGAAGCCCGTCAGCAGCTCATACATGACGGCCCCGAGGGAATAGAGATCGGAGGAAGGAGTGAGGTCATTACCCTGCACCTGCTCCGGCGACATGTAGCTCGGCGAGCCGGCAATGCCCTCGATCTTGGATATATCGGAGTCGCGGAGAATGGCAATACCGAAGTCAATGATGCGGACATCATTGTCGTTCGTCAGCATGATGTTGCTGGGCTTGATGTCCCTGTGGATAACGCCGCGCTTGTGGGCGTAATGCAGTGCCTTGGCACACTTGTAGATGATCTTGACCACGTCCTCGACATGCAACAGGTTGTCAGGACGGCAGTAGGCCTCCAGCGTACGGGCCCGCTGGACGTGCTCCATCACCACGTAATACTTCCCGTCCTCTTCACCCGCATCGAGGATGGGGAGAATGTTCGGGTGCTGGAGCATCCCGACCATATGGGCTTCGTTGAAGAACATCTTGCGGGCGATCTTCGCCCTTGAGGGATCGTCGTCGGGAGCAGTCGTATAGACCTTGATGGCCACATCCCGCCGGAAGTAGGGGTCGTGGGACAGGTAGACCGTCCCGGTGGTGCCCTTGCCCACTTCATTGATGATCAGGTACTTCCCGATCTTCTTCGGTACCGCAGCGATGGAGCCGGCGCTCGGAGTCGATTGCTGGACCATGCGGCGAAGACCTGACCGGGCTGCTAGAACGGCGGCAGTAACATGACTCCTCTGACGACTAATGCCGCGTAAATGGCCGCCAGAACATCATCGAGCATAATGCCCAGACCGCCCGGTATTCTGTGATCAGCCTCGCGAATCGGGGACGGCTTGACGACGTCGAAAACCCTGAAGAGCAGAAAAGCCAGCAGCGTCCAGCCTGCGGTTCGTGGTGTGACGGACAGCACGAGAAGCATGCCTACGATTTCATCGAACACGATGCCGCCGTGATCATGCACCCCAAGCCGCCGCGCACTTATGCCACAGACGACGCAGCCAAACGCGAAGGCAACGCCCAGTGCCGGCAGCATGACTGCAAGTGGCACCGGCGGCAGTGCCCAGAAGATGCCAAGTGCGAGTAAGGACCCCCAAGTACCTGGAGCCACCGGCAATAGTCCGGATCCCAGCCCGAAGGGCAGCCAGTGCACGGGGTCGCGGAGTACCTGCCGCGCGAGTTCAGTACGGGGGGAATAGGCCACCATCAGAAGTGCCGGTAGGTAGTGTCAGGAACTGCCAGCGGCTGGCCGCGCAGTCGCCACCGGGCACCGGAGCCAGGAACGACAGTACCGATGCGCGCAACGCCAGCAGGCCACTGCGCTGAAACCTCCCGCAGATGAGCTTCATCCGCAGGACTCAGCGTAAAACACAGTTCGTAGTCGTCGCCACCCGTGAGCGCACATTCAACGGCCTCGCTGCCCCGGAGCCGCCGCAGTTCCGGGCTCAGTGGGAGCTGTTCGGCATCCAGCTCGGCGCCCACGCCGCTGGCGGCGAGCAGCTTGCCAAGATCGTCGGCCAGGCCATCGGAAACATCGAGCATGGCCGAGGCAATCCCGGCCAGTGCCCTGCCCTCCTGGACCCGGGGCTCCGGATAGAGAAAGCGCTGCCGCAACGCCGCCGCATCGGACCCCTCTGTGCCCTCTGCCAGCAGCAGCCGCCCGGCGACTGCATCGCCCGGATTACCGGTAACCCAGATGCCGTCACCGGGCCGGGCGCCGGTACGCCGGACAGCACGCTCGGCCTTGACCCGGCCAAGAACCGTCACCGTCGCGCCGAGGGGGCCACGCACGGTATCGCCGCCGATCAGGACCACGCCATGCCGGTCCGCGAGAGAGAACAGGCCCGTGGCAAACCCGCCGACCCAGGCCGGGTCCGCGTTGGGCAGGGACAGCGCCAGGGAAAACCAGCGGGGCTCTGCGGACATCGCCGCCACGTCACTCAGGTTCACGGCCAGACAGCGGTGACCGACGGCAGCAGCAGCAATGCCTGCTGGAAAATGCGTGCCCTCGGCGATGCTGTCGGTTGCTACCACCAGATCAAACCCCGGTTCGGGACGCAGCAGCGCCGCGTCGTCGCCGATTCCCAGGATGACGTCTGCTCGCCGGTCCTGAGGCCTGGCAAAGTAGGTGGTGATGAGCGTGCGTTCGTCCACCCTGCTTCGCTCAGCAGTCAGGCAGTGGGACGCAACTTCGGCGCGACCTGGTCAAGCAAGGCGTTGATGTAGCGATGACCATCAGTGGCGCCAAACTCCTTCGCCAGCTGGATCGCCTCGGCGATGACTACCTTGAGTGGCACCTCGGGGTGGGTGCGTAACTCCGTAAGCCCAAGCCAGAGGATGCCGTGCTCAACAGGATCCAGCTGCGACACTGGCCGGTCGGCATCGCCCGCAATCAGCGCATCGAGTCCAGCCGTATCGGCGAGGACTTCGCCAAGCAGCCGGCGAAAAAACTCGACGTCCATCTTCTCGAAATTCTCCTGGGCCGTGAACTGCTCCAGCAGCTCGGCAGCAGAGTGCCCGGCGAGCTGGTGCTGATAGAGCGCCTGCACCAGCAGGCGGCGCGAACCGTGCCGACCAGTAACAGCCATGTCGCGAAACCTACGCCTCCAGCTGGCGCAGGAGGCTGACCATCTCGAGAGTGGCGAGGACCGCGTCAGCACCCTTGTTGCCGGCCTTGCCGCCAGCCCGGTCCATGGCCTGGTCGACGGTGTCGCAGGTGAGCAGACCGAAGCCGATGGGGATGCCGTGCTCGAGGCTGACGCGATTGAGTCCCGCTGCGCACTCGCCGCACACGAAATCAAAATGGGGTGTTTGCCCGCGGATGACTGCGCCCAGAGCCGCGATGCCGTCGTAGCGCCGCAGCTTCGCGAGACGCTGGGCCGCCAGCGGCAGCTCAAACGCCCCGGGTACCCGGACGATATGAATGTCGGTCTCCCCGGCGCCGTGGCGTTTGAGAGCATCGACAGCGCCATCCACCAGATTGCGGACGACCAGTTCGTTGAAGCGAGCCGCAAGAATGACGATACGCACGTCGCGGGCGATCAACTGTCCTTCAATGGTGAGCATAGGTTGGGATCAGCCGCCAGGGCGCCGGGCTGGCGCATCCACGTACTCTACTACCTCGAGCCCGAAGCCTGATAGACCGTGCATCTGCTTAGGCGCACTGAGGACCCGCATCCGGTGGACACCCAGGTCCCGGAGAATCTGCGCACCGGTACCGTAATTGCGGAGAACCTCCCCACCGGGGGATTCCTTGCGCTCGGCACCCGCGAGCCGCCCGAGGGAGTGGAAGGCGGCCAGCAGTTCCCGTGGAGACTCGCCATAGTGGAGCAGGACCACGACGCCGTGACCCGCATTGGCAATCTGCTCCATGGCAGAGCGCAGGGGCCAACCCAGTTCCGCGCTACGCACTCCGACCACGTCACCCAGGGTGTCCTGAACGTGGACGCGGACCAGCGGCGGCTCCGGGAGAGTCAGATCACCCTTGACCAGGGCAAGGTGCACGTTGCGACTGACATGATCCTCGTAGGCGACGAGCCGGAATGGGCCGAACTCGGTCTCCACGAAGTGCTCGGCGATACGGGCGACGGATTCCTCGTGCTGCAGCCGGTACCGGATCAGGTCGGCAATCGTACCGATCTTCAGACCATGCTCCCGGGCGAAGGTCTCCAGCTGGGGCCGGCGGGCCATGGTGCCGTCCTCATTGAGAATCTCGACAATCACCGCCGCCGGTTCGAAACCGGCCAGGCGCGCGAAGTCACAGCCGGCCTCCGTATGTCCTGCCCGCGTCAGCACACCACCGGACTGGGCCATGAGGGGGAAAATGTGGCCCGGCTGGGTGATATCTTCCGCCGTGGCATCCGGACCGACGGCGACACGGACCGTCCGGGCGCGATCCTGGGCCGAGATACCGGTGGTCACACCCTCGGCAGCCTCGATGGATACGGTGAAGTTGGTGCTCTGCTGGCGATCGGTAGCGCCAACCATCAGCGGCAGGCGGAGCTGCTGGCACCGGGCCCGAGTCAGGGTCAGGCAGATCAGGCCCCGCCCGTAGCGCGCCATGAAGTTAATGTCCTCCGGCCGCACCTTCGCCGCAGCCATGAGCAGGTCGCCCTCATTTTCCCGGTCTTCATCGTCCACGATGATGACCATCCGGCCCTGGCGCAGGTCTTCGATGATGGCGGGGACGGCGCTAAAGCCCCCTGGAATCGCGCCGGTTGGCGCTCCTACGGGGGTGCCGGCCGGAATGCCTTTATCCAACAGAGTCATGATTTGCCCAGCAGTCTTTCCACATAGCGTGCCACCAGGTCTACTTCGAGGTTGACCCGCGTACCGATTCGGTAGTGTTGCATGATTGTATTCGCGAGGGTGTGGGGCACGAGGGTGACCAGCACCAGGTCGTCTGTCACGTCATTTACTGTAAGGCTGACGCCGTCGATACAGATCGAGCCCTTGCGGGCAGCATACCGCTGGAGAAAATCCGGCAGGGCAAAGCGCAGGATGGCCATGCCGCCCTCTTCCTGCCGCTCGGCGACCTCGCCCACCCCGTCCACATGCCCGGTGACCAGATGCCCGCCGAGGGGCTCGGCCAGCGTGAGTGCGGGCTCCAGGTTTACCGGGCTGCCGGGGCCGAGCTGCCCGAGAGTCGTCACCCGGAGGGTCTCGGCGGACACGTCTGCCGTGAAGGTACCGGACCCAAAGGCCACTGCCGTCAGGCACGCGCCATTTACCGCGATGCTGTCCCCAAGCTGGAACTTTCTGGAACCCAGGGCGCCCAGGTCAAAGACCAGCTGGCGCCCGGACTCGGTCGGGGTCACGGACCGCAGGTTGCCGAGTGCCTGAATGATTCCCGTAAACATCAGCGTGGATTTCCCGTGGGGGCCTGCGGCGTGTAAATGAGGCGCAGATCATCGCCCAGATGCCGGACGCTCTGCAGCCTGAATTCCGGTCGCGCCGCCAGATCCGTGAGCGGCAGCATATCGAACATTCCCCGGGCGCTTGTGCCCAGGACGCTGGGCGCCAGGTAGACCAGCAGCTCGTCCACCAGACCCGCGGCCAGCAGCGCGCCATTCAGCGTAGGACCCGCCTCAACCCAGACCTCGTTGATCTCCAGTTCCCCAAGCCGGCGCAGCATCGCCGCCAGGTCGACCCGGCCCCCGTCGAGAGACACCGTTTCAACCAGAACTCCCCGGGCTACGAGTGGCGCCCTGCGCACATCGGCCCCGGCACCCAGAAGCAGCACATCGCCGGGCTTGGCCAGCACCCGGGCCTCGGGTGGGGTCCGAAAGCGGGAATCCAGGATCACCCGCAGCGGCTGGACTGGCGCAGGCTGCCCAGCCTCCCGCACGTTCAGAGCGGGATCATCGGCCAGCACCGTGCCGACGCCCGTCAGGATCGCAGCGCTCCGGGCCCGCCAGCGCTGCACATCCTCCCGGGCGGCCTCCCCCGTCAGCCACTGGCTGCGCCCGTCACCCAGCGCCGTGCGCCCGTCCAGCGAGGCGGCGATTTTGGTTCGCACCAGCGGCCAGCCGCGGCGCATACGGTGCATGAAGCCTAAGTTCAGGCGCTCCGACTCGGCAGCCAGCAGGCCCCCACTAACCTCCAGGCCGGCAGCCTTCAGGGCCTGCTCGCCCCCGCCGTTCACCCGGGGATTCGGGTCGGCCGCGCCATACACGACGCGGCGAATGCCAGCGGCAACCAGTGCCGCTGTGCAGGGCGGTGTGTGGCCACTGTGACAGCAGGGTTCGAGGGTGACATAGGCCGTCGCTCCTCGTGCCCCACTACCTGCCTTCGCGAGGGCGTCAACTTCGGCATGGGGTCCACCGGTGCGTACATGCCAGCCTTCGGCAATGACCGTGGCACCCGAGGCAATGACGCAGCCTACGCGGGGATTCGGGTGGGTCGTAGTGAGGCCGCGGGCCGCCAGCTCCAGGGCCCGGACCATGTGGCGGCGATCATCCACGGTGAACGTCGGCGTGATATTCATGACGGTTCGTCCGGTAGCAGCGGCAGCTGGTCACGCCGGCGGTCCTGGTCACCCAGTTCCTTGAGCTTGCGAATCTCGTCCTGAAAAGACTCCACGTCCTGGAAACTCCGGTACACCGACGCGTAGCGCACGTAAGCAACCTCATCGAGGGCGCGCAGCTCTTCCATCACCAGCTCACCGATCCGTCGGGAGAACACCTCGCGCTCGCCCATGGTCTGCAGCCGGGGCGTCACCCGGGCCAGCGCCTCCTCCACCGCCTCACTGCTCACCGGCCTTTTCTCCAGTGCACGAATCATCCCACTGCGCAGCTTGTGGTCGTCGAAGGGCTCCCGGCTGTCGTCCCGCTTCACCACCCGCGGCATCACGAGTTCGGCGCTCTCGAAGGTAGTGAAGCGCTCACCGCAGCCCAGACACTCCCGCCGGCGACGGATCTGGGTGCCCTCGCCGGCCAGACGAGAATCGATGACCTTGGTTTCCGGGTGGCTGCAGAAGGGGCAGTGCAAGGCAGGGCTCTCCAGGGACGTGCTTACAATAGCAAAAGGCCCCGGGAAAAATTATCCGGCTGAGCTTCCGCTCCAGGCATAACGAGCCACCGGGGACCGCACCCGGATCCGCGCGTAGTCGACCGGGGTTTCACCAATGAGCATCACCGGCCGCTGCCGGTCCCGCAAGCGCCGGAGGAATTCGTCGGTGCGCGTGCAGGGGAAGCCAAATGCCGCGCCCCGCCGGTTCCGGCCCATGTTGAAGTTGAAGTTCCACGCGAGACTGGTATTGGGCGCGTACTCGGTGCCGGACCAGTAGTTGTTGGGCTGGACGTTCGGCCGGCTGGTTTTGAACACCGGCGCCGAATTCACGACTCCGATCCCGGTATTCTCATCGGCGGGAAACCCCGGTGACCGGGCATCCCCGCCTGCAGGCGCATGCCGCGGCAAAAGTACCGCGGCGGGACGGGCGCACGATGATACACGTCGGCACGCTCGCCGCCGCCGGCGCAAACCGGCACTCACGGCGATTCAGGCTCCCTCGTTGTCACACCCTGCTGCTTCTCTTTACTGCTTCGGAGCCACCCCTCGTTCTGTCTGGAAACCGACACCACCTGTTCGATGGCGTATTGAAAGGACCGGAAACTGCGAAAGGCCTGCACCTCCTTCGCGAGGCGCAGCAGGATCAGCAGTTCGTCGAGATGCTGGCGCAGCTCCAGCAAAACCGCTGCCCGCTCACGGGCGCCATTGGCCCGGACAATAAGCCCCAGCACCGCGCGGCTCTGGTTGCGGATCTCCGTGCCCAGTGTGTACTTGTGGTAGCGGGAGAACCCCGCCACCACCTGCTCGAAATGCACCGCCGCGTCCAGCGCCTGCTTGTAGATGGGCAGGTGCTCGTAGCGGGCTATGATTTCTTACGGAAGCCCGGAGCCGGGGGGATGCCCCCCGGCACCCCCCAAAGGATGAAAGTACCGAATCACCTAATAACCGTCATCGCCCGCCGCCGCACCGCGCCTAGCAGCGTCAGCGCGCCGCCGAACAACCACACGGCTCCGGGCACCGGTACCGGGGCGATATCGCCGGGGCGCACAGCCCACGCGGACAACGTACTCGGCTTATCGGCGTAGCTCTGGTCGC
>CAMBYH010000035.1 GCA_945872065.1 Arsukibacterium tuosuense
GTCGTCAGGCCCGAAACGGCTTCGAAGACCGCACCGGTAACCGTCATGTCGGGTGTCTGGGCGAGCACCAGCGGCAGCGCGCCGAAACTGCCGAGGCCCAGCCAGAACACTGCTGCCACCAAAAACCCGTCCCGCAGGCGAAGCTCGCGCCGGTCATTGCGGGCGGGGAGCCAGGCCACCAGCCCTGCAATGAAAGTAATGGCAAGCGCTTCGATGAACGCGGTTGACTGGCCATCTGCAAAGTAGACCGATACAGCGACCGGCGGCAGCATCGTTGCGCTGTAGAGCATCAGCAACAGGCCAAGAATGCGCTGGACGACTCGGAGATGCATGTCGGGTGCCGGGGGCCGGAGTTGCGGTCAGGCCCGGAAGAGCCGCTCGACCTGCGGGATCTGGCGCCGGTCGGTAACAAACAGGATCAGGTGGTCTTCCGCCTCGACCACGGTGTCGTGATGCGCCTGAAGCACCTCCTCGCCCCGCACGATGACGCTGATCGTTGCGCCCTTGGGCAGCCTGATCTCCTCAACCTTGCGCCCCACCACCCGGTTATCGCCGCGATTGCCCCGCGCAATCGCCTCGATGGCTTCAGCGCGCCCCCGGCGCAGCGTGTGGACGCGCACCATTCCGGACTGGCGGACATAGGCCAGCAACGCACCGATGGTGATCTGCGGCGGCGAAATACCCACGTCGATGCGGGGCCCCTCCACCAGTTCGGCATAGGCGGGCCTGTTGATGAGCGCCATGACCTTCTTGCAGCCCAGGCGCTTCGCGAGCATGGCTGAGAGGATGTTGACCTCCTCGGCGTTGGTCAGCGCCACGAAGACGTCCGAGCTGTCGATGTTTTCCTCGAGCAGCAGCTCCTCGTCGGCAGCGTCCCCGGTCAGCACGATGGTTTTCGCCAGGCGCTCGGAAATGACCCGGGCCCGGTCCCGGGAACGCTCGATCAGCTTCACCTGGTTCGTGCCTTCCAGGGCTTTGGCGACCCGTAAGCCGATGTTGCCCCCGCCAGCGATGAACACCCGGCGCACGGGGTCCTCAAGCTTGCGCATCTCCCGCATTACGGTGCGGATGTCCTGCCGGGCGGCGATGAAAAAGACCTCGTCATTCTCGAGCAGCCGGGTGCTGCCGTCCGGAATGATCTCCTGCCCATCCCGGTAGATCGCGGCGATGCGGGTCTCGATACCGGGAACATGGTCCCGGAGGGTCCGGATCTCCTGGCCCACCAGAGGGCCATCCCGGTTAGCCCGCACTCCCACCAGTCGCACACGGCCATCCGCGAAATCCAGAACCTGGAAGGCGCCCGGATACCGGATCAGCTGCTCGATATAGCGGGTTACCAGCTGTTCGGGGCTGATGCAGAGATCGACGGGCACGCGATCCGTGCCGAACAGTCCGGGCGTGTTCACATACTCGGCTGAGCGCACCCGGGCGATCTTGGTCTTCGTGCCGAAGAGTGTGTAGGCCACCTGGCAGGCGATCATGTTCACTTCATCGCTGTTGGTCAGCGCGATCACCATGTCCGCGTCGGCCGCACCGGCTCGCTCCAGTGCCGCCGGTGACGAGGCATGGCCAAGCACGGTGCGCACGTCCAGGCGGTCCTGCAGTTCCCGCAGGACGGCGGGATTGGAGTCGATGATGGTGACTTCGTTGGATTCCTCACGGGCGAGGTGATATGCCGCCGTGGAACCCACCTGGCCTGCCCCAAGGACAAGAATCTTCATTTGGTCACATCACTTCCAGATTGGCGTAGGACATCACCAGCCACTTGGCACCCGAGTCCTCGAAGTTGATCTGGACCCGCGCGTGGGCGCCGGCCCCTTCGTAGCTGAGCACGATACCCTCGCCGAACTTGCCGTGCTTCACCCGCTGGCCCAGCCGCACGCCAAAGGCCGGGTCCTCGGTGATGGAACCCCCACGTCGGTAAGAAGGCTGGGCGACGTTGAGCCGGGGCCGCACCTCCTCGATCAGCTCTGCGGGGATCTCGCTGATGAAGCGCGACGCCTGCCCAAAGCTGTCCTTGCCATGCAGCCGGCGTTGCTCGGCATGGCTCAGGTACAGCTCGCTCATGGCCCGGGTAGCCCCCACGTAACAAAGGCGCCGTTCTTCTTCCAGACCTTCCGCATCGCTCAGCGACCGGCGATGGGGAAACAGGCCGTCTTCGAGGCCGGTCAGGAACACCACCGGAAACTCGAGGCCTTTCGCCGAGTGCAGCGTCATGAGCTGGACGCAGTCGTCCCAGGCGTCGCCCTGGGCGTCTCCGGCTTCGAGGGCCGCATGGGAGAGGAAGGCGACCATCGGCGGCAGCGCATCTTCCCCGTCGTCCGGTTCAAAACTACGGGCGGCACTGACGAGCTCGTCCAGGTTCTCGAGCCGGGCTTCTGCCCGGTCCCGCGGCTCCTTGCGATAGTGCTCCAGCAGCCCGCTGCGCTGGATAACATGATCTACCTGCTCGTGGAGCGCGAGCCCTGCGGTGTCCCGGGCCAGGGTCTCAATCAGGTGCAGGAACACCTGCACCGCCTTGCCCCCGCGGCTGCCGGCCTCACCCGCGGACACGATCTGCGCCGCTCGCCACATGGACAGGGCGTTGGCCTTGCTGTACTCGCGGATCGTATCCACGGAGCGTGCGCCGATACCCCTGGTGGGCACATTCACCACCCGCTCGAAGGCGGATTCGTCGTCCCTATTGGCCAGCAAGCGGAGGTAGGCCAGCGCGTCCTTGATCTCGGCCCGCTCGAAGAAGCGCTGGCCGCCGTACACCCGGTAGGGCAGGCTGGCCCGCAACAGTACTTCTTCAAACACCCGGGACTGGGCATTGGACCGGTAGAGCACCGCCACCTCGCTGCGGGAGTTGCCCTGCCGGACCCAGTCCTGGATCCGGCCAATGACAAACTCGGCCTCATCCCGCTCGTTGTAGGCGCGATACAGCCGGATGGGCGTGCCTTCGCCACCCGCCGTCCACAGCTCCTTGCCCAGCCGTCCGGTGTTGTGGCCGATGATGGCGTTGGCGGCACTGAGGATGGTCTTGGTCGAGCGGTAGTTCTGCTCGAGCTTTACCGTCTGGGATCCGGGGAAGTCCTTCTGGAAGCGCCGCAGGTGCTCCTGGCGTGCGCCCCGCCAGCGGTAGATGGACTGATCGTCATCGCCAACCACGAAGGGCACACCGGTATCCCCCGCCAGCAGGCGCAACCAGGCGTACTGGATGGCATTGGTATCCTGGAACTCGTCCACCAGGATGTGCCGAAAGCGCCGCCGGTACTGGGCCAGGAGTTCTGGGCTGTTCTTCCAGAGCTCGTAAGCCCGCAGCAGCAGCTCGGCGAAGTCTACGAGCCCGCCCTTTTCGCAGTTCTCCTGGTAAAGCCTGTAGAGCTGGATCAGCTGGCGGCGGGTCTGGTCCCCGTCATCCGTAAGCTGGGCGGCTCGCTTGCCCTCGTCTTTGTGGTGATTGATGAACCACTGCACTTCCCGGGGCACCCAGGTGGTCTCGTCCAGATCCAGGCTTTTCAGCAGACGGCGGATCAGCCGCTGCTGGTCTTCAGCGTCAAGAATCTGGAAGCCTTCGGGCAGGCCAGCCTCCCGGGCATGCCGGCGGAGCAGGCGGTGGGCCAGTCCGTGGAACGTGCCTATCCACAAGTGATTAACGGGCATGTCCAGGAGTTCCTGGATCCGGCCGCGCATCTCTGCGGCCGCCTTGTTGGTAAAGGTGACCGCCATGATGCCGAGGGGCGAGACGTTCTCGACCTGGATCAGCCAGGCAATCCGGTGGACGAGGACACGGGTCTTGCCGCTGCCTGCACCCGCCACGACGAGCATGGGCTGCTGGGGTGCGCTGACGGCCTCGCGTTGGGCGTCGTTCAGCGGGTCGAGTATGCGCGTGACGTCCATTGCGGCCGAGGAGTCTAGCAGCTTAGTTCTCCGGGCAAATCCACAGTTCGACCGGCTGGTTGAAGGGGCCGATCGCGGGAGTGGACGTACAGGCCGCGAGGGCGCGGGGCTGGGTAACCGGCGCCGGCGTGTCCTGGCAGGGCAGGCGGCTATAGAGATTCCTCTCGGTCACGAAAACCGGGGGCAGTGCGCCCGAGTCCCTGCCCGCCGTGGCCGCACTGAGACTGGCGAGGATGGCCAGGGACTGGCCACAGATGCTGGTGAGCAGCTCCTTGTCAGTGCTCCGCCCGAGTCCCTCCACCAGTTCCATGCTGGCCGGTGTCGCGAGGATCGGCCCGTACTGACGGATCGAGGCAAGAGTCCAGGCGACGGAGTCCCGGCGCAGATCCCGGTCCGGGTCACCTCCCCGGAGCGCCAGCAGCTTGTCGGCGAAGGGGCGGTCGTTCATGACGTCGCCCATTTCCATGCCGCCGATATCAGCCAGAACGTTGGCGACCGCGCCCATGGCGGCGGCGGAGCCCAGCTCGCTGGCCCGGCCGTAGTACTCCACCGCCGTAAACACGTCGCCCGGCAGGCTGCCGGCGGCATAAGCCTGGATGGCGCCGAGATCACCCGAGTCGGCCATGGCCTTCAGCGTCGGACGATCCATGGCCGCGTAAACCTGCGCCGGGGCGTTCTCTGGGGTAGTCCCTGTCAACGGGTCTGCACCGAGGAAGCCCCGGGCTACCCGCCACTCGGCATACCGACTGAGCAGCTTCTCCCCGTTCAGGCCCCGGGCGTTGAGGGTCTGGAGGAGTTCAGCGCGAGTAGCAACACGGGGCAGAGGGCCGTCGAGTGCACCAGTAGGCACGGGCGGTCCGGACGGAGCAGCGGCGGGCTGCGGCGCTGTCGCGTCGGGGGCGGCGGTGCCGGACGACACAGACGGTCCCGGTCCGGGCTCCACCGGCACAACCCTGTCTGTCGTCAGCAGCCAGATGAGCGCGCCGAGCGCAAAGAGCACGCCCGCCACCACCAGTGCGCTGCGGGACACGGCCTAGCGCCCCGTCGCCAGGGCAGGTCCCAACGCCGGTGCGGACGGGGTGGCGGTGACATGCAGAAGATTGATCATCGCGAGGAGCAGGAGCGCGGCGCCGCCATTGTGCGCGGTCGCGATCGGCAGCGGCAGGCCAAACCAGACGGTGGCGACGCCGATAGTTACCTGAAGCAGCACCGCGGCGATTACCAGTGTCGTTGCCTTGCGCGCGCGCGGCGTGGGCGACCGGCGCCGGGCCCACAACGCGGTACTCACGAGGACAGCCAGGGTGAGCAGCGCGCCCAGGCGGTGGGTGAAATGAATGGCGACGCGGGAGGGAGCATCCAGCACGCCGAACTCGTAGTTCACCCCGAGGCCTCGCCACAGAACGAAGCCTTCAGCGAAGTTGGCTTCGCCAGGCCACCACTGTCCCTGGCAGGTAGGGACATCAGGACAGGCCAGCGCGGCGTAGTTGGAACTGGTCCAGCCGCCCAGGGCGATCTGGCCGATCAGCACCAGCAAGGCCGCGACCACGGGCCAGCGGAACTCCCGGGGCTGCCGATCCGTATTGCGCTGGCGGTTTGCCAGCAGGAGCCAGGCCAGCAACCCGAGGGTCGTCAGGCCGCCGAGCAGGTGGCCCATAACGATCAGCGGTTTCAGCAGCAACGTGACGGTCCACATCCCGAGCATGCCCTGGAACACGACCACGCCGAGCAGCACCAGCGGTGCCGCAACCGGCTGACGCGGCGAACGGCGATTCAGCCAGGCGAACAGGGCGGCCAGCAGGATCGACAGACCGAGCGTCGTGGCCGCATAGCGGTGCACCATTTCCCGCCAGGCCTTGCCCGCCTCCAGTTCCCGGTGCGGAAAATCTGACTGGGCCGCGGCCCGGAGCTCCGGATCGCCGGGCAGCACCAGGTGACCGTAGCAACCCGGCCAGTCCGGACATCCCAGGCCAGCGTCGGAAAGCCGCACGTAGGCACCGAGCACGATGACGACCAGACAGAGCGAGGCGCCTGTCCACAGGCAGCGGCGGTACCAGGCGGCGTAGTTCATCCGATCTGCGAGGCCTTGAGCAGCAGCTTGAGGTCTGCGTGCATATCCTTCATCGCGGTTCCCGCGGGAAAACGCAGGACCAGATTTCCCAGCGGATCAGCGACAAACACGTCGCCTTCGGCAAACTCCCCGAGGGCGGCGAGCACGGCGTCCCTGGATGACAGTCCGTCAGGCAGCACGAGCAGGCCCGGGTGATCGGCGGCCAGAAAGCCGCTGTTTGGTGTGCCGCCGGTGGAGATAAAAAAGCGCTGGGTGCGGGACATCTCCTTGCCCAGCGCGCGGCGCACCTGCCGGGTCTGGTACAGCGCTTCCTTGCAGGCGTCGTCGCAATCCCCGCGGCCCACATACAGCAGCGACCACTTGCCGGTGAAGTCCGCCGTTGTGCCGTCTGGCAGATCAAACACGCCCGTCGGCAATGCCCGGGGCTCCGCCAGGAGCTTGCCATGGGCTATGGATCCGGAGGGCCGCCACTGCTCACCACCCAGGTAGTACATGCCAATGGCGACGGTGAGTGGCCCGAAAAACAGCAGGGCCATGAGCGCTGGAACCAGACGACTGGTGCGGGGTTTGCCGGCAACCGGCGTTGAGCTTGGAACTGTCACGGGGCCTGTTTTCCGTTCCTGATGACCAGCACGAGGTAGATGACGACGACAGTCAGGGCTAAGCCAAACCATTGTACGGCGTAGCCCCGATGCCGGTCCGGCCCCATGCCTCCGGGTTGCCAGGCTCGCTGGTAGCCATCGGGTGCGCTGGGGTCCAGCAGAAGCTGGTAGCTGCGCAGGGACGTGCCGAGCTGCGCGCTGACCTGGGCGGCGGTTGGAAAGAGCAGCCTGCGCGGCCAGGCGGAGGCGGCATCCGGTGGCACGGCGGCCAGAGTGATGCCGGGCTGCGGCAGCAGCTCAATGCAGCCGAGAACCTCCCGGGGCTCCTCCCCGACCTGGATATCAGGCAGCACACGGCGATCACCGTTCGCGGGCAGCCAGCCCCGGTTGACCAGAACCGTGCCCTCGCCCGTGCGGAAGGGCGTCAGTACCTGATAGCCAGGCCTGCCCTGGGAGCTGATGTTGTCGAGGAGCACCTGGCGCTTCGCGTCATAACGGCCGCTGACCCGGATGACGCGGTAGCGGCTTTCGCCGGCGTTTTCGTCGGTAACCAGCAGGGGGAGGGCACCACCGGCCTCGCCTGCGGCAAAGCGCGCTTCCAGTTCCTGCTTGTAGGCAGCCCGGTTCACCTGCCAGAGCCCGGCGCTGACCCCTACGGCCACGCCCACCAGCATCAGCAGGACGCCCCACCAGGGGCCCAGCCAGCGAACGGCACGCCGAGTCACGCTACTATTCCCCAATGCTCAAGATCCTGGTGCTGGTCCTGCTGGCGGCGATTGTGTTGAGTCTCTTCTCCGGACTCTTCTTCCTGAATCGGGATCAGGGGGGCTCCAACCGGATGGTGCGGGCGCTGACCGTCCGCATCACGCTGTCGGTGCTGCTGTTCCTGGTCCTCCTGATCGCCTGGCGCACCGGGGCTATCCAGCCCCACGGCGTAATGCCGCCGTAGGAGCGCCTTTAGGCGCGATTCAATATTGGATCGCGCCTAAAGGCGCTCCTACAAGGGTCAGAGCCAGTAGACGAAGATGAAGAGCCCCAGCCACACCACGTCGACGAAGTGCCAGTACCAGGCCACCCCCTCGAAGGCGAAGTGCCGGGCCGGCGTGAAGTGCCCCTTGAGGCACCTGAACAGGATCACCGTCAGCATGATGGCGCCGATGGTGACGTGCAGGCCGTGGAAGCCGGTGAGCATGAAGAAGGTGCTGCCGTACATGCCGGCCGAGTTCAGCTTCAGGTTGAGCTCGGAATAGGCGTGGAAGTACTCGTAGGCCTGGAAGCCCAGAAAGGTGAAACCCAGGAGCACGGTGAGTCCGAGGAACAGGTTCAGCATCCCCCGCTGATTGGCCTTCAGCGCGTGATGGGCGATGGTGATGGTGACGCCGCTGGTCAGCAGGATGGCGGTATTGAGGGCGGGGATTCCCCAGGGCCCCATGACCTCGTAGTCACCGCCGAGAGCCGCCGGCCCGCTGGAGGGCCAGGTGTTCTCAAACCCGGGCCACAGGAACATGTTGGTCATCGTCTCGCTGCCCTCACCGCCCAGCCAGGGCAAGGCCAGCTGGCGGGCATAGAAGAGCGCGCCAAAGAAGCAGGCAAAGAACATCACCTCAGACAGGATGAACCACATCATGCCCATGCGGAATGACTGGTCGACCTGATCGTTGTAGGTGCCCGCCTCGCTCTCGCTGATCACCTCACCGAACCACAGGAACATCATCAGGATCAGGATGGCGGCACCGAGCAGTGCCAATGGAGCCGTTGACCCGCCGTTGAGCAGGATCGAGACCCCGACAAAGAGGGTAAACAGCCCGACGGAGCCGATGATCGGCCAGCGGGTGCCGTGGGGGACGTAGTACTTGTCCTGTGCGTGAGCCATGACTGTCTTCCTGGGTCGAAACGGTTCAGGTGGTGGAGCCGGCGGTGGGGCCTGATATCAGCTGGGCCGTCGCCGGGCGATTGACAAAGAACGTGTAGGAAAGGGTAATGCGGTCGATGAACTCGGGCAGTGCCGGATCCACCATGAACTGCACGCCCATGTCCCGGCCTTCACCGGCGATGAAATTCTGCTGGGTAAAGCAGAAACACTGGGTCTTGATGAAGTACTTGGCAGCCTTCCCCGGCGCCACGCTGGGCACAGCCGAGCCCACCAGCATCCCGTCGGTCAGGTTACGGGCGAAAAACGCGGTGTCGTAGAGCTGGCCGGGGCGGACCTGGATCGAGCTGACCGTGGGCCGGAACTCCCAGGGCGCCTGCTCGTTCAGCACGGTCACAAACTCGACGGTAACAAGCCGCTCAGAAACTTCCTGGGTTGTGGCAATGGTGGCGGACACGGCGTTGGTCCGCCCGCCGAGGCCGGTGATCCTGCACATCGCATCGTAGAGGGGCACCAGCAGGAAGCCGAAGGCAAACATGCCGACCGCCAGCCCGCCGAGCTGCAGCACCAGGCCACGATTGCCGGGACGGGCCACGCTTTAGCGCCCCAGCCCGGTCGCCACAATGAAGCCCAGATACAGGCACAGCGCCACCGCACCCAGCAGGAAAGCAACCCGGCGGGCACGTCGCCGTTGCTCCTCGATCTGGACGGCGTCCATCACTTGACGACCGGCGCCTCATCGAACGTGTGGTAGGGCGCCGGCGACGGCACCGTCCACTCCAGCCCTTCCGCCTGATCCCAGACCTCGGCCGTGGCCTTGGCCCCGCCCCGGATGGTCTTGAAGACGATGAAAGCAAAGAGCACCTGAGACAGGCCGAAGCCGAAGGCGCCGATGCTGGAGACCATGTTCCAGTCCGCGAACTGCGTGGCGTAGTCCGGGATGCGGCGGGGCATGCCGGCGAGGCCCAGGAAGTGCTGGGGGAAGAACGTGACATTGACGGAGATGGCCGACAGCCAGAAATGGATCTTCCCCAGCGGCTCGTCGTACCTATGGCCGGTCCACTTGGGCAGCCAGAAGTACGCGCCTGCGATGGCGCCGAACAGGGCACCGGGCACCAGCACGTAGTGGAAGTGCGCCACCACGAAGTAGGTGTCGTGGTACTGGAAGTCCGCCGGGGCGATCGCCAGCATCAGGCCGGAGAAGCCACCGATGGTGAACAGGAACAAAAACGCCAGAGCGAAGAGCATCGGCGTCTCGAAGGTCAGCGAGCCCCGCCACATGGTCGCTGTCCAGTTGAAGACCTTCACCGCCGTCGGGATGGCGATGAGCATGGTGGAGAGCATGAAGAACATCTCGCCCGCCAGCGGCATGCCCACCGTGAACATGTGGTGGGCCCAGACGATGAAAGACAGGAACCCGATGCTGGCCGTGGCATAGACCATTGCCGCGTAGCCGAAGAGCGGCTTGCGGGAGAAGGTCGGGATGATCTGGGACACGATGCCGAAGGCCGGCAGGATGATGATGTAGACCTCCGGGTGACCGAAGAACCAGAAGATGTGCTGGAAGAGCACCGGGTCGCCGCCGCCCGCCGCCTGGAAGAAGGTGGTGCCGAAGAACTGGTCGGTGAGCAGCATGGTCACGCCACCGGCCAGAACGGGCATCGCCGCAATCAGCAGGTAGGCGGTGATCAGCCAGGTCCACACGAACAGCGGCATCTTGAGCAGGGACATGCCTGGCGCGCGCATGTTCATGATCGTCACGATGATATTGATCGAGCCCAGGATGGACGACATGCCGAGCAGGTGAATCGCGAAGATCGTGAAGGGGAATCCGTTGCCCGCCTGCAGCGACAGGGGAGGGTACAGCGTCCAGCCACCGGCCGGGCCACCGCCGTCCATGAACAGCGTCGACAACAGGATGCCCACGGCGAAGGGCAGGATCCAGAAGGACCAGTTGTTCAGGCGGGGCAGCGCCATGTCCGGCGCGCCAATCATCAGCGGGATCATCCAGTTCGCGAAGCCCACGAAGGCCGGCATGATCATGCCGAAGATCATGATCAGCGCGTGCATGGTGGTCATCTGGTTGTAGAAGTCGGGATTCACGAACTGCAGGCCGGGCTGGAACAGTTCGAGCCGGATGACCATGGCCATCGCGCCGCCGACGAAGAGCATCACCAGGGCAAACAGCAGGTAGAGCGTGCCGATGTCCTTGTGGTTGGTCGTGAAGAGCCAGCGCGTCAAGCCTTTGGCCGGGCCGTGATGCTCTTCGTGGCTGTGGCCGGGGTGGTCGTGGACCTGATCGTGGTTCTGGGTGCTCATCGTTGGTGCTCCGGATTCGGTATGCTGATTGCGTGGCAGGTCAATTGGCGGCAACGGCAGCCGAGGCTACCGCTACCGCTGGGGAGGGCGACTTCTGCGCCGCAAGCCAGGCGTCGAACTCAGCCCTCGGCACCGCCCTGACCACGATCGGCATAAAGCCATGGTCCTTGCCGCACAACTCAGCGCACTGGCCCCGATAGACGCCCGCCTTGTCTACTTTGAACCAGCCTTCATTGACGTAGCCCGGGATCGCATCGCGCTTAACGGAAAAGGCAGGGACCCACCAGGCGTGCAACACGTCATTGGCGGTCAACAGATAGCGAATCTTTACCCCCACAGGCACTACCAGTGGTTTGTCCACGTCGCGCAGGTAGTTCTCGACGCTGGCCGGGGCGATGTCCGAGCCAAGCTGGCGGGCAGCATTGCTGCTGGCCGCGAGGGTGCTGAAGAAGGAATAGTCCTGGCCGACGTACTCGTACTGCCACTTCCACTGGTAGCCGGTGATCTTGAGGGTCATCTCGGAATTGCGGGTATCGTCGATGCGGATGAGTGCCGGGGCGGTTACATAGCCCAGGTAAAACAGGATGAGTGTCGGTATGACAGTCCAGATGATTTCGGCGTTGGTGTTATGGGAGAAGGTGGCGGGGACGGCGCCTTTGGATTTCCGGAAGACCACAATCGCGTAGATCATCGACCCGAAGACGCCGATACCAACAATCGTGCAGATCCAGAACACCAGCATGTGCAGGTCATAGGCCTCCTGGGCCGTGGACGTGACGCCCTGGGTCATGTTCAGCGTCCAGGCCGCCTGCGCGGGGAAGGCCAGCACCCCAAGAGCAAGGCCCGTAAGCAGGTGGCGGGCGTTAGTGGCAACTCGATGCATGTCAGTTTTTTCCCAGTGTTCCATTCGGTCTTCGGGCGTCGTCGGCGAGCACTTCAGCAAGCCGGTCTTTCAGTCCCAGGCGCTCGCTATCGGTCAGGAAGGCGCCAATCTCCACGCTGCGTCCCTGCGAACTCAGCACCAGCCGGCTGGGCCAGTGCGCAGGCACCCCGGGACACAGCTCAAGTCGTGTCCAGCGTCGTGCAAAGGCGTAGGCATTGCGACTGGCTACTCCGCGCCGGCCGCGGGCGCACTTCTCAATCAAGACGGAGGCTTCATCTACCCGGATGTACTCCCGGGCTTCGGCACGGTGCAGGACCCACTTCACTGCCCAGTAGAGCACCGCCAGTTCCAGTCCAGCAAAGGGCAGGATCGGCCACAACCCGAGGGCTGCGCAACCCAGCGCAACACCCAGTACCAGAACCGCCAGTGAGCCGTAAAAAAAGGCAGCAGCACGAGGGGTCAGGGAGGAATTCGGCCGAAGTTCGAACGAATGCACGTGGGGACACCTTCGCGGGTCCTGAAATTTTACTTGAACAGGCCGTACCGGCGCAATTTCGGCGAGGTCGCTGCAGTATGACGTTAAGCGTTCCGAAACAGCTGTTTAGTCGTCTATCTGAGAACGATTCCCGGTTGGCGCCGGCAGGCGTCCGGGGGCAGCAAGTGCAGCTTCAGCCCGACCGCCGTCCGAGGCTGCCCAGAGGCACGGCGATCTCCGCTGCCGGGGACTGCCTGCGCCGGGCCGGATCTGCCGCCCACGCCTGACCAAACACGACCTCGACGGTCGCCGACACCAGGCCATCCTTATCCCGGTTGCTTTCGTAGACGGCCGCGAGTCGCGACCAGGCCCGGCGACCGGTCAGGCCGGGGTTGCGCCCGGTGCTCGCGTTGGTGGTGCCCGTGGCCCGCAGGTCGGCAACCAACTCAGCAAAATTGCGGTACTTGAGGATCAGCATGTCCATGTCCATGACCGGTTCCGCCAGGCCGGCGCGGACCAGGCCGTCGCCCAGGGCGCGCATTTCCGGGAACGGGAGCACATGGGGCGTCTGGTCAATGGCCCGCCAGGCGGCCCGCAGTTCCCGATAGGACTCGGGGCCCGGGGTGCTGAACGTGAACAGCCCGGGATGCCGCAGGACCCGCCGCACCTCGGCAAAAACCGCGTCCAGTGCGGGACTCCAGTGCAGGACCAGGCTGGAAAACACCAGGTCGATGCTCTGATCCGCGAAGGGCAGCCGCGCTGCGTCTGCGCACACGAACAGTGGCGTAGTGCCCGAAGGGCTCGCCGGCCGGCCCACCGCCACCCGCAGCATGGCGGGGGTGAGGTCCAGACCAATGATTTCGGCGTCGGGATAGCGCGCCGCCAGGGCAGGGAGCGCCCGACCGGTCCCGGTACCCAGGTCGAGAATCCGCCGGGGCTGCAACTGAACCCACTGCAGGCGCTCGAGCAGCCGGTCCCGAACTTCAGTCTGCAGGACGTCGGCCTGGTCGTAGCTCGCCGCAGCCCGGGCGAAAGAGCGGCGCACCTTGCCCTGATCGATGGGCGGCGCCCCAGTCATGCCGGCGCGGGGGACGGTGCCGGTCGGAGGCCCAGCCGGGCCAGCAGGGCGAGGTCCCGGTCCGTGGCGGGATTCGGGGTGGTCAGCAGCTGCTCGCCATAGAAAATGGAGTTGGCCCCGGCAAAGAAGCACAGGGCCTGCAGTTCGTCGCTCATGTCGGAGCGACCCGCAGACAGCCGGACCCGGGACCGGGGCATCAGGATCCGGGCCACGGCGATGACCCGGACGAAGGTGAGTGGGTCGACGGTTGCCTGGTCCTCCAGTGCGGTGCCCGCCACCTGAACCAGTTGATTCACCGGCACGCTTTCCGGGTGTTCCGGCAGCGTTGCCAGCGTGTGCAGCAGCTCAATCCGGTCCTGGTCGGCCTCGCCAAGGCCAATGATCCCGCCGCAGCAGACCTTGAGGCCCGCGTCCCGCACGGTCTTTAGCGTCGCCAGCCGGTCCGCGTAGGTCCGCGTGGAAATGACCTGGGGGTAGTAGGCTTCTGACGTGTCGAGATTGTGGTTGTAGTAGTCCAGCCCCGCGTCCCGCAGTGCCTCCGCCTGGTCCGGCGTCAGCATGCCCAAGGTGGCGCAGGTCTCGAGCCCCAGCCCGCTGACCGCACTGACCATCGCGGTGATCTTTGCCAGCTGGCTAGGTTTGGGATTGCGATAGGCCGCGCCCATGCAGAACCGCGTGGCACCGCGGTCACGGGCCGCCCGGGCCGCCGCGATCACAGCGGAGAGGGGCACCAGCGCTTCGGCCGTCAGCCCGGTATCGAAGTGCACGCTCTGCGGACAATAGCCACAGTCCTCGGGGCAACCCCCGGTTTTGATACTCATCAAGGTGCTGATCTGCACTTCGGCCGGGTTGAAGTGCGCACGGTGCACCGTGTGGGCCCGGTACAGCAGATCGTGCAGGGGCAGGCCAAACAGGGCGGAGACTTCGGCCACCGTCCAGTCGGTGCGGACCCCGTCGGGGCTGCGCGCGCTCAATTCCACAAGAAGACCCCGGTTTTGTGCCAGGACCCCGCTGGTCCCGACCTGCTAAATCAAGCAGCAGTATCGGAACCGTCTGGAAAGCTGTCAACTTATGGGCTGGATCAGGGTTGACCAGATCCTGGATACGCTCTTTCCCCCGGCCTGCCTGCTTTGCGGGCAGCGCGCCACCGGCTCGAGTCCCGGCATTCCGGCGTGCGCGGGGTGCCTGGACGACCTGCCCTGGCTGCCGGACCTGCCGGGTGGTACTCCGGCCCTCGGCGGGCTGGATCAGGGCCGTCCCCATCTGGAGCCCTTTGCGGCCGTCCGGTGCGCCCTTACATATGAGTACCCCGTCGACCGGCTGATCGCCGCCGCCAAGTTTGGTCGCCAGTTGACCGTCGCCCGGGGCCTCGGCCAGCTGCTCGCCTGGCGCCTGCCTGCCCTCCCGCACCCGCCCGACGCAGTGGTGCCGGTGCCCCTGCACTGGCGCCGGGAGGCCAGCCGCGGCTTCAATCAGGCTGAGGAGATCGCCCGGGCGCTCTGCGAGGCCCGCCGCTGGCCCCTGCGCACCGACCTGTGCCGGCGCATCCTCCCGACCCCGGAGCAATCCGGGCTGGGTGCGGCCCGCCGCCAGGAGAATCTCCGGGGCGCGTTTGCGCTGGCAGGCGTTCGTGCCCTCGGCCGCTGCCGGCATGTGCTGCTCGTCGATGACGTCTTGACGACGGGCGCTACGGCCGCCGAAGTCGCCGGACTCTTCCGGGCAGCGGGCGTCCCGGAACTCTCACTCTGGACGGTCGCGTGGACCCGGCCGCCGGCTCAGCTGACCGAGCGGAAGGTGTAGTCCAGCAGAATCCCGGCGAAGATAGCGGCGCCAAAGTGCTGGTTGGCCCGAAAGGCTCCCAGGCACGCCTCTGGGTCCCGGCCCCGGATCTGCCACAGGTGGCTGGCCAGCAGCAGCGCGCCGACCGCCACCCCCGCCTGGTACCAGATGCCGAGACCAGCCTCCCGGCCGGCGAGCAGCAGGCCGATGACCAGCACCACCTGCAGCAGGAAGATGATGAACAGGTCTGCCGTGCCGAACAGGATCGCGGTGGATTTCACGCCGATCCGCAGGTCTTCGTCCCGGTCCGCCATCGCGTACATGGTGTCGTAGATGACGGCCCATACCACCACATCCAGCCACAGCAGCCAGGCCAGCCGCGGTACCGCTTCCAGCTCGGCAGCAAAGGCCATCGGGATCCCCCAGCCGAAGGCGGCGCCCAGCAGGAACTGGGGCGCCGCCAGCCAGCGCTTGCTGAACGGGTAAACCAGAGTGAGAACGGCCGCCCCGACGGCGAGCAGGCGCGCCAGCGGGTTCAACAGCAGCAGCAAGGCGAGCGCGACGAGACCGAGCACGGCGAAGAGGGTCAGGGCCTCGGCAGGCGTGACGCGACCTGCCGCGAGGGGGCGGGACTGGGTGCGTTCGACCTCGCTATCGATGTCCCGGTCGGCGAAGTCATTGATCACGCAACCGGCGGAGCGCATCACGAAGACCCCCGCCACGAACACCAGAAAATTGACCGGCTCCGGCCGTCCGGCTCCTGCGATCCACAGTCCCCAGAGCGTCGGCCACAGCAGCAGCCAGGTGCCGACGGGCCGGTCGAGGCGCATCAGTCGTGCGTACTCGCCAGCCTGATTGACCAGTTCGTTGCCGAGACGAGCGAGGCTGTGGGTCGGACCTTGTGCCATGGGCTTAAGTCTATCTGTTCGAACACCGGCTGTAGAACGGCGGGCCCGCCTATACTTACCCTCAGAGCGATGAGAATCCCGGCAAGAAGCCAGCCCGATCCCGCTGTCGCGCTCTCTCAGGCCGTGGCGATGCAGATCCAGTGTGCGCTCCGGCACGCCAGGGACGCACAGGCGGATAGGTCATCGCGAGACGATGCCACCGCGGTGCATGAGTTTCGTAAGGCGCTGCGCCGGGCGCGCGGCATCTTGGCGTTTGCCCGGCCGCTGTGCGCAACAGCGAGTTACGCCGAGGCCACAGTGTTGTTGCGGGGAGCGTTTCGCAGCACCGGAGCACTTCGAGACTCAGCGGTGAGTTTGCAGCTGCTCGATAGACTGCAGGAGTCCGCTGCGCTCGATCCCCTCGGCCGCACCCTGCGGGACGGGCTCTGTTCGGGGCTGGCCACGCATCAGCGCACCGCGCTGGTGCTGAAAGCGGCTGCCCAGGTGGTGGCAGAAGCGCTACCGATATTCCAGTCTGGACTCGAGGACGCCATTGATATGGACCGGCTCGAGGTTGCACTGGCCCGCTCCAACCGCCGTGTACGCCGCGCGTTTCGGCTCGCGCGCGCGAGCGGCGCTGACGAAGCCTTTCACGAGTGGCGGAAACGCCTGAAGGACTGGCGCGCGATCAACGGAATGATCGCAGAATGGGGTGCATTGAGCCCGGTCAATCAGCGCGGCGAACTGGCAATGATGGCCAGGCGTTTCGGGGCTCTGACCGACCTGATCCTGTTGAAGCACACCCTGCAAGCACGGGCTGGTGAGCCGACTAACGGTCTTTTGCTCCACACCCTTGAGCGCCGTATCAGTATGCGCAAGCGCCATCTTCTGCAGTGGGGGGAACGCCAGCACGTTGTGAGTCCAGGGCGAGTTGCTGCTCGCCTGCGCGGGGCGCTGGAAGTGAACTGGTGCGGACCAACGACAGGGGCAGCCGATTCTCAGGGCCGTGCGGGGTAAACCGGCTACTCAGGCTCCGTGAAGAGTCGGTCAGGGAGGAAAGTGGCCGCCCACCTGTGACCTGTCTCACGGGCTGTTGTTGCCGTGATCGAGCAAGAAGCGGGCACGCCCTGGATCATCAGACCTCGCCGTAGCGGCCGCCGGTGCCGATCCAGCGCTGCATCAGTTCCGCCGCAACGCTCGGCCGTTCTTCCAGCTGACTAGCCAGTTCCTGCACCAGGGGCATGAGGTCCGCGTCCCGGACGAGATCCGCCACCCGCAATTGGGCGAGGCCCGTCTGGCGCGTGCCGAGTACCTCGCCGGGACCCCGCAGTTCCAGATCCCGCTGGGCCACCTCGAAGCCGTCGTTGGTTCCGCGCAGAACGTCGAGGCGCGCCCGTGCCATCGGGGCCAGTGGGCTGCGGTAGAGCAGCACGCAGGTGCTCGAGTCCCGGCCGCGGCCAACGCGGCCGCGCAGCTGGTGCAACTGGGAGAGGCCGAGCCGCTCGGCGTTCTCGATGATCATCAGCGTTGCGGCTGGGACATCGACGCCCACCTCGATTACCGTGGTGGCGACCAGGAGCTGGACCTTGCCCTGGGCGAAGGCCTTCATCACCTTCTCCTTGTCGGCCGTCGGCATTCGCCCGTGGATCAGGCCCACCCGCACGTCCGGCAGTGCTTCAGCAAGGGCGGCCGCAGTGGGCTCCGCCGCCTCCGACTCCAGATGCTCCGACTCCTCGATCAGCGGGCAAACCCAGTAGACCCGCGCACCGCCACGCAGGGCCACCTGCACCCGTTCCACGACCTCCGGCCGCCGCTGGTCCGGCAGGGCGACCGTGGCTACCGGCTGGCGTCCCGGCGGCAGCTCCCGGATGACGGAGCTGTCCAGGTCGGCATAGAGCGTCATGGCGAGGGTGCGGGGAATCGGCGTGGCGGTCATCACCAGCTGATGGGGCTTGAGGGGCTGGCCGCTGGCGCCCTCGTTCGTCCCCTTGTCCATGAGACGGAGCCGCTGGTGCACACCGAAGCGGTGCTGCTCATCCACGATTACGAGCGCGAGGCTGCGATAGCTCAGCCCCTCCTGAAACAATGCGTGGGTGCCGACGATCACCTGCGCGGTGCCGTCTTCGATGGCGGCATAGGTCTGGGCCCGCGCTTTGGCGCCCAGGCTGCCCGAGAGCCAGGCCACGGTAATGCCCCGGGGCTCGAACCAGCGGCGGAAGGATTCCCGGTGCTGCTCGGCCAGCAGTTCGGTCGGCGCCATGATGGCCACCTGGTATCCGTGGGCGACAGCCAGCAGCGCGCTGGCGGCCGCCACGACCGTCTTGCCGCAGCCGACATCGCCCTGCACCAGCCGCAGCATCGGAGAGCCGCTGGCGAGGTCCGTATCGATATCCGCCAGAGCTGACTGCTGGCCGCGGGTGAGTTCGAAGCCGAGGCTGGCGAGAAAATCCTGGCGCAGCTGTCGGGCCCGGTCGCTGGTCATCAGCAGTGTCACGGCCGCGTCCTGTCGCGCCTGCTCCCGGATCTGCCGCAGGCTCAGGTGCTGGGCGAGCAGTTCTTCGAGGGCCAGACGGCGCTGGCACGGGTGCATGCCAGAGCTGAGCAGATGGAGGTCGGCGCCCACCGGCGGGCGATGGACGAAGCGCAGGGCGTCGACCAGCCCCGGCAGGTGCAGCCCCTGAAGCGCGGTCGGGGGCAGCTCGTCGACGATAGCCGGCAGCAGCCTGTCCAGCGCCTGGCTCGTCAGGTCCCGGAGCCGGAACTGGGTGAGGCCCTCGACGGTTGGGTAAACGGCTGTCAGGCGTTCATCCAGCGGCAGGGTCTGGCCGGCCGCGAGCACCCGGTATTCCGGGTGGACCATTTCGGGGCCGAGGGGTCCGGGGCGCACCTCGCCGAAGCAGCGGACCCGGACGCCCGTTGCCAGGGCGTCCTGCTGCGCCCGGGAGAAGTGAAAGAAGCGCAGGGTCAGCTGGCCGGTGTTGTCGGTCAGACGTACGAGCAGGCTGCGCCGGCGCCGGTAGGTGACGTCTGCCAGGGCTATCTCGCCCTCCACGACCACCCGTTGTCCGGCGCGGAGCGAGCCTAAAGGTGCCAGCCGTGTCCGGTCTTCGTAGCGCTGGGGCAGGAGAAACAACAGGTCCAGTGGCCGCTGCAGGCCCAGACCTGCGAGACGTTCAGCGACCGCGGGGCCGACGCCGCGCAGGGCGCGCAGGTCGTCGGTGGGCTTCAGGGCACCAGGACCGCGTCCGCCTCGACAGTGGCGCCCCGGGGCAGGGACGCGACACCGATCGCTGCGCGGGCCGGATAGGGCTTGGTAAAGAACTCGGCCATGACCTCGTTGACCACCGCAAAGTGGCCAAGGTCCGTGAGGAACACCGTGACCTTCACGGCATGGTCGAGAGACGAGCCGGCGGCCTCCGCCACCGCGGCCAGATTGCGGAATACCTGCCGGACCTGGTCGCGCATTTCGCCAGTCAGCATCTGGCCGGTAGCCGGGTCGAGGGGGAGCTGGCCAGACAGCCAGAGCGTCCCGCCGGCGCGTATACCCTGGGAATAAGTACCGATGGCGGCGGGCGCCTTTGGCGTGTCGATCGCTCGCTTGTTCATGTGCAGGTCCGGCTCAGTTTCTTGACTACGTTCATGCGCCGCAAATCCCGGATCACGCCAGCGAGATGCCGGCGGTCGCGGACCAGGAGGGTGAATACCAGGGTCGCGGCCTGATCCTGACCCTCGTCGATGGCTACCTGCTCGATGTTGGAGCCCGTATCCGCAATGCGCGCAGCCACTTCGGCGAGCACTCCCGGCCGGTTGTCCACGTCGATGCGGATCTCGGCAGAGAACTCCCGCTCTATGCCCGCCTGCCAGGTAACCGCGATCCACTTGTTCGGCTGTTTGCGGTACTCGCCGAGGTTACCGCACACGTTGCGATGAATCACGACGCCGCGACCTGCACTCAGATAACCCATGATGTCATCCCCGGGAATCGGATGACAACAGCGTGCGTAGGACACGACCAGTCCCTCGGTGCCGGCGATGGCCATGGGCGTTTGTTTTCCCGGCTCGGCGATGACGGAACTGGCAGAGGACTGGAGCAGCGCCTTGGCCACCAGCGGCGCCAGCCGTTCGCCCAGGCCAATCTGGCCGAAGAGTTCGTTCGTGTTGTTGAGGCCGAACTCATCCAGCAGTGCCTTCAGCTGCTCGTCGCTGATCTTGCGGAGCGGTGTCCCCGCGTCGCGCAGTGCCTGATCCAGCAGCCGGCGCCCGAGCTCCAGGGCTTCGCCGGAGCGCAGGTTCTTCAGGTACTGGCGGATCGAGGCGCGCGCCTTGGCGGTGACTACAAAGTTGACCCAGGTGGCGTTGGGGTGTGCCCCCTTGGCTGTGATGATCTCGACGGTCTGGCCGTTCTCTACCGGGGTGCGCAGGGGCACCAGGCGCCGGTCGATCTTGGCGGCAACACAGCGGTTGCCCACGTCGGTGTGTACGGCATAGGCAAAGTCCACGCAGGTGGAGCCCCGGGGCAGGCTCAGGATCTCGCCCTTGGGCGTAAAGATGTAAACCGCATCCGGGAACAGGTTGACCTTCACGTGCTCCATGAACTCTTCCGAGTTCGCGGCGGACTGCATCTCGTTGATACTCGCCAGCCACTCCCGGGCCCGGATTTCCGGACCGGCCACTTCCCGGTCGGTGTCCTTGTATTGCCAGTGGGCGGCGATCCCCCGCTCGGCGATGCGCTCCATCTCGCCGGTGCGGATCTGCACCTCGATGGGCATGCCGTTCGGGCCGAACAGGCTGGTGTGCAGCGACTGGTAACCGTTCATCCGCGGAATGGCGATGTAGTCCTTGAAGCGTCCGGGCATCGGCTTGTAGAGCTGGTGCACGGTGCCCAGCGTCCGGTAGCAGGCGTCAACCGAGTCGACGACCACCCGAAAGCCGAACACATCGGTGATGTCCCCCAGGGGGTGCTTCTTGGAGGTCATCTTGCGATAGATGCTGTAGAGGTGCTTCTTGCGGCCCGTGACGGTGGCCTTTACCCCGGCGCTGTCGAGCGCCTTTTCCAGCCGCTCGGAGATGCGCTTGAGGAACTGCCGCTGATTGCCCTCGGCCCGGCGCACGGCCTTGTCCAGTACCCGGTAGCGGAACGGGTAGGCGTAGCGAAATCCCAGGTCTTCCAGCTCGGTCTTGACGGCGTTGATGCCCAGACGGTTCGCAATGGGGGCGTAGATCTCGAGAGTTTCCCGCGCGATACGCTGCTGCTTGTCGTGGGGCATGGAGTCGAGCGTCTGCATGTTGTGCAGGCGGTCGGCGAGCTTGAGCAGGATCACCCGGATGTCCTGCACCATCGCCAGCATCATCTTCCTGAAGCTCTCGACCTGCAGCTCGGAGCGGCTGCTGAAGTTCAGTTTCTCGAGCTTGCTGACGCCATCCACGATGGAGGCAATTTCGCTGCCGAACCGCGCCGCGATTTCGTCCTTGGCGGTTGGCGTGTCTTCGATGACGTCGTGCATCAGGGCAGCGGCGATGCTCTGATAGTCCAGGTGCAGGTCGGCCAGGATGCCGGCCACAGCCAGTGGGTGCGAGATGTAGGGGTCGCCGGAGCGGCGCTTCTGGCCCTCGTGGGCGTCGGCGCTGAACGCATAGGCCTCGGCAATAACGGTGAGGTGCTGCTGGGGCAGGTACCCGACTTTGTGCAGCAGGCCACTGAGCCCGCTATTGCGGCGGGCCAGGGGCAGGCGATTCAGGATGGCTGCCGCGTAATCCATTGGGCCGATTCTAGACCTGCGGCAGCGGGCAGGACTGCCAGGATTTAACTATTGCGGCGTGATCTCCTGGCAGGGGCCCGCAGCCATCGGGGGAAACCCCTGGCCGCTACCGTGCGGCACGGTGGGCGCCGGCCAGGGGTTTCCCCCACTGGCCGCTCTTCTGTTCAGGAATCAGTCGTTCATGTCGTCGTCCAGGCGGTCGAGCTGGATGGGGGGATTCAGCAGGGCTTCGGCCTGTTCCCGGGGCATCAGGTCTTCCGGGGTGAGATCGGCTTCGTCGAGCATGTCCCGGGTGACGAGTCCGGCGGCGATTTCCCGCAGCGCCACGACCGTGGGTTTGTCGTTCTCCCGGTCCAGCAGCGGCTCGGCGCCATTGGCCACCCGGCGGGCGCGCTTGGCGGCCACCATGACCAGCTCGAAAAGATTCGGGACGTTGGAGAGGCAGTCTTCGACAGTGATGCGAGCCATGGTGTGGAACTCTCGGAGGTCAATTGGGGGGCAGACTCTAGTGGGGCGAGGCGACGGTGGGCAATGGCATATGCACAATTGCCATACCCCGGATGCCCCGGAGGCCAGCTTTTACTGGCCCAGCAGGGCCCGCGCCCGGGCCGCCGTGGCTGGGGTCGTAGTGGCCAGATAAGCGCTGTCGCCCCCAAGTATGGCAATCAGTCCATCCACGGCTTCAGTCAGCTCCGCGTTGACGACGACAAAATCAAACTCCGCCCAGTGGGCTATGTCGTCCAGCGCCTGACTGAGCCGCCGGTGGATGACCTCTTCGCTGTCGGTGGCCCGGCTGCGCAGCCGGCGTTCGAGTTCGGCAACCGACGGCGGCAGGATGAAGACCGTGCGGCAGTCGGGGACATTGGCGCGAATCTGGCGGGCACCCTGCCAGTCGATCTCGAGCAGCACGTCGTGGCCGCCCGCGCGCAGCGACTCCACCTGAGCGCTACTGGTGCCATAAAAATTCCCAAAGACCTCCGCGTGCTCCAGAAACTCGCCAGCGCGCACCATCTGCTGAAACCGGGCGCGGTCGACAAAGCAGTAGTCCTTGCCATCTGTCTCGCCGGGCCGCGGTGGCCGCGTGGTGTAGGAAATGGAAAAGCGCAGGGTGGGGTCCCGCGCGAGTAGCGCCTTCACGAGAGTGGTTTTGCCCGCCCCGGATGGGGCGGACAGCACCAGCAGGGTGCCGCGGCGGCGGGCGCCTTGCTCGAGCGGGCTTGGTGCAGACTGCAGGCTCACTAGGGAAGAACTCCTGGATGACTCGTCATTGGCGCAGGGACTCAATATGCCGCTGAACGCTGGAATCCGCCATGGCGCATTGACACAATGCTGACGCCACAGCTGCCAGGAGACCGAGCCGATGAACTGGTTTGAGGCGAATCCCCGGAAGGCCCGCTGGCTGGTCGCTCTGCTCTGCGTCCTGCTGCTTGAAGGGGTTACGCGGCTCCTGGTCGGCGCGGGACTGCTCCCCTACCGGACCTATCCCACCAGCCGGGTTCCCCAGTACTGGGCTTCCATCGATCCCGTCGTCGGGGTCTGGCGCTATCCGAACGCGACACTGGTCCAGAAAGAGCGGTGTTCGACCGTCACCTATCGCAGCAACTCGGCAGGTGCCCGGGATCCGGAGCGGCTCAAGAGTTCCACGGCCGGGCGCCGGTTTGTGGTCCTGGGGGACTCTTTCATCGAGGGTTATGGCCTGGACGCCGATGACCGGGTGACCAATCTCCTGGAGGCGCGCACCGGGGTGGAGTTCCTGAACTTTGCCACGAGCGGCGGGTTTGGCACGATCCAGGAGTGGTTGCTGTACACGAGCAAGGTGCAGGGCTACGACCACACCGACGTGCTCCTGTTTATTCTTCCGACCAACGACTTCGAGGACAACGATCCCAAGGAGTTTCCGGCCAGGTCCTACCGGCCCTTCCTGCGTCCCCAGGGTGAGGGCTACGAGGTGTACTACACGGTGCCCTGGGAGCGCCGGGTAACCGACGAACGCCGGCTGTCCACGGTCATCAAGAACACCATCGACAACAGCCTGTATCTGGCCAACGTACTGCGGGGGGCCACCAGCGAGCTGAAGGGTAGCGTGAAGGCCGGGACGAAAGAGCAGCGCCTGGCCGCGAGCGGCAGCGACTACGACCGGCACTCTGCGGCAGACTTCAAGGTCATGACCTATGCGCTGGATCAGCTGATCCGGGCCGCTGGCGACCGCCAGGTCTTCCTCGTCACGATTCCGACGGAGAACGATTTTGCAGCCGCCCGGCGTGGTGAAACGCCCCGGCTGGTGGGTGACCTCACCGCGTTCGGGGCCCGGTACCCCAACGTCCGCTACCGGGACCTGTTGCCGGACTTCCTGGGCGATGCGGGCACCTCGGGCCGGCCCTTCACGGAGTACCTGCTCGAGTGTGACAACCACTGGGGGAAGCTGGGCAACAAGCTGGTCGCGGACCGGCTGGAGGGATGGCTCTTTGCGGCTGAGGACGCCGCGGGGATCACTCGACGTTCTGGACCTGCTCGC
>CAMBYH010000036.1 GCA_945872065.1 Arsukibacterium tuosuense
CGCGCCCCCCAGCTCGGGCAGAAGCCCCGACGATTGGCGTCGCCCGCCCGCCGCGACTGCTGCCTGATCCGGGGCCGTCGCTCGCAGGCGCCCGCAAACTTCCGCGCCAGGGCGATGAGTTTCCCGAGATGGCAATGCCTGTCGCAAACAAGACGCGAACCGTCACTAACGCTTCCGGCGCGTAATTATTTGGGTTGCGCCCAGCGCTCTAACATTGAGCGGACTTTGGCAGCCAGCCCTGACGGCGTGAACGGTTTCGGAATAAAGTCCGTGCGCGGATCGCCCTGCTCTAACGCGCCTACCGACACCTCCGAATATCCAGACATCAACAGTACGGGCAGGTCCGGGCGGCGCTTGCGAAGAACCTGCGCCAGTTCGGTTCCGCTGGTCTTCGGCATCACGACGTCCGTCACCAGAATGTCGATTGCAGCGCTCGCGTTCTCGGCGTATTTGATCGCCTCGTCACTGTTTCGCGCGAGCACCACATTGTAGCCTTCCTCTTCAAGCACCTCGCCGCTCAGTTCGCGGATGAGGTCCTCGTCCTCGACGAGCACGACCGTGTGCTTGGTGATGGCGGGCTGAGTGTGCAGGCCCGACTTGCTGAATTCCGAGCCGTTGCAGACCGGGAAGTAAATGTAAAAGGATGTGCCCTTGCCTATCTCGCTGCGGCACTCGATGTACCCGCCGTTTTGTTTGACGATGCCAAGGCAGGTCGAAAGTCCCAGCCCCGTCCCGCTTCCGACCGGCTTGGTTGTGAAGAATGGCTCGAAGATTTTCTGCACGTGCTCCGGCGCGATGCCGCAGCCGGTGTCCGTCACGGTCAGCTCGACGTAGCTGCCGGCTTCGAGCCCATCGCCGTGCTCCTCGGGCATCACGTGGGCGTTCGCGGTCGATACTGTCAGTTGGCCGCCGTTGGGCATCGCGTCGCGCGCGTTGACCACCAGGTTCATCAGCACCTGGTCGAGCTGCAGCGGGTCGAGCATGGTCGGCGCGAGGTCCGGCGCAAGCACCATCTGGAACTCGATATTCTCGCGGATGAGGCGCGAGAGCAACGCGGAGAGTTTCAGCAGCAGCTCGTTGATGTTGACGCGCCTGGGATTGATGACCTGCTTTCGCGCGTAGGTGAGAATCTGTTGCGTGAGCACCGCGCCCCGGTTCGATGCCTCGACAATGCGCCTGAGATAATTGCGGATCTTCGGATCGGCGGTGACGCGATCGGCCAGCTCCGCGTTGCCGATGATCGTCGTCAGCAGATTGTTGAAATCGTGCGCGATACCGCCCGCGAGCCGCCCGAGACTCTCCACGCGCTGCCCCTGCGCCAGTTGTTCCTCGAGCCGCTTCTTCTCGGTGATATCGATGTCCATGCAGCAGAATTCGGGCTGCTTGCCCTCCGCCGAAATCTGGAAGACTGTGCATAGAACCACGCATTCCGTGCCGTCACGGCAGTGAAGTGTGAACTCGGTCGGCGGAACCGGCGTGCCCGTTTTGTAAACGTTGGCGAGCATTTGACGATAAGCGTCGGCTTCTTCTTTGGTGAAGATGAAACCGTCCATCGTACGGCCAATGGTCTCCTCTTCGGACCATCCGTACAGGTGTTCAGAGGTGTTGTTCCAGAACGTGATGCGTCCGTCGAGGTCGTAACCCTGGATAGCCACGTTCGGCGTGTTTTCGATGAGGGTTCGGAGGCGCATGTCCGGATTATAGGCAGAAAACACCCCTGGCTACCGATGCCTCTCAGGCCGTCGAGCCGGCGCCCCTCCGGCTGATGGCCATCCGCTCTTAACGCCACTCCAGCCCGCCCTGACGTGGCGGCCCGCGCGGCGGCAGCGGCGGGACCGTACTGACTGACGCCAGCCGCTGTGGTGCCAGGTGCGCCAGAATCTTCCCGATGACCACGGGATCCTCGAGACAGGCGATGGCCCGCACCTGACCGCCGCCGCCCGGCGCTTGCCGTCCTCGAGCGCCGGGCCGGTGAGCTTCCAGCCGCCCTTGAGTTTCTCGGGTTCAGCCAGCCGGTCTGGGCAGTTCCCAGGCTGCCGCAGGCCCCGGTTCACGGCATCTTTCAGGGCATGGCCCCGGTCTGGGTGCCCGGCCATTCGACGTCGCGAGGACCCACCGCCTTTTCGGCTGTTGAGATGAGAATAGGGTTTGAGGCTTTAACACAACGCGTCGCTGCAGTATGCCTCGGCGGGCACTTAAGGGCATTCCCCCCAATATTGTCTAGTCACTACTGACGTTCCAGAAGGAATTGATTCATGCAAATCGCAAAAACTGCCCTCTTGGCTGGTATCTGCGCTACCAGCTTATCGTTCACCGCTGCGGCGGCGGACTGGTCCGGTTTCTATGCCGGCGGCCAGCTGGCTTATGTCCACTCAAACACGGATTAGGGTGACCTGAACGATTACTACGACAACGAGAATATGAGCGCACTGACGGACGATAATCTTTCGGTCGCTGCTTTCGGTGGCTACAACTGGCAGCGCGGTGCGCTGGTGTACGGTGTTGAGCTCGCACTCAATTACGTCGACAACAGCGACGTCTCCAACGTTGGCCAACCTGACGGCTCGGAAACGCTGACGACCGATATCAACTACACCGGCGCCCTGCTGGGTCGGGTGGGTGTCGCTGTGGATAACGCCGTGATTTTCGTCGGTGTGGGTCCGGCCTGGGCCGACCTGGAGTTCCAAAACAATGACGATGGCGACCGCTTCACTAAATCCGGTACCGAGGTCGGCTTCGCCATCGCCGGTGCCATCGAGGCGATGCTCACCGACCGTCTGTCCGGCCGGCTGCAGGTCCAGTACGCGAACTTTGGCGCCACCACGTACCAGGACACGGTCAATACCGAGGACGATATTCCCACCCCATTCAGCGCTACCACTTCGACGGTTTCCATGAGTGTCGGCGTAGCCTGGAACTTCTGATCCGCGGCTGCGTTGCGAACAGACCCCCCGGCACCCTGCCGGGGGGGTTTTTTATGCCCTCGCCGCCGCCGAAATCCTCGACTTCGGGTTGCTGAGGCGTCTCACTGCGGGGTTCGGACCGGACACCGTGGCGGCGTTGGAGAAGCTCAGCCCCTGACCTCCCACGCCGCGGTGTTGCTGTTCGAGCGGGTGCGTCAGCTAGGATAGCCGTGCCCGGTACCCTCAATCTGTCTATGGAACAAACCCACTTTGGCTTCGAGACCTTGCCCGCCGCCGAGAAGGCTGAGCGGGTGCGGGCCGTGTTCGACTCGGTGGCCGTCAACTACGACCTGATGAACGACCTGATGTCGGGGGGGCTGCACCGCCTGTGGAAGCGCTTCGCCCTGGGCCGGACTGGACTCCGGCCGGGAGACCGGGCCCTGGATGTGGCCGGCGGCACCGGCGACCTGTCCGCGGCCATGGCGGAGCAGGTCGGCCTGGCGGGGCTGGTGTGCCACACGGACATCAATCGCCAGATGCTGGAGCAGGGCCGGCGACGACTGGTGGATGACGGCCACTTCGCCACGGTCAACAGCCTGCAGGCAGACGCGGAACACCTCCCCTTTGCCGATGGCACCTTCAACTGCGTGATGATCGGTTTCGGGCTGCGCAACTGCACGGACAAGCCCGCTGCCCTCCTGGAAATGGCCCGGGTGCTGCGGCCCGGCGGGCGGCTCCTCGTGCTGGAATTCTCGAAACCGGCGGTGCCACTGCTCGAGCCCGTCTACGATCTCTATTCCTTCCGCATCCTGCCCTGGCTGGGCGAGGTGGTCGCGAAGGATGCGGCCAGCTACCGCTACCTGGCCGAGTCGATCCGGATGCACCCGGGCCAGGAAGCCCTGCGGGGCCTGATGACGGCTGCGGGCCTGGAGGATGTTCAGTATCACAACCTGAGCGGCGGTATCGTGGCGCTGCATCTGGGCTACAAGTACTGACTCAAACTATGGACCTCCCCTTCTCCGCCGCCGCCCTGCGCCCCATCGAACTGCTGATCAACCGCGGCATCGGGCTGTCCTCCACGGCCCAGGCCATGGCCGCCGCGCTCGAAGGGAAGGCACTGGATGTGCGCCTGGACGGCACGCCGCTGGTGCTGCGCCTCACGGCCCGGGACGGCGAGCTACGCCTGTCCGGCGGTGGCGAGGGCTCCGCAGCGGCCACGCTGGCAGGCTCTCCCCTCGCCATGCTCCGGTTGCTGGGCGGCGACCCTCAGCAACTCATCCGCGAGGGCGAAGTGCGCATGACCGGCGACACCGATGTGGCCAACCAGTTCCGGGATCTGCTGCACATGGCCCGGCCCGACCTGGCGGAGGAGCTCGCGAGACTGGTGGGGGACCCCCTCGCCCACCAGTTCGGCAATCTCGCCCGGGGCTTCGCGGACTTCAGCCTGCGCACCGCCGAATCCCTGTCCCGCAGTGTCGGCGAGTACTTTACGGAAGAGCGGCGCACGCTCCCGACCCGCATGGAAGTGGAGGAATTCTTTAGCGACGTGGACCGGGTGACGAACGATGTGGAACGGGCGGAAGCCCGCGTCGCCCGGCTGCAGGAGCGCCTGAAGGACCCGGCGTCTTGAATCGCGTCCAGCTCCTCGTCCGCCTGCTTGCGATCCGGCGGGTGCTCATCCGGCACGGTATCGGCGAGCTGCTGGCCGGCTCGGCGCTGTCCACCACGGCGCGCTGGCTGTTACCGGCCAGCCGTGGCGGCCAGGAGACTGCTGCCCGGGGGGTCCGGATCCGCCAGGCCCTGGAGGATCTGGGTCCGATCTTCGTGAAGTTCGGCCAGTCCGTCTCCACCCGCCAGGACCTGCTGCCACCGGATGTTGGGCAGGAACTCTGCAAGCTCCAGGACGAGGTGCCGCCGTTTCCAGCCGAACAGGCGCTGGCTGAGGTGGAACGCAACTTTGGTGCGCCTGCGGAAACCGTGTTTGCCAGTTTCGACCGGGAAGCGCTGGCGGCCGCCTCCATCGCCCAGGTCCACGCGGCCCGGCTGCATACCGGGGAAGACGTGGTGGTGAAGGTCTTGAGACCCCGGGTCCGGCAGCTGATCGAGCAGGACCTGGAGGTCATGTACACGCTGGCCCGGCTGGCCCAGCGCTGGTGGCCCGAGGCGCGGCGGCTGCGGCCCGAGGCAGTGGTCGCCGAGTACGAGAAGACGATCCTGAACGAACTCGACCTGCTCCGGGAGGCGGGCAACGCCAACCAGCTACGCCGCAACTGGCAGGGCTCACCGTTGATCTACGTACCGAAGGTCTACTTCGACTACTGCCGCACGGGCGTGATGGTCATGGAGCGCATCCACGGCATTCCGGTGGACGACATGCAGGCCTTAAGGGCAGCCAACGTGAACATCCCGAAGCTGGCGGCCAACGGCGTGGAAATCTTCTTTACCCAGGTCTTCCGGGACAACTTTTTTCACGCCGACATGCACCCGGGCAACATTTTCGTGGACGCCACAAACCCGGCTGAGCCGCGCTACGCGGCGGTGGACTTCGGCATTGTCGGCACCCTGGACGAGCGGGACCGGCGCTACCTGGCAGAAAACTTCCTCGCCTTCTTCGAGCGGGACTACTACCGGGTGGCGAAGCTCCACGTGGACTCCGGGTGGGTGCCGGCGGGCACGCGGGTGGACGAACTTGAATCCGCCATACGGACCGTGTGCGAACCCATCTTCAGTAAGCCTCTCAAAGAAATCTCGTTCGGTCAGGTTCTGCTCCAGCTGATCGCCGTGGCCCGGCGCTTCAATATGGAGGTGCAGCCCCAGCTGATCCTGCTGCAGAAGACCCTGGTCCAGATCGAGGGCCTGGGCCGGATCCTCTACCCCGACCTGGATATCTGGAAGACGGGCAAGCCGGTGCTCAAGGCCTGGATGATCGAGCAAACCGGGCCGACAGCGACACTCCGGCGCCTGCGCCGGGAGTGGCCGGACCTGCGCTACGCCCTGGAGAAGTTGCCGCTGGTGGCCCGACGGCTGGTGGACGATACGCTGGAGCGCCCGGCAGGTCCGCCACCCACCACGAGTTCCGGGCCCGCTGGCGGGCAGGCGGGGTCGCCGGGTGGGAGCTACAGGGCCACGGCCGGCGGCGCGCTGGTGATCGCCGGGGCGGTGTGGCTGGGACTGGACACGCCCCCCCTGTGGGTGGGCTGGCTGCTGGGTGCTACAGGCCTTCTAACCCTCTGGTTTGGAAAGCCTAAAGTATAGTGACTGTTTATACAGTGTTAATAGGATAGTGATGACCACAGGACAACGCTTTGGCTTCATCGAGCTGGAGACCGGCGTGGTCCCCCGTCATGTGTGGGTTCTCCTCTACGCGGCCTTCGCCACCATCGGCCTGGCCACCTTTGATGCCTTTGCCACCCCTACGTGCTCAGCACGGCGCTGGGCGTCCCCATCACCGAGCAGGGGGCGATGGTCGGCCGGCTCAACGTCTATACCGAAGTCGTCCTGATGCTGATCTTCACCCCCCTGGGGGTGCTCTCGGACCGGATCGGCCGGCGCGCCGTCTACGCCTTTGGCTTCTCCTGCCTGGCACTGAGCTACGCCCTGTTCCCCTACGCCACCTCGGAAACCGAACTGGCACTCATCCGGGTCATCTATTCCGTGGGTCTGGGGCAAGGTGGCTGCAGTCAACAGTGGCATGGACACCGCTGCAGCGCTGGAAGCGGGCCGGATACCCTTCATCATCCCCAGTCCGCAGGCCTGGGTTTCGCGATCATCGCCATCTTCCTGCTGGACCGCTTTCACCGCGTGACCGGCCTGGCTATCTGCATGGGCCTGGCGGCCAGCGGCTACCTGCTGCTCGGCGTGGGACAGATCAGCGCGCTGCTCGGCTCAACCCAGCTGATCGGCAAGGAAGCGCCGGCGGCACAGCGGGGCTCGGTGATTGGCGCCTTCAGCGTGGCGGGCGCCCTCGGGATCCTGATCACCAGCGGCATCGGCGGGTCCATCTTCGACAGCATCGATCCGCGGGCGCCGTTCGTCCTGCTGGGCCTGATGAACCTGGTGGTGCTCGTCGCGGCCGTGCTCGTGAGGATCTACGCGCCGGGTCCCGCAATGGCGCGGGAGTTCCAGAGGTCGCGGGCGACTGTGGCCGCCACCTAGTCCTTGTAGTTCTCGTAGAACACGTAGCTCGTTGAGTAATCGCTGACTTCGAAGTAGACCTTCTTCTCGCCCGGGTCCTGCAGCCAGTTGAAGTTTTCGTCCACCACCCCGTAACCGTAACGGAAGGAGCGGGGCTGGTCGTCTGACGTACCAATGCCGGTGGTCATCTTGTCGATCTGGATGAAGCGCATGGCCAGTTTCTCGCCCGCATAGATATCCAGCACCCCGTCGGTGCCCGTCCAGTTCTGGACCCCCCGGCCGAACTTGTTCTGCTGCTCCTGGGTACAGGCGGACAGGCCAATAATCGCCGCGAGGCCGACGATGGCCATGAACTGGCCCGGTGGGCGTGGTGAGATCTGCATCGCGTTTCCTTCCAATGTCGGGGGACGCCCCAGCTTAGACGTCGCGGGCACCTAGCGGGCTTGCTGCTGCTTGCGTTTGGCAACCTCGCGCTTGCGCTGTTTCGCCTGCTCGAAGAACTCGTCCCAGCCGGGCCGGACTTCCTTTTCCATCAGGTCACTGAGGTACACGGCCGCGGTCTTCGGTGATTCAGCGTAGTGGATAAACCGCCAGCCCTCCGCCGTCTTCCGGAAGACGCCACTCACCCGCACGTCCTCGCCAATGGGATTGCTGCCGATGGTCTTCATCTCGAAGTGCCAGTTCCAGATACCGATGGCCAGATCCGGCGCGATCTGCTTGACGCGAACATCTTCGGCAAACATCCGGATCGCCTCGATGACCGGTACCGGCCGCGGCGGGTCGAGATAGCCCCGCAGACGGTCCCAGCCCACAAACCACTCGGCCTGCTCCTCGGCGAGGTACGTGGGGTAGGCCTCAGCGGGGTCCCACAGCCCGAGCAAGGTGGCGTAGTCCTGGGAGTTCCAGCGGTTGGCGGTTTCCTCAACGAGGGCTGTCACGCCAGTGCGCACCTCCTCCGGCACTGCCGGTTCGACGCGGGCGCCGATCGCTTTGTGGCCACCGGCCAGGGCGGTGGAGAGCGACAGGAGGCCGGTTGCGAACCAGGCCAGACGCCACCCGGTGCGCAACCGGGAAGAAACGGGGTTTGCCATTACGGGGACCTCTGTATTGTTGGTTGCGATGCCCGAGGATAGGCCATCCAAAGTATCTCCGGATAGCGTGCCCCGGCGTATGCCGACAGTCAGTCGGATATTCACGGAATCGCAATATTGCATGGGTAGCGTCACTGTTTGGTAACAATCGGGAAACTTTTTCATGACCTCCTTTGACCTCTTCAGCCGGGAGCCGGACGTTCGCTCCTGCAGTTCTGGAAACCCCATCTTCAGGAAGGGCGATCCCGGTGACTGTATGTTCGTAATCGTCGAGGGGGCCGTCGAAATCCACTTCGATGGCGCTGTGGTTGATCGCCTCGGTGCCGGTGAGATTTTTGGGGAAATGGCCCTCATCGATTCAGAACCCCGAAGCGCCACGGCAATAGCCGCTGCTGACTGCAAGCTCGCCGCAATCGGCGAGAAACGCTTCCTGCGGCTAATCGAACAGACGCCGAAATTCGCTCTGCAGATCATGCGGGTAATGACTGAGCGCCTGCGGCGCAGGAGCGGGCACTAAGGCAGCCGACTCCGGTACCTGCCCGGGCAGCGCGACCCGGGGGCCCGGAGAATCGATGCTGGTAACATGGCGGCCGTCCCGAGCCAATGAAAGCCACCGTGACCGAGTCATTGCCCGATCGCCTGAGCACCGACCCCCGGAGCCCCTTCTACGACGAAGCGCTCCTGGCCCAGGGCATCGGCATCCGCTTGAACGGCAAGGAGCGGTTCGACGTGGAGGAGTACTGCGTCAGCGAGGGCTGGATCCGGGTGGCCATGGGCAAGGCCCTGGACCGGCGCGGACAACCGCTGACCATGAAGCGCACCGGTACGGTGGAGACCTTCCTGAAGACGCCGAGCTGAGGCCCGCAGCGCCCTCAGGTAAACGGGTTCACGACCCGGACGCCCGTCGGCTCGTAGTGGCCGGTGTTGCGGGTGGCTACGGTCAGGTCGTAGATCAGCGCCGTTGCCGCGATCTGCTTGTCCAGGGGGTTCTCCGGATGGGGGACGCGCAAGCGGCCCCAGACCTGCGCGGTGTCTTCGTCGAACGGAAGAATTGAGTCCGCATAGTCGCTGGTAATGCGGTCCAGCCAGCGCTCCAGCCGTGCCGCCTGAGGCTTGTCCCCACGATACCGGATGATTTCCGTTCCCTGCCGGAGTTCGCCAACGGTGACAGCCGACAGGAAAAGCGCGGAGCCATCACGACTGGCCATGCGAAAAAAAGTCCTGACACCCGCATTGGCGCGTTCACCCTTGCGTGCTTCGCTGATCACGTCGGTATCAACCAGGTACACGGTCACCCTCGCCGGTCGGCTTGCTTCCGGAGAAAATCCCGGTCGTCCCCCACGTTCGGCATGGTACCCAGCACGTCCGCCAGGCTGCGCCGCCGCGAGCTGCGCAATGCCGCCTGCAGGATCTCCCGATGCTCCTGCTCGGCACTCCGATTGTGCTTGGCAGCGCGCTGCTTCAATGCCCTTACCAGCTCCTCGGAAAGATTTCTGACTACAAGCTGTGCCACGTCACGCTCCCGGCAGTTGCCATTGCTAGCAATGATAGCAGGGCGAGGTGCGGGACCTGGTACGCGGACTTTACTGCCGTCGCTGGTTGCCGTCAGTCCGGATCACTCACCAGAACCCTGGGAAATGCTGGGCGTCGAGGATGCCATGGAGCCGGACAGGGATTGTCGAGGCAGTCGCACCCCATGGCGCTCCTACAAGCCAGGCTCAGCGGGGTTGCGCGGCCGGAAAGGCCTCGACTATGTGCCAGAGGATGGGCGATTCAACGCCACCACAGACACTACGGCTGTTCCAGCCCGAGCGTCAGGATCCCTAGCCCTTGATCGCAGCGATGGTCATTGCGATGCCGAACAGCATGATGATCGCCAGGTGAAGCGTCAGCTCGTTCAGATGTCGTATGAGGCGCCTTCGATGCCGTTCAGCCTCGTCGAACGATGCCTGCGGTCCTGTTGGCCCGGGACTCATAACGCGGAATACTACTGTGACAACGCTCTCGCCTGTCAACTTCCAAAGAAGCCGGCCGTCAAGCGTACGCCTGACCTGCGGCTCTGAGCAGTCAGCAGGGCATTCCGCTCCACCGATGGTTGACCCAGGCTTTTCAAGCGAGACTGACCCGTCGAAGATAGCCGACTAAAAGGCCCTCCGGATAGCACGCCCTGAGCGGGGTGGTACCCCAAACCACCGTTACCGGGGAAGATCTGGGGTCATCCATGGCCCACCTCCAGCTGCTGCGCCAGGAAAACGTCTAGCGTCGGCGAACGCTAGGCGCGCAGCGCCTTCAGGAAGACCACCGGGTCGCCGCCGCTTTCCAGCTGCTCCACCAGCGCCGAGCCGACCACGACGCCGTCCGTGTGGGGGGCGAGATTGCGCACCTGCTCCGCCCGGCGCACGCCGAAGCCGGCGCACACGGGCAAGGTGGCCAGCGCCCGCACCCGATCGAGATAGCCGGTGACTTCAGCGGGCAATTCCTTCGCGCCACCGGTAATGCCGGTCACGGTGACGGCGTACACAAAACCCTGACTCGCAGCGCACAGTCGTTGCAGACGCTCGGCCGGTGTCGCGGGCGTCACCAGCTGGATCAGCGCGAGACCCTGGGCGTCCAGCGCTGCAGCAATATCCGCGCTCTCCTCGATGGGCAGGTCGGGCACGATGAAGCCGCACACTCCGGCAGGCACCGACGCGGCCGCCAGCTCCCGGTAGCCCAGATTCAACAGCGGGTTCAGGTAGCTCATCAGCACGATGGGGGCCGCGAAGGGCCCGGCCGCCGTCAGCTCCCGGAGTATCCAGCGCAGGTTCACCCCGGCGGCAATCGCCGTGTGGCTGGCCCGCTGGATCGTTACGCCGTCTGCCATCGGGTCGCTGAAGGGCACACCCACTTCCACCACGTCTGCCGCCCCCGCAATGGCTTTGAGGGTGGCAATGAAGCGGTCTTTCTCTGGATAGCCAGCAGTGATGTAGGGCACCAACGCTGTGCCGCCGGCCGCGGTGGTCTTGCGGATGGCGGCGGTGATCTTGTCCCGCGCCCGGATTGGCTGGGGAGGGTTCATTCGCCGGCCTCCGCCAGAATCTTCTTGGCGCCACCGAACACCTGGGACAAAGTGGGCATGTCCTTGTCGCCCCGGCCGGACAGGCCGATCAGGAGCGTCTTGCCAGGATGAGTCGCGGCCCACTTCCGGGCGCCGGCAAAGGCATGGGCTGTCTCGATGGCAGGCAGGATGCCCTCGGCCGAGCAGCACTCCCGGAGCGCATCCAGGGCTTCGTCATCGGTAGCGCTCACATAGGTCACGCGACCGATCGCCCGGAGCAGCGCGTGCTCCGGACCAACGCCCGGGTAATCGAGCCCCGCCGAAATCGAATGGGTCTCCTGCACGAGTCCTTCCTTGTCCTGCAGCAGCATGGAGTAGGTGCCGTGGAGCACGCCGGGCCGGCCCGTGGCCAGGGTCGCGGCGTTCTCGCCCAGCTTCGCACTGCGACCGCCGGCTTCCACACCGATCAGCTCCACCGAGGCATCGCCCACCAGCGGATGAAACAGGCCGATGGCGTTCGACCCGCCACCCACGCAGGCGAACACTGCATCGGGGAGCCCGCCCGTGCGTTCGATGAACTGGGCACGGGCCTCCCGGCCGATGACGGACTGGAGCTCCCGGACCAGCAACGGGTAAGGGTGCGGACCCACTGCGGAGCCCAGCAGGTAGTAGCTGCCGTTCGGATCGGAGACCCAGTCCCGGAAGGCCTCGTCGATCGCCGCCCGCAGGGTCCGGTCACCGCTTTTCACGGGCACAACTTCCGCACCGAGCTGCACCATGCGTTCCACGTTGGGCGCCTGACGCTGCACATCCACCGCACCCATGTAGACGATGCAGGGCATACCCACCCGGGCGCAGGCGGCGGCAGTGGCGACGCCGTGCTGGCCGGCCCCGGTCTCCGCGATGATCCGCCGGGCGCCGAGGCGTTTCGCCAGCAGCGCCTGGCCCAGCGCGTTGTTGATCTTGTGGGCGCCGGTGTGGGCGAGGTCTTCCCGCTTGAGATAGACCGTGGCGCCCCAGCGCCTGCTCAGCGTCGGGGCCGGACTGAGTGCCGTGGGGCGACCGACCCAGTCCCGGAGTTCCCGCCCGAGCTCCGCCTGAAAATCGGCGTCCTTGAGAAACCGCTGCAAGCCCTCTTCAAGCCGCTGCAGGGCAGGCATGAGGGTTTCCGGCGCGTACCGGCCGCCGAAGGGCCCGAAGCGTCCCCGGGCGTCGGGCAGTTCGCCCGCCACGAGGCGGCGCAGGAGATCCGCGCGCTGGGCCGGGAGGAGTTCTTCAGTCTGCATGGAGATGTGCCTGTTCTGCTTCCCGCACCGCCTGAAGGAAGGCGGCAATCCGCCCCAGATCCTTCACACCGCGCTTCGATTCAACGCCGCTGCTCACGTCCACGCCCCAGGGCCGGACGGTGGTAATGGCTTCACCCACATTGTCCGGCGTCAGCCCACCGGCCAGGATCAGTTGCCGGCCGATGGCCAGGGACGCCGCCCGCTGCCAGTCTGCCCGGGCACCCGCCCCGCTGGCCGGGGCCTCGAAGAGCACGGGCTCGTCCGTCGGCATAGCCGTGACGTCCAGTGCCGGCGTGTCGCGATAGACGGATAGTCGGCCAAATCTCTCGGGCACGTCCAGCCCGACAAAATCTACTGCGTCCGTCTGCAGCCAGTCCGGCTCGAACTCCTCAGCCACTCCCTGCCAGTCCGCCGCTGCCGGGTGACGCATGACAGCCACGCGAATGATCACGGGCGACACGGCAGCGCAGAGCTCTCTGGCACGTTTCGGCGTGACCTGCCGCGGAGATTCAGCAAAGACAAAACCGATGGCATCCGCACCCGCGCTCACGGCCGCTGCAACGGCGCGGGGAGTCGAGAGACCACAGATCTTCACAAAAACTCTCACGTTCGTGCCGGTATGCGGCAGGCTTCGAAAGCCGAAGCGCGGCCGGCTTCGAGGAGCTCAGTCGCCAGGCGCCCGGGGTCCGACGCCCGCATGAGGGCGGTGCCCACCAGGGCTACGTCGTAGCCCAGGCCGGCCACTCGCGCGGCCTGACCCACGGACTCGACGCCACTTTCGGCCACGGCGGGGACCCCCCGGGGCAGGTGCGACGCAAGGGCGGCAAAGCGGCCGAAGTCCACCTGCAGCGTGCGCAGATCCCGGCAGTTCACCCCTAGCAGCGTCCGGCAGCGGCCGTTCTCCACGGCAGGACCCGCAGCGTGAATGACGGGCACGGTGCGCTCCAGATCGGCCTGATCGAACACCTCGACCAGGGCAAACAGACCCAACTGATGGGTGGCACGGAGCATCGCGCGCAGGGCCCGGTCGTCGAAGATCGCCGCGATGAGCAGGACGCCACCGGCACCGGCCGCGCGGGCCTCGAGCAGCTGGTAGGGCGAAACCAGAAAGTCCTTGCGCATGGCCGGCACGGGGGCAGCAGCCGCTGCCACCTCTTTCAGATGGGCGAGGTCGCCGGCGAATTCGTCGGGCTCGGTCAACACGGAGAGCGCTGCGGCACCACCGCGCACGTAGTTGCGGGCCTGGGCCGCGATCTGCAGGGCGCCCGACGCGAGACTGCCCGCCGACGGCGAGCGGCGTTTCACTTCGGCGATCAGGTCGAAGCCCTGGGGCGAGAGCCGGAGCGCCGGCGGGGGCGGGAGTCGTCCCACACGCTCGGCCAGGGAGCCAGCGGGCCGGCGGGCTTCCGCAGCGTCGGACCGCAGGCGGCTGCTGGCCGCCATGCGCGCGAGAAAGTTGGGCTCCCGGCTGCTCATGGGGTGTGGGCCCGCAGTCGGTCAAGCAGCGCTGTGCCGCCGCCGCCCGCGAGGGTCCGGCGCGCCAGTTCGATCCCACGGCGCAGCCCGCGGGCCCGGCCAGTCAGATCCAGGGCGAGGCCGGCACCCAGCACGAGGGCATCCCGGTGGGGACCTGAGTCCCGGCCGGTCAGCACCGCCTCGATGGCCCGCGCATTTTCTGCGGCGTCCCCACCGGCCAGATCGTCCGGCGTGCAGCGGGGCAGACCGTAATGCGCCGGGTCGCGCCGGTGGCGGCGCACGCTGCCCGGTCGCACGTCGAAGACCGTGAAGGGCCCCACGGGCGTGGCCTCATCCCACCCCGGCTCGCCATGCACGACGAAACAGCGCTGCATCGGCATCCCCGCCAGCGTGTCCGCCATGAGTCGGGCCGTGGGCACATCGAAGGCGCCGATCAGGCCAAAGGGCGGTGCCGCCGGATTAGTCAGCGGACCCAGGATGTTGAAGACGGTACGCACCCCGAGCGCCCGGCGCACGGGCGCGATGGCCTTCATGGCGGGGTGAAAGTTCGGCGCGAACAGAAACGTGAAGTTGGTGGCGTCGAAGAGGGCGCGGGCGGCGGCCGGGTCTGCCGGCAGACGGATACCGAGGGCTTCCAGCACGTCGGCACTGCCGGACTTCGATGAGACGGAGCGGTTGCCGTGCTTGACGATCGGCAACCCGCAGGCGGCCGCGAGCAGCGCCGCGCCGGTGGACAGATTCAGGCTCCCGGACCCATCGCCACCGGTGCCCACGATGTCGGCGGCGGGGAGCCCGGGCGGCAGGTCGAAGCGCCGGCCCAGGCCGCGCATGGCGGTGGCGAAGCCCCGGACTTCCGCCGCGGTCTCCCCCTTGGCCCGCAGGGCGACCAGCAGGGCAGCGGCCATTGCCGGTGGCAGGTTGTCGTCCGTCAGTGCGCGCATCAAATCCGCTGCATCGGCCTCGGACAGGTCGATCCGCGCCAGCAGGTGCTCAAGAGTAGTGGTGATTCCGCCCATCGGGATCAGGAGGCCTTCGAGGGCGTGGCTGCCAACGAGCCGAGAAAATTGCCCAGCAGCCGGTTACCTTCCGGAGTGAGCACGCTTTCCGGATGAAACTGCACGCCCTCGAGGGGCAACTCCCGGTGCCGAACGCCCATGATCTCGCCCCGCTCACTGCGGGCCGTGATTTCCAGCACGGCAGGCAGGCTGGCAGCCTCGGCGGCCAGGGAATGGTAACGACCGGCCTGGAAGGGCTGGCTCAAGCCCGCATAAATCGTGCGCCCGTCGTGGTCGATCATCGAGGTCTTGCCATGCATCAGGCGGTCGGCAGACACGATCCGGCCACCGAAGTGCTGCACCAGGGACTGATGACCGAGACACACGCCCAGAATCGGCACGCGGCGCTCGAAGGCAGCCAGCATCTGCAGGGACACGCCGGCATCGTCCGGGCGGCCCGGTCCGGGCGAGATGCACAGGTGGGTGGGCTGCAGGGCAAGCGCCTGGGGCACGGTCAGCTCGTCATTCCGAAACACCTGAACGTCCGCGCCGAGCACGAGAAAGGCCTGCACCAGGTTGTAGGTAAAGGAATCGTAGTTGTCGATCAGCAGCAGTTGCGGTCGCTTGGCGCTCACAGGCCCTCCTCCGCCATGGCGAGGGCGTTGCGGAGGATGGCGCTCTTGGCCAGGACCTCCTGATACTCCGCCTCGGGGATGCTGTCGGCGACGATGCCCGCGCCGGCCTGGTACTGGTAGGTGTCGCCCCGGAAGATCAGCGTGCGGATAGCAATGGCCTGGTCCATATCGCCGTTGCTGCCGAAATAGCCCACGGTGCCGGCGTAAAGCCCGCGCCGCACGGTTTCGAGTTCGTCGATCAGTTCCATGGCCCGGACCTTTGGCGCCCCGACGAGCGTGCCCGCCGGAAAGGCGGCGGCGAACAGATCGAAGGCATCCTTGCCCGTGGCGAGCTCGCCCTGCACACCACTCACGATATGCATGACGTGGCTGTAGCGCTCGATGCAGCGATAGGGCTCCACGTAAACCGAACCGGCTGACGCCACGCGACCCAGATCGTTACGGGCCAGATCGACCAGCATGACGTGCTCCGCATTTTCCTTCTCGTCAGCGAGCAGTGACTTCTCATGACCAACATCCTGCTCCGGCGTGGCGCCCCGGGGGCGCGTCCCGGCGATGGGCCGGAGCGAAGCATGCCCGCGGCGCAGCTTCACCAGAGCCTCGGGGGACGACCCGGCCACCTGGATGTCGCCCAGATCCACGAAGAACATATAGGGCGACGGGTTGAGCAGGCGCAGGGCCCGGTAGGTCTCGAACGGCGAGAGCGTGTGCCGGCCGGTGAACTGCACCGAGAGCACCAGCTGATAAACATCACCCGTGGTGATGTACGCCTTGCTGGCCGCCACGGCCCGCTTGAACTCGTCCGCACTGAAACTCTGGGCTGCCGGCGTGTGACTCCCCTTGGGCGGCGCGGGAGGCAGCGCGCCGCGCAACAGTGCGATGACCTTGCCCCGCAGTTCCGTACGCTCGGCCTCCGTGCCGGCGTGGAGCAGCGCGATACGTCGGGTCAGGTGGTCAAAAATCAGCAGTGATTCAGCGGCCAGATAGGCGGCGTCCGGGGCTACCGGATTGTTGGGATTCACCGGCGCCCGGGGCAGCTTCTCGAAGTAACGGACCAGATCGTAGCCGGCAACGCCCACCAGGCCGCCAGCGAAGGGCAGGTCCGGAATCACGGGGGCCAGGCGGGGTGCCCTGGCCAGGGTGGTCCGGAGCGCGGCGAGCAGCGCATCCCGCCCGGCCGGCCGGTCGTGCCGCTCACCGGCCACCGTCATCCCCGAACTGTCCAGGCGGAACTCTACAGCCGCACCAAAGCCCAAAAAGGAATAGCGGGCCAGATGAGCACCACCCTCGACGCTCTCCAGCAGGTACCGGGGCTTGAGCGGTGCCAGCTTCAGATACGTGGATACCGGGGTATCCAGATCGGCAGCTATGTCAAAGGGTGGGTTCATATGAAGGCTTCGTAAAAGTCAGGCCTCGTAAAACAAAAACCCATCGTCGCTTCCGCGAGGATGGGTCCTGGGCTGCTCGTGCTCTTTTAGTTGAGGCAACGGGCTAAGCCAAGCCCCTCCTTGCGGAGAGAACTGAGGATCGCCACCACCAGCCAACAGTCTGAGGAGCCTTGAACATGCGGGAAGTATCCCTGTGGCTGCTGGGGGCGTCAAGGCTGTGGGTGGGGGCATCCGGCTGATGGCCAGAGACTGGGGAAACGGGGTCGCAGACCCCAAGACAATAGGGGCGCCTTTCGGCGCCCCCAGATTTTGTGGGCAAGGCAGCTTGTCATCGCCGCCAGGTCCAGCTTCAGCAGACGTGATCTGCCGAAGTCTCACAAGCCCCTTCTCGGGAACTCGGGGAGACGACCCTCGGACCTCAATGCGCCGAGGGCCATATGAAAAGTGGCAGTACCAAACTTGGGCAAGCGCCAAATCCGGTACCGCCTCCTGGGAGGCCAGAAGCAAGGCTTCAAACTCTCCAGGTGACAACAAGGACCCCTGTCGGGGCCCCGGATTTTTTTGTGGGCAAGGCAGCTTGTCATCGCCGCCAAGTCCAGCTTCGACAGTCTCAGTATGCCGAAGTCTCTAAAGTCCCATAACGGGCACTCTGAAAGCCTACACCAACGGGACAAGCCGCTGTCAAGCACGCCAGCAGCGAATCAAAGGCTGCCCAGCGAGGCCACAGCTGCTCTGCGAATCGCCCGAAAGTCCGGCGCGGCCAGCCGCAATGGACCGTACCGACGACCCTCGATGCGAATGAGGCCAAGACGGGCGGTCGACAGGGTATAGAGCAGATCGCACTTGGCCCAAATGGCGGGCCCCTCATCCAGAGGCTTGAGGGGACCAGCGATGCGGTAGTGCCAGATTTGGTAGCGTCGAGGTGGGGTGTGGCTCAGGGGAATCACAGTTACCAACTGCAGGGTGTCCCGGTTCGATGCCAGGATGACTACTGGCCGACGCTTCACCATTTCCGGCCTTTCGAAGCCCCGAAAATCGCAGATCAGGACCATCCCTCGCTGGGGCTGGAACTTTAGAGTCATACCTCACTGTGTGACTCCCGGGTTAGCCAAGCCAGCCGCATATCCCGCCAAAGCGACTGGAAATCGGCAAGTGGCTCGCATGGGACTAAGATATCCCCTACCCAGCACGTGACGCTCCATGCCCCCTCCCTCCACCCCTCCCGAAAAACGCGGTGACATCCAGTTTTCCCCCAAGGACGCCGGGCTCCGCAAGGACGTCCACGATCTGGGGGTCATCGTGGGACAACTCCTGGAAGAACAGGGCGGGCCGGCGCTCTTCGGCCGGGTGGAGCAGGCCCGGCGCGCGGCGATCGCTGCCCGGGAGGGAGATGCAGCCGGGGCACAGCGGCTGGAGGCGCTGGTCGCCGCCCTGTCAGCCGCCGAGGCCCAGGACTTCATCCGCGGGTTTTCCACCTACTTTCTCGCGGTCAACCTTGCTGAGACCGTGCACCGCATCCGGCGCCGGCGCGACTACCTCCGGGAGGGCAAGCACCGGCAGCCCGGCGGCCTTGAGGACACCCTGTTTGAGCTGAAGGATGCGGGGGTCACGCTGGAAGAAGCCCGGGGCGCCCTCGCCGCCCTGCAGGTGGAACATGTGCTGACGGCCCATCCCACGGAACCCACGCGGCGGACCATCCTGCGCCGGCAGAAGGATATCGTCAGCCGGCTGATCGACATGCAAAACCCCGCGCTGTCGCCTCGGGAACTGGCCGCGGATCTCGCCAACATCCGCGATGACATCACGGCGATCTGGCAGACGGAGGAACACCCCGCCGAGGCCCGGACCGTCGCCGCCGAACGGGAGCACGTCCTCTTCTTCCTCACGGACTGCATCTACCGGGTCATCCCAGTCGTCTATGAAACCGCCGAGATCGCCCTCGAGGCGGTCTGGGGTGAAGCCAGTCGCGCCACCGAGCTGCCGGTGATGGTCCGCATGGCCTCCTGGATTGGCGGCGACATGGTGGGCCGGAACGAAATCACGGCGCGGAGCATCCGGGACACGCTGGCCCGGCAGCGCTCACTGGTGCTGGACCTGTACCACCGGGAGTTCCGGGAACTCGCGGAGAAGATGAGCCAGAGCGCCAGCCGCGTTGCTGTCTCGCCGGCGCTGGAGGAACGCATCCGCGTCTACTCAGGGCACTTCCCCAACGCCCTCGGGATCACCCCCCTGGGCCATCGGGGCATGCGCTATCGGGTCTTCATCCGGCTGGTGATGGCGCGACTCCAGTCCACGGCAACGGAGGGCCTGTACCCCTTCGATTCCGCGGAGGAGTTGGCCGGGGACCTCCGGCTTATCGCAGAAAGCCTGCAGGCTAACCGGGGTCAGCACGCGGGGCTCTTCGCCGTGCGGCGCCTGCTGCGTCGGGTGGAGACCTTTGGCTTTCACCTGATGACGCTGGACGTCCGGCAGGAAGCAGTGGCCAACCGCCAGGTAATTGGCCGCGCCCTGAATGAACCCGGCTGGCTGGAGCAGTCGCCTGACTATCGCCTTCAGCGGCTGCGCCGCGCGCTGGCAGACAACGAATCTCCCGCCGGCGAGATGGACAACGAGACCAAGCGCGCCGTCGGGATCTTCCAGGCCATCGCGTTCTGCAGGCGCCGGTACGGCAAGCGCTCCATCGGGACCTACATCATCAGCATGGCAGAGGGTGTCGACGACGTCCTCTCGCTGCTGCTCCTTGCCCAGTGGGGCGAGCTGCGCAAGCGCACGGGCACGGTGCCCCTCGACATCGCGCCGGCCTTCGAGACCATTCACGGCCTCGCCGGCGCGGCGGCCCTGATGCGCCAGCTCTACGCGGAGCCGATGTACAAGGAACACCTCAACGCGCGTCGCCAGAAGCAGACGGCCATGCCCGGCATCGCCGACAGCAATGTCGACAGCGATCTCGCCTCTGCCCGCTGGGCGCTGCTGACGGCCCAGCGGGAGCTGCTCGCAACGGCGCGCACGGACGGCGTCCAGCTGACACTCTTTCACGGTCGCGGTGGCGCCATCGGCGCCGGCGGCGGCAAGGCCCATGTGGACCTCGGCTGCGCGCCGGCGGGCACCGCCGACGGCGGGGTGCGGGTGATCGAGCAGGGCGAGCTCGTCGCCAACAAATACGGCGTGCGCGCCATTGCCCTGCGCACCTTTGACCAGACCCTGGCGGCCGGAGTGCGTGGCCTCCTGCGGCCCGGCGGCCCCCCGGCAGCTGAGGGCCATGCTGACTGGGAAAGCGCCATGCAGGCACTGGTCACCGCATCCCGGACCCACTACCAGGCCCTGGTTCTGCAGTCGCCGGGCTTTTCCGACTACTACCGGCTCGCCACTCCGGCGGATGTCATTGAGCGGATGCGGCGGGGCTCAGCGCTCGAGGCGGGCGTTGCCGACGGACTACTGGCTGCGGCTGGCACCGCTCCCTGGGTCTTTGCCTGGACCCAGAGCCGCAACATCCTGCCCGGCTGGTACGGCTTTGGCACGGGCCTCACCGCTGCGCTGGATCAGTTTGGCGAGGAGCAGCTCCAGGCGATGCACAACGGCTGGTACTTCTTCCGGACCCTGGTGGCCGACGTGGAAACCGCCCTGGCCAAGAGTGACCTCGGTGTCGCTGCGCGCTACTCGCAGCTGGGCGGGGAGCTCCACGGGCGATTCTTCGGCCGGATCGCCGACGAGTTCGAACGCGCCACCACGGCTGTACTTCGGGTGAAGCAGCAGCAGGTACTGCTGGAACGGGATAACACCCTCCGCCGCTCCATTCGGCTCCGTAACCCCTATGTGGACCCCATGAGCATCCTGCAGGTGGACCTGCTCCGCCGCTGGCGGGAAACGGGCGATGAAGCTGTCTTCGCCGCCCTCATAGCCAGCGTCAACGGGATTGCCCGCGGGCTGCAGGATTCCGGTTGAAGGCCGCATTTCTCGACTTCGACGCGCTCGGGCCGTCTGACATCAACACGTCGGCCCTGCGAGCAACCCTGCCGGGTATCGAACTCTATGGTTCGAGCACGGACGACGCGATCAACACCCGGATCGCGGACTGCGAAATCCTGCTGGTCAACAAGGTCCGTCTCGACCGGGCCCGCCTCACCGCCGTCCCGTGCCTGCGGCTGGTTGTCCTGGCCGCGACGGGCGCGGACAACGTGGACCTGGTCGCGGCCCGGGAGCTGGGCATTGCCGTGTGCAACATCCGCAACTACGCCACGCCGTCGGTGGTGCAGCACGTCTTCGGCCTGCTGCTGGCTCTCACCCTGCGCCTCGAGGAGTACCGGCAGCTGCTGCAGCGGGGGGCCTGGGAGCAGAGCCCGCACTTCTGCCTGCTCGACTTTCCGAGTGCGGAGTTGGCGGGCAGAACTCTCGGCATCGTAGGCTACGGTCAGCTCGGTCAGGCCGTGGGCGCGGTGGGCAGGGCCTTTGGCATGCGGGTTCTGGCGGCGCGCAGCCTCCGGCCTGCCGGCGATCGCCCAGGCGAGCAACCGGGTGCGGCCGTGGACCGGCTCCCGCTTCCTGACCTGCTCGCGGCAGCCGACGTGGTGTCGCTGCACTGTCCCCTGACGCCCGAGACCCACCACCTGATCAACCGGGACTCCCTGGGCCGCATGCGGCCGGGGGCCGTGCTCATCAATACGGCCCGGGGCGACCTGGTGGACTACACCGCGCTGCTGGCTGCGCTGCGCAGCAGCCAGCTGGGTGGTGCCGGGATCGACGTCCTGCCGGAGGAACCACCGGTGGCGGGCCACCCACTGCTGGCGGCCCGGCTGCCCAACCTCATCGTCACGCCTCACATCGCCTGGGCAGCCCGGGAATCCCGCCAGCGGGCCCTCGACGAGATCGTGGCCAACATCCAGGCGTTTCTGTCAGGCGGACACCGCAACCGCGTGGCCTGAGGTAGAGTCCGGGCACGTCGCGGCTAAAGCCGCTCCTACGAGGGGGTCCCACATGCTGTCTCTGATCTTTCTCGTCTTCGCCGTCATTCACTTGAGCATCTGGCTGTGGGGATGGAAGCTGTGGGCCGAAACCGGCAGGCCGGTCGCCTTGCTCGTCGTCCTCGTCGGCGCCACCCTCCTCTTTTACGACAATTTCAGAATCGGCATTGGCCGCTTCATTGGCGAAGGTGACCTGCTCTATAACCTGTCAGTACCCGCCTTTGCCTGGCACTGGTCACTCCTGTCCCTGCTCGTCATTGCTGCCGGTTCGGTGGCGCGCCTGGCCGGCCTCAAGTGGGCCCAGGGCAAGCTGGTCATGGGGGCTTTCTGCGTCGTTGCTGTAGCCCTGAGCGCCTACGACATCCCCAAGATTTTCAGCATGGACCTGCATATCGCCTGTCTGGATGACACCGTGCGCTACACGACGTCCGTCAAGGAAGCACAGCTCTGCAGCCCCACCGATCAGGTCGTGTCCAGCGGAGAGCATGCACCGGTGGTCGCCATAGTCACCAACCTGATTGTGCTGGCGGTGGGTATTGCCCTCTGGATCCAGCGGGGCTGGGCCTGGCTGGCCGTGGGCTCTGGCCTGATGTTCGTCGCCGCGGGGGCCTTTGGTAGCGGCACCTACGCGCTGCCGATTTCGAATCTGGGCGAAATCTGTATCACCCTGGGCTTCATCGCAACCTGTGTGCGTTTTGCGCGCCTGAAGCAGCGCTCAGCTGGAGCAGCAGGAGCCCCTGTAGGAGCGCCTTCAGGCGCGATGGGGCGGAATCCCGCCGGTCGGCTCTCCTAGAGCTGCAGCCTCGGCCCAGTCGAGCACCCCCACCACCCGGGGCGTGGCCAGGCGGCGCGCCTGGCTGAGACTGAGCCAGCGGTACTCGGTGTGCTCCGGGCGGCCGGTTTCCGGGCTTGGCAGCAACTCAACCTTTTCCTGGGTGGTACACGCCAGGTAGTAACGGGCGATCTTGCCGCGGCTGTAGGGGCCGGTGTCGATGTGAACATCGCCCCAGGGAAACGTCAGCTCCCCAATGCCGGACTCCTCCCGGACTTCCCGCAGCGCGGTCTGCTTTGGCGTCTCACCGGCCTCCATCAGACCCTTGGGAAAGTCCCAGTGGCGGAAGACACGCAGCATGAGAACACGCAGGCCGCCCGTCGTATCCCGCAGGATCACTGCACCACAGGACAGCGGCTTCCCTCCGGCGCTCACCGGTCCCGGAGCACCGCAACCGGGGGCTCGTTGACGGCCCGACGGGTCGCCAGCGTTCCGGTGATGCCCACGAGCAGCGCGCCGGCCGCCAGGCCCAGCGGCCACAACAGGGGACTCACGCTGTAGTCGAGCTTGAAGGCGTAGGTGGCAAGACCCCAGCCCAGCAGCGTGGC
>CAMBYH010000037.1 GCA_945872065.1 Arsukibacterium tuosuense
CCTCGGGCCGGCCCTTCACGGAGTACCTGCTCGAGTGTGACAACCACTGGGGGAAGCTGGGCAACAAGCTGGTCGCGGACCGGCTGGAGGGATGGCTCTTTGCGGCTGAGGACGCCGCGGGGATCACTCGACGTTCTGGACCTGCTCGCGAATCTGCTCAATCAACACCTTAGTGTCGACGGCGTGTCGCGTGGTTTCGGCATCAGCTGACTTTGACGCGAGGGTGTTTGCCTCACGGTTCAGTTCCTGGATGAGGAAATCCAGGCGGCGACCCACGGGCTCGCCGGAGCGCACGTTGTCCCGGAACTCCGCAAGGTGCGCGGTCAGCCGGTCCAGTTCCTCGCTCACGTCCAGCTTCTGGGCGAGCAGGACGATCTCCAGTTCCAGCCGGTCCGGGTCCGCCGGCACGCCGAGTGCCGTAATACGCTCAGCCATGCGCTCGCGAATCCGGGCCAGCACGGTAGGCAGTCGCACCACCACGGCGGCCACGTTGGCTTCGATCTCCGTCAGGCGGCGCTCCAGCATGTCGTGAATCCGGGCGCCTTCGCGACTCCGGGCACCGTTCAGGTCAGTCACCACCGTCTCGAAGGACTGGAGCACCAGGGGAAACAGGGCCGTCGGATCCTGCTCTTCCTGCTCCAGCACCCCCGGCCAGCGCAGGACGTCCAGCGGACTCACAGCGGCCGCGCTGCGCAGTTCGCCCGCGACGGCATGCAGATGGCCGGCCAGCTGGCGGACGAGTGGCACATTGAGCCGTGCTGCGGGCGCCCGCCCTTCGGCTGGTCGCAGGGACAGGCTGGCTTCCACCCGGCCGCGCCCGAGCTGGCTCGTGGCGAGCTGGCGCAGGTCGGTCTCCAATGGCCGGCAGAAGTCCGGCAGCTTCAGCTGGACCTCCAGGTACCGGTGATTGATGGAACGCACTTCCCAGAGCAGCTGGCCCTGGGGTGTGGTCGTCTCGGCTCGTGCGAAGCCAGTCATGCTCCGGATCACGCGACGGCCTCCACGGTTTGGGCAAAAATGCTGTGCATCGATTGGGGGCGGCGCTTAAAATGGTCCGCCAGTGTTGTTTCGACAGCGGCCATTGTAGTTCCGCTGGCCCGGATTGGCACACACCAGCTCTTCATTCGCTCACGAGTTTCCACCGGAGTTCCCTTGCGCGTCGAGTTTGCAGATCTGAGCCTGATTGGCGATCGCGAGGAAAACCAGGATCGGGTCCAGGTCCTCGCGGGTGAGCGTGCGGTGCTCCTGATCGCCGTGGACGGCATGGGTGGTCATGCGGACGGCGCCAAGGCCGCCCAGCTGGCGATCGAAACGGTGCGGGATGCGTTCCAGCGCATCACCCACCCGGTGTTCGACCCCATCGGCTTTCTCCACCTGGCAATCGGGCGGGCCCACCTGAATCTCGTCACCCTGGGGGCGCGCCTGTCCCTCGAATCCCGGCCCCGGGCCACCTGCGCCTTGTGCCTGATTCAGGATGACGCCGCCTTCTTTGCCCATGTGGGCGACAGCCGCATCTATCACCTGCGGGGAGGCGCCGTCCGGGAGCGCACCCGCGACCACAGCCACGTGGAGCTGCTCCTGCAGGAGGGGGTGATCACCGAAGAAGAGATCGCTGCACACCCGATGCGGAATTTTGTCGAATGCTGCCTCGGTGGTGATGCCTGGCTACCGGGCATGGCCATCACCCGCCAGAAGCCCCTGGCGCCCGGCGACGTGCTGCTGGTCTGCACGGATGGCCTCTGGTCTGGGCTGGGCGACGAGCGGATCGGTTCGCTCGCGGCTGAAGGCGAGGCGCTCGCTGGAGGGCTCCGACGTCTGGGCGAGCAGTCCGTCCGGGCCTGCGGCCCCTACAGCGACAACACGTCCGCCGCTGCGCTCCGCTACCTCGGCACAGGCTCCAGTTCTGCCCAGAGCCAGACGTCGGGCCAGACATCGGGTCAGGCGCCCGCCGCCCGCAAGAGTCCCGCCAAGGGCCAGCGCAAGGCGGCGGCAGAATGAGTGCTGGACCAGTAACGGCCAGGCCCAGCGGTCGAGGGCCGGCAGAACTTCGGGCCGTCAGCTTCGAAACCGGCTTCACGCGGCACGCAGAGGGCTCTGTGCTGGCGAGTTTTGGCGAGACCCGCGTGCTCTGTACGGCCAGCATTGAAAACGGCGTGCCTTCGTTCCTGCGCAACTCCGGACGGGGCTGGATCACGGCCGAGTACGGCATGCTGCCCCGGGCGACCCATACCCGTAACCGGCGGGAATCGGCCCAGGGCAAGCAGACCGGGCGCACGCTGGAAATCCAGCGCCTGATCGGCCGGTCACTGCGCGCGTCGGCCAATCTCGAGGCTCTTGGCGAGCGCACGATCACCCTGGATTGCGATGTGCTCCAGGCTGATGGCGGTACCCGGACTGCGGCGATCTCCGGCAGCTACGTGGCCCTCGTGCTGGCTGTGCAGGGCCTCGTCGCCACGCGAGCCATCGCGTCGAGTCCGCTCCATGGCCAGGTGGCCGCTGTCTCTGTGGGAATCTTCAGGGGCCAGCCGGTACTCGACCTGGACTATGCGGAAGACAGCGGCGCTGAAACCGACATGAATGTGGTGATGAACGAAGCCGGCCACTTCATCGAAGTGCAGGGCACGGCGGAAGGCCATGCCTTTCGGCGGGACGAACTGGACAATCTCCTTGATCTCGCCGCCACCGGAGTGCGCGGGATCATGCAGGCGCAGAGCGCGGCGGTCGCCGCCTTTGGTCAGCGCCGCCGCTCCTGAGTTCGCCATGGCGGACCTCGTACTGGCCAGCAGTAATGCGGGGAAGGTCAGGGAGTTTCAGGCTCTCCTGGGCGCGGAGTGGCGCGTACGACCCCAGTCGGAGTTCGCTATCCGGCCTGTCGAGGAAACCGGTGCCACGTTTCTTGCCAATGCTCTCCTGAAGGCCCGCCACGCCGCCCTGCTGACCAACCTGCCAGCCCTCGCGGATGATTCCGGGCTCGAAGTGGATGCGCTGGGCGGTGCGCCCGGTATCCGCTCAGCCCGCTACGCCGGCGCGGAAGCTGACGATGTCGCCAACAATGCCCGATTGCTGGGAGCGCTGGCCGGAGTGCCGGATGAACTGCGGACGGCGCGCTTTCGCTGTGCCCTGGTGTGGCTGCGGGGTCCCGGGGACGAGTCGCCCCTGATTGCCGAGGGCGTTTGGGAAGGGCGGATACTCACGGCAGCCCGGGGCCGGGGCGGCTTTGGTTACGACCCGCTGTTTCTGGATCCCGCCACGGGACTGGCCGCTGCTGAACTGGATGCCCTGGCCAAGAATGCCTGCAGCCACCGGGGCCAGGCCCTGGCGCAGCTAAAGGCTCTGCTGGGGTCCGGCGGGGGCCCCAGGTAGCCCGGGTTCCGCACAGAGTCCCCTGGCCACCAGATATCAGACAGATAGGTGACAGAGCCTAAGTCGAGTCTCTCAGCCTATAGCCCAAGCCCATGTTTTTAATGCAAAAGATGGTGTGGCGAAAACTTCGCCAACGTTAAGATTTGGCGCTGTCTGTCGGAAGTAAAGGCGGGGGGTGCAGGGCTGTCCACAGACTTATCCACAGGTTCTGTGGATAAGTCCCGGCCGCCCCGGTGCCTTGCGGCCCCGCCGGCTTATGGCTATCCTCTCGCGCCCCGACGCCCCACCCACAGCTCCTTACGGTGACTCTCCATGAAAGCCGACATCCATCCTGCCTACACCGACATCAAGGTCACCTGTAGCTGCGGTAACGAGTTCCTGACGCGCTCCACCCTGGGGCGTGATTTGCACGTGGAAGTCTGCTCGTCCTGTCACCCGTTCTACACCGGCAAGCAGAAGACCCTCGACACCGCCGGTCGCGTGGACAAATTCCGTCGCCGGTACAGCCAGCCCAGCTGATGCTGCCCCGGTCAGCCGGCCGGTCGCCTGCCCTGCTCTTCTTCCGGACTGGAATCGTGATTCCGGTGGGTGCGTTCGCTCCGCGCCTTAACCTATAATCGCGAATCAATTCAGCCCGCACTCAGCCGGACACGATCATGAGCGACTCCAGGAAGGACGGACGGACCTACACCGTCAGGGACAAGACTTCGGGCAAGGAGTTCGAGCTCAAGTCCCGCGCCGGCACAACCGGCCCGGACGTCGTCGATATCCGTAATCTGTTTACAGGCGAGGGTCTCTTTACCTACGACCCCGGCTACGGTTCGACGGCCAGCTGCGAAAGCAAGATCACCTTCATCGACGGCGATGCGGGCATCCTCATGTACCGGGGATATCCGGTAGAGCAACTGGCTGGCAAGAGTTCGTTCATTGAGGTGGCCTGGCTGCTCCTCTACGGTGACCTGCCCAGTCAGGGCCAGCTCGTGGAGTTTGATCGCACGATCCGCACTCACACGATGCTGAACGAGACGATTCTCCGGCTGTTCACCGGCTTCCATTACGATGCCCACCCGATGGCCATGGTGGCAGGCGTGGTGGCCTCGATGTCCGCGTTCTATCACGACACGACCGACATCCTGAATCCCCGGCACCGGGACATTTTCGCGCACCGCATCATCGCCAAGCTGCCGACGATCGCCGCAGCGGCGTACAAGCACTCGCTGGGTCAGCCCTTTACTTACCCGCGGAATGACCTCAGCTACTGCTCGAATCTGCTGCATATGTTCTTTGCGGTGCCGGCCGAGCCCTACCACGTCGATCCCGTGGCTGCCGAGGCGCTCGATCTGCTCTTTATCCTGCACGCGGACCACGAGCAGAACTGCAGCACCTCGACGGTGCGCATGGCGGGCAGCTCGGGCACCAATCCCTACTCGGCAATTTCAGCCGGCATCTCGGCACTCTGGGGCCCCGCGCACGGCGGCGCCAATGAGGCAGTGCTGAAAATGCTCGAGGAGATCGGCACTTCGGCCAACATCCCGAAATTCATTGCCAAGGCCAAGGACAAGGATGATCCCTTCCGCCTGATGGGCTTTGGCCATCGCGTCTACAAGAATCACGACCCGCGCGCCACGATCATCCGCGAGACCTGCCACAAGGTTCTGGCCCGGCTCGGCCACAACCAGCCGCTCTTCGAACTGGCTCTGCGGCTCGAGGAAATCGCGCTTAAAGACCCCTATTTCATCGAGAAGAAACTCTACCCGAATGTCGACTTCTACTCCGGCATCATCTACCGGGCCCTCGGCATTCCGAAGTCGATGTATACGGTAATGTTTGCGATAGCACGCACCGTCGGCTGGGTGGCGCACTGGACGGAAATGATCACCGACCCGGATGGCCGCATCGGTCGTCCCCGCCAGCTCTACACCGGCCCGACCACCCGCGACTACGTCGACGTGGGCAAGCGCGGAACTCCGTAGGAGCGCGTTGTAGGAGCGCCTTTAGGCGCGATAGATGTCGTTCGCGCCTAAAGGCGCTCCTACAGGGGCGGAACCTTCAGTAGCTCCGCCAGTTCCTTAAGGCTGGCGCGGTGCATCGGCCGGCCGTCCACCGGACTTAGCGGGGCATGCCCCCGCAGCCGCAGCGGAAACACTGTGCCCGAGAACTCCTGGTTGTGCGCCGCGAAGCGATAGCCCGGAAAGGCTTCTATCTCGTCACGGCGCAGACGGAGCCGGCGCGACATACCTCGGTAGCCAATGCCCAGCCCCTCCAGTGCGCTGCCGATGGCCTCAGCAGTGTCGCTGAACAGATGCAACTCCACACTGGAGTACGGCGTCGCGTTGCCGCTGAGCACGTCACCGACCAGCCGCGGGTGAAAAGCAGCGAGGCCCCGCATCACCTCAAAAGCGGCGTGGCGCAGGCTGGCGAGCAGCTCCGGCTGGGTGTCGCTGTGGAAGATCCGCGTGCGCTCTGCCAGTGCAGCCTCGATTTCCTCGTTGTCCGGGAGCGGCGCGTTGCGGCCCAGGCCCAGGCGCTGCGCGGCCTTGGTTTTCGCGCTGCGGAAGTCGGTGAGGCCCTCTTCCTGGATGATTCGTGCCGCCTCGGCTGCTACTGTCGAGCGGCGATGATCTGGGCCCTCCGGCCGCTGTGCCTGCCTCTGAGGCCCCCCGCGCCGCGTCGCCGGTCGACCGGCTCCCCGGCGGTTTCCCTGGTCAGAAGATCTCATTGTCATCGGCTATCGGCGTCGCTAAGCCGCCTGCCGCGAGGCCGCTCCCCGCGTCCGTGCCAAGGCTCGCCAGGTCTGACTCCCTGAACAGCTCAAAAATCCCGTCCGGCGTGCCGGCCAGCGCAAGCAGCCCCGTGTCCGCCGAAATTCTCGCGGTCACGATGCCGGATGGCCGGGGCAGTGGGCTTTCCGGCACGCCCTTCAGCGCCTCGGACATGAAGTAAATCCACATGGGTAGGGCGGTGCGGCTCCCTTCCTCCCGGGAGCCCAGCGTCCGCTCCTGATCGAAGCCTACCCAGGCAGTTGCCACGATTTCCCCGTTGAAGCCGCTGAACCAGGCGTCGCGCCGGTCGTTGGACGTCCCGGTCTTGCCTGCCAGGTCGGCCCGGCCCAGAGCCAGGGCACGTCGGCCCGTACCCCTCCGGATCACATCACGCATCATGTCGTACATCAGGTAATCGTTTTCCGGCGTGATGATTCGCGGCGCCTGTTCCTGGTCCGCAAGAAACTCCGGCGTCTCACTGACCTGAGGGCGCCAGGACTCCGCGTGAGCAATCATCTCTGCCGCGTCATTGTAAACGGGGAGTTCCTGTCCCGGTCGCCCCCTGGGCGAGTTGTCTGTTTCACCTGCCAGGTCGCCGTCTGCCGCCGGAACCGCTACGGCTTCGGCGGAGACGGCCGGTGTTGCAGCGCTGTCCCACTGATCGGCGCAGGCCGCACAGACTGCCTTGCGGGGCGCCTCGAAGATCACGGTTCCCCGGGAGTCCTCGATGCGCTCGACCAGGTAGGGATCCACCCGATGCCCGCCGTTGGCAAAGCCCGCAAAGCCGGCCGCCATATCCCGGGGCGCGACGGCGCCACTGCCAAGCACCATGGTCGGATTGCGGGGCATGGCGCTGTCCGGCAGACCAAAGGCCTTGATGTGCCGGATGGCTGGACCCACGCCGGTCCGGAGCAGGATCCGGATCGACACCAGGTTAAGTGACTGCACCAGGCCCTCCCGGAACCTGGTGGGGCCGTAAAACTGCCCGGTGTTGTTCTGGGGGCGCCACTCGTCTTCGGTCGGGCCTGCGTTAGAGAACACGATCGGGGCATCGTTGATGACGGTGGCTGGGGTAAAGCCGTGTTCCAGAGCAGCTGAATAGACAAAGGGTTTGAAGGAGGAACCCGGCTGCCGCTTGGCCTGGACTGCCCGGTTGAACTTGCTCGCGAAGAAATCATAGCCGCCGGCCAGGGCCACGGTGGCCCCGTCTTTGGGGTCGAGCGCCACAAGGGCGCCCTGAACGGCGGGCAGTTGGGCGAGGAGCCAGCCCCGATTGACGGTCCGGAGCAGATAAACCACGTCCCCGACTGCGACCATGTCCGTAGCGGACTTGGGCGCGGCACCCAGAGTGTCGTCGTCAACAAAAGCCCGCCAGCGCAAGCCCGCCCAGGGCACCGTCACGGGACCGACATCGTGAATATAGAGGTCTGCTGAGTTGTCGGTACCGAGGGCCGTGACTACGGCGGGGAAGAGGTCCGGATGCACCGGGTAGGCGTCCAGCAGGCGCTGGAGTGCTGCTTCACGGGGCAGCTTCTCGTCGAGGCGCCCAAGTATGTCCCGCTCCTGGGCGCCACGAAACCCGTGGCGGCGGTCGTACTCGAGCAGGGCCGTGCGCAGCGCCCGGTCGGCACTGGCCTGGAGCCTGCTGTCGATCGTCGTCACGACGCGGTAGCCCCCGCTCGTGGCTTCAGGGCCGAAGCGGGTGACCATTTCCCCGCGGACCATTTCTGCAATGTACGGTGCGTCGAGTTGTACGGTGGCACCGTGGAGCTTCGACTCGACCGGGCTCTCCAGGGCTGCGGTATAGGCCGGTTCGTCGATGAAATCGAGTTCGAGCATGCGCCGGAGCACATACGCCCGGCGTTCGCCGGCCCGGACTGGGTCCGACACCGGATTGAGGAGTGACGGGGCTTTGGGAATGCCTGCCAGCAGTGCGGCCTCCGCCGCCGACAGCCGGTTCAGGCCCTTGCCGAAGTACACCTCGGCGGCCGCGGCAATGCCGTAGGCCCGCTGACCAAAGAAGATCTTGTTCAGGTAGAGGGCGAGAATGTCTTCCTTGCTGAAGGTTTGCTCGATGCGCAGGGCCAGCAGGAGTTCCTTGGCCTTGCGGACGAAGGTGCGCTCCGGCGTGAGAAAGTACGCCCGCGCGAGCTGCTGGGTGATGGTGCTGCCACCCTGGGTGCGCTGACCAGTGAGCAGGAAATTCGCGCCAGCCCGTCCCAAACCCTGGTAGTCGAACCCCGGGTGTTCAAAGAAGCGGTCATCCTCGGCTGCCAGCACCGCCTGTACGGCCACCTCGGGGATGTCCGCATAGCGCACTGGGATCCGGCGAAACTCGCCCAGCTGCGCAATGAGACGCCCGTCACGGGAATAGATCCGCAGCGGGACCTGCAGCGGGACATCCCGCATGCTGTCGACCGACGGCAGGCCGGGGGACAGGTAATACCAGGCGGCAGCGCCCCCGGCGCCCACCATGATAAGGACGGTCAGCGCCACGCCAGCCAGCCCCAGTAAAGCCCGGATGAGTAATTTCATGCAGAAGCGGGAAAGGTACCTTGCGCGGCCCGATGCGATTATGCATATTGGCTGAGGTCTTTGGGCAAACCTACTGAAAGGTGGGGACGCAAAGCCACCGGTCTACGGGACTGCGCGAGGTGTGGAGCCACAGGTCAGGGCGCCACGAAGGGTGCGGGGTCCTATGACAGCGGGGTTGCCGGACAGCACGACGCCACAAGCGTCAGCCGTCTGCATCCGCTTGCATACGATCCCCTCCCGGTGCGGACGTGCCACGCCACGCCACACCACTCCTCGCCAGATTCTGGCAGTCCGTCGGTTTTTGTCTGTCCTGGGGCCGCTTCACCCCAGCCGGTGAAGCGCGTAACACCGCGTTTCTATCGACGGTGATATATGGTTAAATTGATGTGGTGACGCGCCGAAGACGTTGTTTGCGCAACCTCTGGAGTTAGAAGGGGAAAGCAGTGCTTTTCGGCTCACGTTCCAGGCCCCTGATAGGCCTTGACATAACAACCTCCTCGATCAAGCTCATCGAGCTGACGCAGAGTGGCAGGAGCTTTCGCGCTGAAAGCTATGCCGCCGAGCCAACGCCGCCGAACTCGATCAACGAGAAGACCATTGTGGATGCGCCCGCGGTTGGTGAAGCCATTCGTCGGGCGATGAAACGCGCCGGCACCAGTTCCCGGGATGCGGCGATCGCCATCAGTGGCGATGCGGCCATCACCAAGATTATCCAGATGCCCCGGCGGCTCTCGGCAAGGGAGCTCGAAGGCCAGGTGGAGATCCAGGCTGATCAGTACATCCCCTTCCCCATGGAAGAAGTCAGCTTCGACTTCGAGCTGCTCGGCCCGTCTGCCAGCGATCCCGAGATGCTCGACGTGCTGCTCGTGGCCACGCGGACTGAGAACGTCGATCAGCGCAAGGCAGCCGTGGAAGCGGCCGGGCTGATCGCCAAGGTGGTAGACGTCGAGCCCTTTGCCCTGGAAAACGCCTGCAGCCTCCTCGCCCATCAGATGCCCGATGGCGGGATGCAGCACCTGATTGCCATTGTCGATTTTGGCGCCAGCAACACCACGTTCAGCGTACTGAAGGACATGCGGGTCATCTACACCCGGGATTTCTCCTTCGGCGGGCAGCAGCTCACGGAAGAGATCATGCGCACGTACGGTCTCAGCCTCGAGGATGCCGGTCGTGCCAAGAAGGAAGGCGGGCTGCCCGGCAACTATGAACCTGAGGTGCTTGTGCCCTTCATTGACGACATGACCCAGCAGGTCAGCCGTTCACTGCAGTTCTTCCTGGCCTCTGGTGGCGGCCGAGAGCAGCCTGACCAGATTCTCGTTTGCGGCGGCTGCGCCAACATTGCCGGGGTCGCTGACATGATCTCCAGCAAAGTGGGCATTCCCACCGAAATCGGGGACCCGCTCGGCCAGATGAAGATCTCGAGCAAGGCAAAGTCCCAGGGCATACGGCGGGATGCCACCGCGTTGCTGACTGCGTGTGGGCTGGCGCTGCGGAGCTTCGATTAACATGCCACAAATTAATCTGTTGCCCTGGCGGGCAGAACTTCGGACCCGGCGCCGGAACCAGTTTTTCATTGGGCTTGGGGCTTCTCTGGGCGCTGCGGGCCTTGCCGTACTGGCCTCCAATTTCGTGATGAACGGCATCCTCTCCAACCAGAACAGCCGGAATGAGCTCCTTAATACCGAGATCGCGGCCCTCGACAAGCGCATCGCGGATATTCTCGAGCTTGAAGCCAGCAAAGACCGCCTCTTGGCGCGCATGGAGATCATCGAGCAGCTCCAGCGCAGCCGGCCTGAAATCGTCCACGTCTTCGACGAACTCGTGCGGACCCTGCCGGACGGCGTACGACTCACCTCGGTGAAGCAGACCGGCCGCCGTCTGGAGGTCAAGGGCGACGCAGATTCCAACACCCGCGTGTCGGCCTTCATGCGCAACATCGACAAGTCGAAGTGGCTGACCCAGCCCGATCTGCAGGTCATCGAGGTGCGCGACACGAGCACCAAGCGCAAGAAAGCCGAAGGCCCCACTGAGACTGGCGAGTTTGCTGGCCGTTCTTCCCAGTTCACCGTGTATGCCGATCAGGTGTCCACGAGTGATGAAGAAGAGGGGGCCGCGAAATGAGTTTTATCGATGATCTGAGGAGTCTCGATATCAACGACATCGGCCGCTGGCCGCTGCCGATCCAGGCCTTCTTCATGGTCCTGTTCTTCTTCATTGCCACCGCTGGTGCGTTCTGGTTCTTCATCTGGCAGAACCAGATGCCGCGGCTGGAGAAGGCCCAGGCCGAGGAGAGGGAGCTACGCGTCACTTTCGAGTCGAAGCAGAAGAAAGCCGCAAATTTCAGCGCCTACAAGACGCAGCTTTCCGAGATCGAGCGTTCATTCGGCACGATGCTGCGCCAGTTGCCTGGCAAGACCGAGATTCCCAATCTGCTGGTCGACATCTCGCAGACCGGACTGGGCGCGGGGCTGCTGGAGGAGCTGTTCCAGCCCATGGACGAGTCCCGCAAGGACTTTTACGCGGAGAAGCCTATCAAGATCCGCCTCTCCGGCTCGTATCACGAGTTCGGCCAGTTCGTCAGTGAGATCGCTGCCCTGCCCCGAATCGTCACCCTGCACGACATCGAGATCGTCCCCAAGAGCAAGGAAGCCAGTTTTGACGAGCTGACCCTGAACGTCACGGCCAAGACCTATCGCTATCTCGACGAGGAAGAGGTGGCCACTGCTGCGGCCGTCGAGGCAGGCAACGAGAAGGGCGGCAAGGGCAAGGCCCGGACGACCCGCGAGAACAGCAAGGGCAAGCCGAAAGCCAAGGCAGTGAAGAAGGGTTGATGGCGATGGACTTCTCCACAAGAGCTTTTCCCGTAGTGCTGCTGGCCACCCTCGCGCTGGCCGGTTGCGGTGGCGGGCAATCGGACCTTCTCAAGTACATTGATCAGGTCAAGGCGAAGCCCGGTGGCCGTATCGCTCCGTTGCCCCAGATCAAGCCCTACGAAGTGTTTACCTACGAGGCCGGTAACGAGCGCTCGCCCTTTGTGCCCGACAAGCCAGCCGGTCGGGGCGCTGCTGCCAGCCCCCGCCCGGAGGCCACGCGGCCCAAGGAGTATCTGGAGCAGTTCTCCATCGACACCCTGAAGATGGCGGGCACGCTCAGCCAGGGCACCACCAACTATGGCCTGGTGCAGACCCAGGACGGGCTGCTGCACAAAGTCCGGCCGGGCAACTACGTCGGACAGTTCGACGGCCGGGTCGTGGCGGTGACCCCGTCGGAAATCCAGATTCAGGAGCTGGTGCCTGATGGCACCGGGACCTTCTACAAGCGATCCGCCACGATCGCACTCGACTAACAGGGCGGGGCTTGAGGCCGGTCGCCGACACAGGACAGTTTGGGAGTACGGGATGATGAGCACGATCAGGGGCAATGAGGGTCGCGGAACCACGGTTGGATGGCTGAGCGCCAACCGCCGCAGTCTCGCTGCAGTGATCACCGGTCTTTGCCTCGCGCTGATCGGCGTGTCCGGGGCAACTGCCCAGACCTCGCCACAGGCAGGTAACCAGCTGCAGGACATTCAGGTGTCCCAGCTCCCGGGCGACCGTATCGAGCTGCGCCTGATCACGTCCGGTCCGGCACCCGCCCCGCTGGCGTTCACCATCGACAATCCCGCCCGCATCTCCCTTGATCTCCCGGCCACGACACTCGCGATGACTTCCCGGCGCAAGGACGTCAAGGTCGGTCTCCTCGACACGGTTCTGGCTGCCGAAGCCCAGGGACGGACCCGCGTGGTCCTGAACCTCGTCAGCATGGTTCCCTACGAGACCCGGGTGGACGGCAATGCCGTCGTAGTGACCCTTGGCGCTCCCGGACCGTCCACTGCAGTCGCGGCCAGCTTCCCGCCTGCGGCGCCAGCGGCGCCAGCGGCTGCCACGGCCGGCGCTGGCAAAGCCGCCCCGGCGGCCGGTGGCCGGCAGATTTCGAATCTGGACTTCCGTCGCGGCGACAACGGTGGCGGGCGTGTGGTCATCACCCTCTCCGATCCCGGCACGCCGGTGGATGTGCGGAAGGAAGGTGACCGCATTCTTCTGTCTTTCAACGGCACGGCACTGCCCGACAGCCTCCTGAAACGCCTGGATGTCACGGATTTCGGCACCCCGGTTAATGTCATCGAGGCAACGCGCAAGCCTTCCGGTGCCCAGGTGAGTATTGCCGCCACGCTGCCCTACGAGGAGCTGGCGTATCAGTCGGATAACGTCTTCACCGTCGAAGTCGGCCCGGTCGTTCAGAAAGCAGTCGAGTCCAAGCCGACGTTGTTCAGCAAAGACCGCGACTACACCGGCGAGCGCCTGACCCTTTCCTTCCAGGACATCGAGACCCGCGCGGTCCTGCAGCTGCTGGCTGACGTCAGCGGCCGCAACATCGTGGTCTCCGACAGCGTGCAGGGGAACGTCACCCTGCGTCTGCAGAATGTTCCCTGGGACCAGGCGCTGGACATCGTCCTTGCCACCAAGGGCCTCGACATGCGGGAAAACGGTGGCGTCATCATCGTGGCGCCGGCCGAAGAGATAGCCGCCCGCGAGAAGGCCGATCTTGAGTCCCGCCAGCAGATCCTCGAACTGGAGCCCCTCGTTTCCGAGTACATCCAGGTGAACTACGCGAAGGCCTCCGACCTGGCCGAACTCCTGACTGGCCCTGATACGGAGAACTCCCTGCTCTCAGAACGGGGTTCCGTGGGCATTGATGACCGCACCAACACGCTGCTGGTGCAGGACGTGGCCTCGGGGATCGCCGAGATCCGCCGGCTGGTGAGCACTCTGGACATTCCCGTCCGGCAGGTGCTGATCGAAGCCCGCATCGTTATCGTCCGGGACGATTTCAGCCGCGACCTGGGCATTCGCTGGGGCGTGACCCAGGTGTCTGAGCCGGGGAACGGGCTGCTGGCCGTGACGGGTTCCGGCACCGGCGCCAGCGGCATGATCAATTCGGGAATCGACAACATCAATACCACGGGACAGCCGTTCCCGATTGAGTTGCCGCCCCTGCCTGAGCGGTACATGGTGAATCTGCCGGTGGCCAACCCGGCAGGCAAGCTGGCCCTGGCGCTGCTGAACGACGATTTCCTCGTTGATCTCGAACTCTCCGCCCTGCAGGCCGAGGGCCGGGGCGAAGTCGTGTCGTCACCCCGCGTGATCACGGCCAACCAGAAAGAGGCCTCGATCCGCCAGGGTGTCGAGATTCCCTACCAGGAAGCGTCCTCCAGCGGCGCGACGACCACCCAGTTCAAGGAAGCCGTGCTGAGCCTGACCGTCACGCCCCAGATCACGCCGGACGACCGCATCATTCTGGACCTGGTGGTCACCAAGGACAGCGTGGGCGCCCAGGTCAGCAACGACCAGGGTGGCTCGATCCCCAGCATCGACACCCGGGCGATCCAGACGCAGGTGCTGGTGGACAACGGCCAGACCGTGGTTCTTGGCGGCATCTACGAGACGGAAGAGTCCGAGGACATCTCCAAAGTGCCGTTCCTTGGCGACATTCCGGGCCTCGGCGCGCTGTTCCGTTCCACGCGCAAGGTCTCGAACAAGTCCGAACTGCTGATCTTCGTGACCCCGAAGATCCTCAAGGAAGGTTCGAACATTTACTAGGGCCGGATCCAGTTAGGGAAGAGCCGGGCGGACGCACTGACTGCCGGGCAAGTGGTGAGGGAGTTATCGTGTTAAATAAATTCATGACGTTGTGCGTGATGGCTGCAGCCGCCGCTCTGGCGGCCTGCGGTGGTGGTGACGGGTTTACCAGCGACGGCGGCTCGGGCGGGAACGCAGAGGTGGCCTCCGTCCAGGTGATCGCCGCTGCCACGACGCTGAACTCCGATCAGTCCGGCCTCACCACGGTTGACATCACGGCCATCGTCCGGGACGCCAATAATGTCGTCCTCGCCGACGTTCCGGTCCTCTTCGGGGCCAACGCGAATGGCTCCGTATCGGTTGTGCAGCTGAATACGGACGCCAATGGCCAGTCCCTGGCCCGGCTGTCCAACGGGACCGATGTGTCCAACCGGGCCATTACCGTGACGGCCTCTGCGGGCTCCGCCAGTGGCTCCGTCGACGTCAATGTGATCAATACCCAGGTCACCATTGGCTGCCCGGACACTATCGCCCTGGACGCCAGCGGCCCCTGCAACGTGCGGGTGGAAGACTCGAAGGCCACGGGCATTGCCGGCCAGAGCGTGGCCATCACCTCCAGCCTCGGCAATACGCTCTCGTCGCCCACCGTCGTGACGGGCGGCTCCGGCGATGTCAGCCTGACTCTGACTGCTGTCAACGCCGGCACCGATACGATTACCGCCACCGCGCTGGGCGATTCCGGCGTCGATACCGTGACCATACCGGCCGTCACCGGGGACAACTTCGCCATCACGACCCCTGCCACGGACGGTTTCGAGATCCCGCTGAACACTGCCCAGGCCGTGACAGCCGCCTGGCTGGTCTCCGGGGTGCCGCAGAACGGCGAGGTACTGCAGTTCTCGACCAGCCGCGGTTCTTTCTTCGCCACGGGCACCAGCACCCCAGCCTCGACAGCGACCACCGCGGGCGCCGGCCAGGCCTCCCTGGACCTCCAGTCCTCCACCGCCGGCATCGCGACGATCTCTGCGATCCGTCCGGGTGGCGCTATTACCAGCCGTAACGTCGAGTTCGTGGCCACCGTGGCCCAGACGGTAGACATCCAGGCCGAGCCCTCCAGTGTGCGCATCGGCAATCAGTCCCAGCTCACCGCCATCGTGCGGGATCCGGCCGGCAACCTCGTGAAGAACAAACTCGTCACGTTCTCCCTGGTGGATAACACGGGCGGCTTCCTGTCCTCATCGGTCGCGACGACCGGCAGCAACGGTACGGCGACCATCATCTACACGGCGGGGCCCAACCAGAGTTCGCTGAATGGGGTCACCGTCACCGCCAACGTGCAGCAGGGTGGGGCGACCATCTCGGATGTCGTCAATCTGACGGTTACCGGTCAGGCGCTCGCCATTTCCCTGGGTACCGGCAATACGCTCTTCACCCTCGGCACCGCGACGTTCGCCAAAGAGTGGGTAGTTTTTGTGACGGACGCCGACGGTAATGCCGTCGCCCTCAAGCCGGTGACGGTCAGCATTCGTTCTGTCAACTACAAGAAGGGCCAGCTCTATGTGCCCGTTGACGGTGACGCCTGGATCAAGCTGCCCGTGCCGGCCAACTTTGAACCGACCAGTTGCCCGGACGAGGACCTGAACTTCAACGGCATTCTGGACCCGGGCGAAGACCTGAACAGCAGCGGCCTGATCGAAGCCGGCAACATCGCGCTCGTCGCGCCTGTGGCAGCCAACGCCCCGGCGGGTTCGCCCTGCTCGAACCTGGCGGCCGGCGGCACCACCCAGGCCTCCGTCACCACGGGTAACGACGGCCGGGCGCGGGTCTGCGTGCTCTATCCCCAGAACTACAACCTCTGGGTCGACGCCCGCATTCAGGCCCGGGCGAGCGTCCAGGGTACCGAGTTCGGCAAGTCGGCAACCTTTGAGCTGGACGCTCTCGCGGACGACATCAACGATATCAACACGTCGCCTCCCGGTCAGGTCAGCCCCTTCGGTGCGGTCGACACCAGTCCGGGCGCCATAGAGCCTGCCTGCCTGCAGCCGCCGCCGGGCTGAACACCGCCCAGGAGACGTAACTAATAACAGGCCGGCTTTCGCCGGCCTGTTTTTTTGGCCCGGCCTGCCGTCCCACAATCCCGTTGACGCTCCCGCCCCGATCGCGAACACTGCGCGCCATGTCGACGGGCAGCATTTTCCTCATCGGTCCCATGGGCTCCGGCAAGTCGGCCGTGGGCCGGCGGCTGGCCAGCGAGATGGGTCGGGAATTCATCGACAGTGACGATGTGATCGTGGACCACAGCGGCGTGGATATTCCCTTCATTTTTGAGCGGGAAGGCGAGGAGGGGTTCCGGCAGCGGGAATCCAGGGTGATCGACGAGCTCACCCGGCAGCCCGGGATCGTGCTCGCCACGGGTGGCGGCTCAGCCCAGAATCCGGAGAACCGGGCGCACCTTCATGATCGCGGCTTCGTGGTCTACCTCCACGCTACCGTGGACCAGCAGCTGAAGCGCACGCGGCGCGGCCGGCCGCGCCCACTGCTGCTCACGGGCGATCCCCGGGAGGTCCTGGCGAGACTGATGGCGATCCGGGACCCCCAGTACCGGGAAATCGCCCATCTGGTCATCGAGACGGATGGCCGCCGGGTGCCGGCGGTCGTGCGGGAAATCCGACGTAACATACCGTCATGCTGACGACTCTTTCTGTCGACCTTGGCGCCCGCAGTTACCCGATCCTGATCGGGAGTGGCCTGCTGTCCCAGCGGGGCATTCTGGATCCGTACCTGCGCCACCGGGATGTCCTGGTGGTCAGCAACGAGATTGTCGCCCCCATCTATCTGGGCCCGCTGAAGACGCTGCTCACCGGCTCCCGGATCGCCAGCGTGATCCTGCCGGATGGGGAGCAACACAAGACCATGGCCACGGTCAGCCACGTGCTGGATGCGCTGGTGGAGGCCCGCTACGGGCGGGATTGCGTGGTGGTGGCTCTGGGTGGCGGCGTGGTGGGGGATATCGCGGGCTTCGCGGCTTCCATCTACCAGCGGGGCGTGGATTTCATCCAGGTGCCCACCACCCTCCTGGCCCAGGTGGATTCCGCAGTGGGCGGCAAGACGGGGGTCAACCACCCGGGCGGGAAGAACCTGCTGGGGGCCTTTCACCAGCCCATCTGCGTGCTCGCAGACACGGACACGCTGCGGACGCTACCCGACCGGGAGCTCTCCGCCGGCCTTGCCGAAGTCGTCAAATACGGCCTCATAGCCGACGAGGAGTTCTTCGCCTGGCTGGAGGCCCACTCCGAAGACCTGCTCCGGCGGGACACAGCCGCCCTGGGGCACGTGATCCGCCGCGCCTGCGAACTCAAGGCCGACGTGGTGGGCGAAGACGAGCACGAGCGCGGGCGCCGGGCGCTCCTGAACCTGGGCCACACCTTCGGCCACGCCATCGAACTGAAGGCAGGCTATGGCGAGTGGCTGCACGGCGAGGCAGTGGCGGCAGGCACCTGCATGGCTGCCGAGTTCTCGGCGCGCCTCGGCACGCTCGACCCGGCCGCCGTCGAACGCACCCGGCAGTTGTTCCGGCGGCTGCACCTGCCGGTCAGTCCCCCACCGGCAGAGCCAGGGGAGTTTCTCGCTGCCATGGGCATGGACAAAAAAGTCCTCGCCGGACGGATACGCCTCGTGCTTCTGGACCGCATCGGCTCCGCCCGGATCACCGGCGACTACGCCCCCCACGAGCTGGCGGACTACCTTCGGGAACAGTTTGTCCGGTGAAGTCGTCCGGGTCTGCTCCCCGTCTCGCCCCTGGTCTTGCACCGTGGGCGGCCAGGGAAAGCCAGAGCCGGGGCCGAAGCTACCCGGAACCGGCCCACCCCTACCGGGGCGAGTACCAGCGGGACCGGGACCGGATCGTGCACTCCAGTGCCTTTCGCCGGCTCGTCTACAAGACCCAGGTTTTCGTCAATCATGAAGGCGATCTCTACCGCACGCGGCTGACCCACTCGCTGGAAGTTGCCCAGATCGGCCGGACCGTGGCCCGGTGTCTCAACCTCAATGGCGAGCTGGTCGAAGCCATCGCGCTGGCCCACGACCTGGGCCACACACCTTTCGGTCATGCCGGCCAGGATGCCCTGCACACCTGCATGAAGAGCTGGGGCGGTTTCGAGCACAACCTGCAGTCGCTGCGGGTGGTGGACCAGCTGGAACAGCGTTACCTCGGCTTCGCTGGCCTGAACCTGTGCTTTGAAACCCGGGAGGGCATCCTCAAGCACTGCTCGAAGCGCAATGCCCGGAGTCTGGGCGAACTGGGCAAACGCTTCCTCGGTCGGGGGCAACCGAGCCTGGAGGCGCAGGTGGCTAATCTTGCGGACGAGATTGCCTACAACAATCACGACGTGGATGACGGCCTGCGGTCAGGACTGCTGTCCGAAGCAGGCCTCAGCCGTGTTCCTCTCTTCCGGCGTCACTATGAGCCCGTGGTCCGTCGGGCTCCCCACGCGCCCCGGCGAGTCCTGATCCACGAAACCATTCGCGCCATGATCAACGAGGTGGTGACAGACCTGGTCGCTACGAGCCGCCGGAACATCGCTGCCCGCCGGCTGCGCTCCAGTGACGACGTGCGGGCACTCACGAAGCCCCTGATTGCCCTCTCCCCGGGCGTGCTTGCGGAGCATCTCGCCCTGAAGCGCTATCTGCGGCGCCACCTGTACAGCCATCCCCAGGTGATCGAGGTCACCTCCCGGGCCCAGGAGATGCTCAAGGCTGTGTTCCAGCGCTTTCTTGCCGATCTGAAGACGATGCCCCCGGAGCACGCGGCGCGGGCGCGGGCCTGGGAAGCGGAACTCGGGCCGGCCGGCCGCGCCCGGGCCGTGGCGGATTACGTGGCGGGGATGACCGACCGCTACGCTGTCTCGGCTTATCAACGCCTGGTCGATCCCCGGGCGCGGCTTCCGTAAACTAGCGGCCATGCCAACCACAAAAAATGCTGCCGATCCCCGGGATCGCCTGATCTTCGCCCTCGATGTTCCCGATGCCACAGCCGCGCGCCGCATGGCCGAGGAGCTGGGCGATGCCGTCACCTTCTACAAGGTGGGCCTGGAGCTGATGGCCGCAGGCGGCTACTTCGAGCTGGTGGACTGGCTGCTGGCCAGGAACAAGCGGGTCTTTGCTGACCTGAAACTGTTCGACGTCCCCGCCACCGTCAGTCGCGCGATCTCCCTCCTGGCGAAGCGCGGCATCACCTTCGCCACCATCCACGGTAATCAGGGGATCATGGAGGCTGCCGCGGCGGCCAAGGGCGACCTGAAGATCCTGGCCGTCACGGTCCTGACCAGCCTCGACCGGGGCGATCTCACGGACCTGGGCTTCCAGTGTGATGTCGAGGCGCTGGTGCTCTCCCGGGCGCGCCGGGCTCTGGAAGCGGGCTGCGACGGGGTCGTGGCCTCCGGGCTGGAGCTGCCCGCAATGCGGCGCGCCATCGACGGCCGTTTGCTGGTGGTCACGCCGGGGATCCGCCCGGTGGAGAACCGGCCCACGGACGATCAGAAGCGCGTGGTGACGGTGGAGCAGGCCTTTGGCGACGGCGCCGACTACATCGTGGTGGGTCGGCCGATCCGGGATGCGCAGCAGCCCCGGGCGGCGGCTGAGGCCATCCAGCAGACTATTGCCGGGCTGTTTCCTTCCTGACCGTCCCGCCGGCCTGCTGACGTTTCAGCTCGGTTTCGAGGACGGGCCAGACGTTGTCCAGCAGGATTTTCTGCGCTGCCGCAGTCGGGTGAATGCCGTCCGCCTGGAACAGCGTGATATCCAGTGCCATGCCCTGCAGAAAAAAGTCGACCAGTCCGGTGCCGTGCTTGCTGGCCAGCTCCGGGTACACGGCCGCGAAGGCCCTGGTGTAGGGCCCCCCGTAGTTCGTCGGGATCTGCATGCCGGCCAGCACCACCCGGGCGCCAGCGGCCTGGGAGAGCTCGATCATCCGGCCCAGATTCCTGCGCATCAACGCAATGGGTGTCCCGCGCAGGCCATCGTTGCCACCGAGCTCGATGATGACGACGGCCGGCTTATGTACCTGCAGGGCACGGGGCAGGCGCTTCAGTCCCCCCGTGGTCGTATCCCCGGTGATGCTGGCATTCGCCACGCCAGAGCCGTAACCTTCTGCACGCAGGCGCTCGCCGAGCAGTGCTACCCAGGACTCTTCCGGGGCAATGCCGAATGCGGCACTGAGGCTGTCACCCACCACAAGCACGGTCTGGCCCCGGTCGGCCTCTGCCGACAGTGGCGATGCAATGAGGGGCGACGCAACCAGGGGCGACGCAACGAGAAACGCGAGCAGCGCCGCTGCCGCGCTGACCAGGCTGGATGTTCGAAGGTTGAAGTGCATGGATGCTGTGCTGCGTGCTGCAGGTCTGACGAAGCAGGTTAGCAGCCCGGAAGGGACACTGACCATCCTCGACAACGTCAGTCTGGATATTTCCCGGGGTGAATCCGTCGCCATCGTCGGCCCCTCGGGTTCCGGCAAGACCACGCTGCTGGCTTTGCTGGCCGGGCTCGACCGCCCAACCAGGGGGCAGGTGTGGCTTGGCGGCGAAGAACTCACCGCCATGGACGAGGACGGCCGGGCCTTGCTGCGGGCGCGTCGGGTGGGCTTCGTGTTTCAGTCCTTTCACCTGGTGCAATCCCTCACGGCCCTCGAGAACGTGATGTTGCCCCTCGAGCTGGCGGGCGAGGCCCGGGCCGCTGCAGTTGCCCGGGAAACCCTCGCCAACGTCGGTCTCGCGGCCCGGGTCGGCCACTATCCCAAGCAGTTGTCCGGCGGCGAGCAACAGCGGGTGGCCATCGCCCGCGCCTTTGTGATGCGCCCGGAAGTGCTGTTCGCCGACGAACCGACGGGTAATCTGGACAGCGCCACCGGCGACCGGATCGGCCGCCTGCTGTTTGATCTCAATGCCGAGTCAAAGACTACGCTGGTGCTCGTGACTCACGAGCGGGACCTTGCCGGCCGCTGCGACCGGACCATCCAGATCGAAGCAGGAAAAATCGTCAGCTAGAAGCCGCTTGGTAGAGGTCCGCACATGAAGGTTCTGGGTTTCGCGCTGCGTGCCTTCCGCCGGGATCTCCGGGCGGGAGAACTCTCCATCCTGCTCTCGGCCATCATCGTGGCGGTCACCGCCATGACCGCGGTGGCCTTCTTTACCGATCGCGTGGGCGGGGCCATGAAGGACCAGGCCAGCCAGGTGCTGGCTGCTGATCTGGTGCTGCGCTCCGCAGGGCCTATCAGCGCCGGGTACCTGGAGGACGCGAGCGCCGCCGGCCTGGAGACTGCCGAGACCCTCTCCTTCCCGACGGTCGTCGTCTCCGGCGAGCAGACCACCCTGGCGGCCATCGATGCGGTCAGCGCCACCTACCCGCTGCGGGGCCAGCTCACCGTCGCCGACACCTTGTTCGGCAATGGCCGTCCGGCGACTGGCGTTCCCGGCCGGGGCGAGGCCTGGGCAGAAGCCGGTCTGCTCGGCCGGCTCGGTCTCGACATCGGCGCCCGCGTCAGCGTGGGCGAGCGGGAACTGCTCGTCACCCAGGTGCTCCAGTACAAACCCGACCAGAACATCGGCTTTATCAATCTCGCGCCGGGGCTCATGGTCAACCTGGAGGACGTCCCTAGTTTCGGCGTGGTCAAGCCCGGCAGTCGCGTGACCTACAACCAGATGTACGCCGGCAGTGACGCGCTGATCAGCGGCTTCCGCGAGCAGCTCGCGCTCCGCCTGCGCCCGGACGAGACCCTGCGAGGTCGGGAGGACGCGGGCGAACAGATCAACTCGGCCATCGAGCGCGCCCAGCGCTTCCTGACGCTGGCCTCCCTGGTAACGGTGATCCTCGCCGCCGTGGCGGCTGCCATGGCAGCGCGCCGGTACGCGCTCCGGCACCTGGACAACATTGCACTGCTGAAGACGCTGGGCGCCACTCAGTCGTTTGTCATCGCAGTGACGGTGACGGAACTCCTGTTCGTGATTACGCTGACCTCCGTCGTTGGTGTCGCCCTGGGCTATGGGGCCCAGTACGGCCTGGCGGTCATTGCTGCGGAATTTGTCGGCTTTGTGCTGCCCCCCGCCACGGGCCAGCCTTTTCTCCTCGGCGTGCTGACGGCAGCTACGGTGGTGATCGGCTTTGCGTTACCGCACCTCATCAGTGTCGGCACCACGCCGCCGCTGCGCGTGCTGCGCAAGGACCTGCCCCCGCCCCGGCTGAGCGCCGCCGTCACCTACGGCGTTGCACTGGCTGCCATCGGGGCCCTGGTGCTCGTCATCGTGCGGGACCCGCTACTCCTCGGCCTGATCGCCGGCGGCGTCGCGGGCACCGCTATCGTCGCCTTCGGCCTGGGATGGTTGCTCGTCAAGGCCCTTGGCCGGTTCCGTGGCGCGGCGGGTGTGGCCTGGCGCTACGGCCTGGCCAACATCGCCCGACGCGGCGGCGAAAGTGTCGTGCAGATCGTGGCCTTTGGTCTGAGTCTCATGGTGCTGCTCCTGTTGGGCGTCGTGCGCAGCGACATCCTGGCAACCTGGGAGCAGACGGTCCCGGCCAATGCGCCCAACCAGTTCATGATCAACATCGAGCCAGACCAGCTGGAAGGTCTGAAGGCCTTCTTCAAGGCTGAAGTCGGGCAGGAGCCCTTCTCGCTGCCCCTGATCCGCGGTCGCCTGACGAACATCAACGGCACGCCGATCAAGGAATTCAAGGTGGCCAATGCCCAGGGTGCCGCCTTCCTGAACCGGGAAGCCAACCTCACCTGGACTGACACCCTGCCTGCCAGCAACGTGGTGACGGCTGGCAAGTGGTGGGGCCAGGGTTTCGACGGCCCC
>CAMBYH010000038.1 GCA_945872065.1 Arsukibacterium tuosuense
ATAAAACATAGACTTATATCGTTTTAGTCGAAATATTTGCAGCATATCGAGGAGAAGCTGAATACAGCCCACGCCTGACAACGGATTCCGGGCTGGCCGTGCCCGTTTACACCCCGGCCTGCCGACCCCGCGCTCCCGCCGTCGACGACGCGACCCTGAAGCTCCGCCGGCACACCCGTTTCTCACACTGCACACCCCCTGAGGTGCAGCGTCGCCCGGTGGCGCTCGGTTGGGGTGCGGGTGTCCACGGCCTTGGCACCCTCCCCCGCCGGGCCGGCGTGCAGGGAGAAGCCAGCGTGCAGCGCTCTCCAGCGCGCCAACGAGCTCCTCGCCCTGCCGCCGGTGGCTATCAACACCACGCGCCTCGCGGGAAAGGCGCAGCTGATTGAGGCCCTGAGCAGTTCCGGCGATACGGCCGCGGCGACGGCCTGGTGGTTCAGCGCCGAGATCCAGGCGGAGATGCACAAGCTGGTGGCGCGGCTGACGAAAAAGTGACGAAGCGCTGGCCCGTGCGCGGCTCAGTTTGGTGGCTGCTTCAGGATCTGATGCACTAGCCAGTTGCGCAACTCGGTGTGCCAGCCGGTGTACCTGGTGTTGTCGTACAGTTGATTGTTGGAGTCCCAGCCCAGCACCCCGTCGCAGAAGCCGAAACCCTTGTCGAGGGCGGAAAAGAATTTGTCCTTCCCCATGTACTTGCCGCGCAGGATGCCATCGTGGTCTGCGACGGCAACCTTGACATGCGCAAGGCCGCGCTCGGTGACGAGAGCGCGTGCGTCGGCTGCCGTGCGGATGTTCTCGGGCCTCTTCACCATTGCCTAGTGCCCGGACTTGCCCCCGCTGGTCGCAAACTCCTCTTCCGGGGACAGGATGAGGCGGTGCCGGCCAATGACACCGAAGTAGAGCAGGCCGAGCGCGTACCAGACGGCCGCCGCATACACGCCATTTCGGTAGACGGTATCCTGAAGCTGGAAATAGATGGTCACCAGCGCGATGACGACCGTGATTGCCGCGCCGGCGTTGCCAAGAGGGCTGCGATAAGGGCGTTCAATATCCGGCATGCGCTTGCGCAACAGGATGAAGGACAACCCCTGCATCGCGTAGGAGATCATCGCCCCAAACACGGCCATGTTGAGCAGGGTTCCGCCGATGAGTGCGCCGCCTTTCTCGCTGCCGAAGGCAAACCAGACAGCCAGCATGGCCGCAAAACCGAGTATCGCGCCCGTGTACAGCGCCACATGCGGTATCTTGTGTTTGTCGTGGGTGATGGACATGAAGGGCAGGTAATAGCCTGCTCTCGACAGGGAATAGATTTGCCGGGCGTAGGCGAAAATAATGGTGTGAAAGCTGGCCACCAGGCCAATTACCGCAAGGAAAGCCAAAACCTTCGCCGTGCCAGTGCCGTAGATCACGCGGAACCCGTCCAGCAACGGCTCCGCTGACGTGGCCAGTGAAAAGGCCCCTTGCATCTTGTCCGGGTCGCTGGAGCCAACGCCGGCATTAAGGAAGGTCACCAGCACAGCCGACAGGGTCAGCGTCGCCATGCCGTAGATCAGGCCCTTGGGCATGTCTTTCTTCGGGTCGTAAGATTCCTCAGCCGCCAGCGGCAGCTGTTCGATGGCCAGGAACAGCCAGACTGCAAATGGCAAGGCACCCAGTGCACCCTTGATGCCGAACGGGAGCCAGCTTCCACCGCCTTCCGGGAGCAGCACCGCGGCGCCGTCCGGCCCCACGCCAATGTTCAGCGCCCAGCGACTCAGGTCGAAGTAGGGGACTGCGCTAACCCAGTACACGGCCAGTACGGCGAGCGCGCCGATTGTGACAATGACAGACACCTTGAACGACAGTTCCACGCCACGAAGGTTGAGCAGCAGGAAGATGCCGTACGCACCCAGCCACCACAGGGGCTGATACTCTCCGGGCGTTTCAAAGATGGCTGTGAGATATGCCCCGATGAAGAAGACGATAACAGCCGGGGTCAGGATGTATTCGATGCTCTCAGCGAGCCCGGTTACCATCCCGCCCCAGGGCCCCATGGCGCTGCGCGCAAAGGAGTAAGCGGCGCCGGTGTGCGGTAAGGCGGGCGACATTTCCGCGATCGAGAAGCACAGGCACCAGTACATCACCGAGATCACGGCCAGTGCGATCAGCATGCCGCCGAAACCGGCCGACAGGCCGAAGTTCCAGCCGGAGTAGTGGCCTGAGATGACTGCCCCCACGCCGAGTGCCCAGAGAGAACCCACGCGCGCGTAGGGCCGCAGGCCGCGCTTCTCGAAATACCCTTGCCCGACCGTGGTGTAGGAAACGCCGCCGACTGATTTCGTCGCGCTCACGGAACACCCCCTGATTGATGACGGATCCGCCCGTTCTGGCAACGCGGCGGGAGCGAACCGAGTATAGGCTGCAAATCCGGCCTGCTGGCAAGGCGCTGCGGCGCGGGAAGCGGGCTTGCGCAAGGGCCCGCGGCGTCGTCCGTCTCCGGATGTTTTCCACCCTTGCGCGTCACGAGGGATCCTCGTCAGATTCGCGGGTTGGCCCGCGATGATTCAGCATTCTAGGGCCGCACTGTCCCGGCTGCTGAATAATGCGTCTCCTCCTTTCCAATGACGACGGCTATCTGGCCGATGGCCTGGCCACGCTTGCCTTGAGTCTGTCTGACCTGGCTGATATCACCGTCGTGGCGCCAGGCCGGAACCAGAGCGGCGCGAAGACCACGTGGGTGGCGCCGTCCCGGTAGGGCGTCTTCAGGGTGTAGCGCACCCGGCCCTCAGCCAGGGCTGGCCGGGTGAGGTAGCGGCACAGGGCCATACCCGGCGCCCGGTTCCTGTAAATTGTCGCGGCAAACTTAATACCCGTCAGCGTACTGCCGATGGAGCTGAGGCTGACCGACCAGATCCAGTAATCCACACCCTCCCCGGGGCTGAACTCGAGCTGCTGCGCAGGTCAACGCGGGGCAAGCCCGCTCGTAACGTGGGTCTAGGGCTGCTGCTTGCGCCCAGCCATATGCTTCAAATATCCCACCAGCAACTCCAGCTCGCTGTCAGGCAACACACTGACGGCGAACGCCGGCATCTTTGCCTGCGGCCAGTGCCTCACACTTTGCGGGTCGCGGATGTAACGCTTGAGAAAATCCCCGCCGAAATACTCGGTGGGGTTGTAGGGAATGTTCAGGTCCGGCCCCACCTGTGCATCACCCGCGCCATTGAGGCGATGGCAGGCCAGGCAGTTCTTCTGGAATAGCGCAAAGCCTTGGTTGACCGGATCGTTCGCGGGCGATTTCGGGTCGGGCAGCAGCGCCGGAAAACGCTCCGCCACCGTCTTCACTTGCTTGATGCCGGAGATCTGGAACGGCCACTGTTCCGGGCTGATGTTTCCGGCCTTCGGGTGTGTCCACACCAAATAAAACGGCCCGGCACTCGGTTTTCCGTCAGCCAGTGCGGGCCATGGATGCGCCGGGTCTTCCACCGCCAGCCAGGCGCGGGCGCCGTGTTTTTGCAACACTGGCGCGGCGGACAGTTCGGCGGCGAATCCATCGAGGGCGACCGCTTGCAGATGATTTTCGGGAGTGATGCCAGGCAGGAGTACCGCCATCGGCACTGCGCGATACGTCATGTTGCGCTTGTAGGCAACGTCGTCGACGATCTGCACGGTCTGCGCATCAGGATGTTTGAGCAGGTGGGCGGTCTGCCAAATCTTGCTGGCGTGATCCAGTTCGACCGTCAATTGCGCGGCCGAAACCGGCAGGCCGATCAGCAAGGCGAGGAGGGCGAGGATTGATTTCAAGGGAGAGGCCCGGTGCAAGGTGGCAGTGAGGCTAACGATACCGGAAATCAGTACGTAAAAAGACAGCCGCTGCAACAGGACCGCTATAGGCAATGTCCTGGCGGGTGCTGCCAAAAGCTGCAATCCTCATGCTGTAGGTGCACAGAGGGGGAAGATCGGGTCGTCAACCAATAACCTTGGTCAGCCTGGGTAGGATGAGGATCAGTGTGGTGGCGAAAAAAATAAGTCCCGCCTGACGTACTTTCGAGTGCTTGAACAGGGCTGACTGCCTTTTGTTGTTATTCCTCAGCGTCAGATGCGTGCCGTTGTATTTCAGTACGGCGAGCTGACGTGTCGCGTTTCTTACAGCGGCCCCGGCAAAACCTGGCAGCAACTTCTTACAGATTGAACCTTAGAGCCCTCGTTCTTCGTGGCTTAGATCACTTTCATATCAGGTCAGCATAATTACTGCTTAAAACGGCATGAGGCCTATCGCCATCTTGGCGCCAGTGCCCTGGCTAGACAGCTAAAACGATTAATCAAAGGATTCCCGTAGCGAGCAACCGTTTGTCCGAGTGTGGGGGGGTCAAAAGCAATGAGCGCATCCGTCATTAAAACCGTGTCAATCGGGCCTAAGGTAAGGGCACACACGCACAGCGGTTCAAGGCTGTCATGACCCGAACTTTGATCTTTGATGCGATACGCACGCCCCGGGGCAAAGGCAAGGCTGACGGTGCGGCCTTGATGTTGATCGACTCCGAGGCCAAAGGCCGCGAACTGGGCCTGCCACCGCGGGCGCGTATTGTCGCCACGGCAGTCACCAGCACCGACCCCGCACTCCCGCCGTCGACGACGGCAGCGGAACAATGACGATGGTCATTGCGCCACCAATGAACACCAGGTGATCGCGCAGGGCCGTGGCGACAGGACCTGCAGGCTTGATAAAACCCTCGCTGGCGCTCGCCCCTGGACTAAGCAATGCGAGGATCAGCCCCAGCGCGCGCTGCACTGGTTTCCCCGGCACTCTGCGCCTAGGTCACATGACACCACTTTCCCTAACGTGCGGCTGGAGCAACGAAGCTGGCCAGCTGCTACTTCGACTCCACTGATTTCGTCTTCGATACCGTCATCTGGTCGGCTTCCGTCACCCAGCCGCCGCCCATCGCCCGATAGATGTTTACCGCCGACCCCAGCACGGACGCGCGCACGGCGGCCAGCTCCAGTTCAGCGGGAAACAGGCTTTGTTCAGCCTGCAGCACGGTGGTGTAATCGGTGTAGCCTTCATCGTACTGCAGCCGCGCCAGCCGCGAGTACTCGCGCAGCGCGTTCACCAGATTCGTCTGTGCGACCAGCTGTTGCTGCAGCTTCAGATTGGCCACCAGCGCATTGTCGACATCCGCAAATGCATTGCGGATTGACAGTTCATAGTTCAGCAGTGCCGCCTCAGTCACCGCCCTCGCCTCCGCCACACCGCCACGAATCACACCGCCGGCGAAGATCGGCCCGGTGACGCTGCCTTTGTACGTCCACAGACTATCAGAGCCGCTAAACAGGTCCGACAGATCGGGGCTGACGCGCCCCAGGGCCCCAGTCAATGAGATCGCAGGAAAGTACCTCGCTTTGGCTGCGCCAATCTGCGCATTTGCGGCGATCAGTTGCTGCTCGGCCTGCAGCAGATCCGGTCGGCGTTCCAGCAACGATGAGGGCACGCCCGCAGGGACTTCAGGCTGCAGCAGTTCCCCGATGGGTTTGCCACGCACGACAGGACCTGGGTTTCGGCCGACCAGCACCGACAGGGCGTTCTGAGTCTGGGCAATCTGCGCTTCAATCTGCGGAATCTGCGCGGCAGCGACCTGGTACTGGGACTGGGACTGCGCCACAGTCATCATCGAGACCTGCCCGTACTGGAACTGCAGTTCGAAGAGCCTCACCGATTCGCGATAGGTCTCCAGCGTCGCATTGGCTACCGTCAGCTGCTCATCCAGTGCGCGCAGTTCCAGGTAGCTGTTTGCAACAGTGGCAACCAGCGAGAGAATCACACCACGGCGCGCCTCCCCAGTAGCCAGCAGGCGGGCGCGGGCCGACTCGGACAAGCGCCGGATACGGCCCCACAGATCGATTTCCCAGCTGGCACTGAGCAGGGCCTGATAGCTCTCCTCTGAGCCTGGGAAAACAGGAAGGTCCGACAATTCGCTGGAGCCAGCACCACCACTTTCCCCGCCGGCGATGCCATAGCCGACCTGCGGGTAGAAGGCGGAACGCGTCTGCATGAGAATACTGGCGGCTTTCTGCACGTTGGCCGTGGCAATGCGGACGTCCGTGTTGTTCGCCAGGGCTTCGCTGATCAGATCATCCAGTACTGGATCACCGAATTGACGCCACCACTGTGTATCGGACGTCGCTGCCGCGTTGTCCGGTTCGTACTGAAAAACCTCCGGCGCAGGGATGTCCGGACGGCGATAGTCGGGTCCAACGGCACAGGCACTGATGAGCAGTGCCGTGAACGCGCCAACAAGTACCTCTCCACGCATCCTACTCGGGCTCCCTCCCGTCCTGCAGCGAATCTGGAGTGGAATCGACCTCCGGCTTAAGAGTGCTTGCAGGCGGCTTTGCTTTCTTTCGTTCAGCCATCTGATCAAAGAGAACAAAGAACAACGGGACATAGAGCATCGCCAGCGTGGTCTCGGCGATCATCCCACCAATGATGCCGGTGCCAATGGAATGCCGCGCCATTGCACCCGCACCAGTGGCAATGGCCAGGGGCAGAACGCCAACGGCAAACGCCAGCGACGTCATGATGATCGGCCGCAGGCGCTGTTCACCCGCCAGCACCGTGGCTTCCATGATGGACTTGCCCTGTCGACGAAAATCCACAGCCGCCGATACCCGTAGTACCGCATTTTTTGCGCCGAGCCCGATCAGCACCAGCAGGCCGATCTGGAAATACACGTCGTTCTCCAGACCGCGGGACCAGTTGAAGAGTAGCGCGCCGAGGATACCGAACGGCACCGCGGTCATCACGGCACCGGGGAGCATCCATGATTCGTACTGGGCCGCCAGCACCAGAAAAACAATCATAAAGCCAAATACAAACGCCAGCACCGAAGTGGTACTCGCCTTGCTCTCCTCGTAGGCGATACCAGTCCAGCCATACGAGAAGCCATCGGGCAGAACTTCCGCTGCCACGGTTTCCATCGCTTTAAGCGCCTGGCCCGAACTGTAACCAGGCGCCGGATTGCCAATGATCTTCGCAGCAGGAAAGCCGTTCAAATGCGGCAGCACATCCGGACCGGCGACCCAGCGGGTGGTAACCACTGCAGACAAAGGCACCATATTTCCGTTTGAGGAGCGCGTGTAAAGACGGGTCAGGTCGCCTGGCTCCTGCCGGAACTTCGCATCCGACTGCAGGATGACCCACCAGACCCGACTGAACTGATTGAACTGGCTGGCAGTCAGTGAACCAAACTGCGCCTGAATTGCACTGTAGACATCCTCAACCGGCACGCCGAGTAGCGCAGCCTTCTCGCGATCGACGTCCACAAACAGTTGCTTCGTACTGCCTTTGTAGCTGGTCATCAGCCGCGTCAGCTCGGGACGCTTGGCAGCCGCAGCAAGGACTTTCTGGGTCACTGAATCCAGCCGCACCGGATCATCATCGCCAGTGTCCTGAACCCAGAATTCGAAGCCGCCCGTTACGCCGAGCCCAGGAATCGGTGGTGGCGGAACCGGCTGCACGTTGGCTTCCTGAATGTGCCCTACCTTTGAATACAGGTCGAGCAGGATTGCCCGCGCGTTTTCCTTGCGCATCGTGCTGAGCGAAGAATAACGCTCGCTGAAATCCGTAAACGTGACAAAAAATGTGCCGGCGTTCGCCTGGTAGCTGCTGTCGATCAGACTGTAGCCGGTGATCATGTTCCGCGTGGCGACTCCAGGAATCTTTGCCAGGATGTCATCAACGCGAGCAGCGACCGCCTGCGTACGGTCGAGGCTGGCTGACGGCGGCAGCGTAATGGCAACCATCGCGTAGCCCTGGTCTTCGTTGGGAACGAAGCTGGTTGGCAACACATTGAAGAACTGCCAGATGGCGAACAGAAACACGACCATCAGAGACAGCGCCACGGCCGCCCGGGCGATCACAGCCTCGACCGCGCGCCCAAACGCCCGGGTGACGGCATCCACCTTGCCGTTGAACCAGACGAAGAATCTTGCCTGGGGTGCTGTCGAATGCCTGAGCAGCGTGGCGCACATGGCTGGCGTCAGCGTTAGCGCAACAAACCCTGACACGAGTACGGCTATGGCGATGGTAACGGCAAACTGCTTGTAGAGCTGCCCGGTAGTACCCGGCAGCAAGGCGGCTGGGACAAAGACGGACGCCATGACGAGCACAACGGCCACCAGGGAACTTGCGATCTCGTCCATTGACCTGATGGTGGCAGCCCGAGGGTCAAGATGGTGTTGGGCCATATTGCGCTCGACATTCTCGACAACCACGATTGCATCATCGACCACCATTCCAATCGCCAGAATGAGACCGAAAAGCGTCAGCAGATTGATCGAAAAGCCCAGCAACAGCAGCCCTGCGAATGTCGAAACCAGGGCCACCAGGATGGCGATTGTGCAGATAAACGTCGTCCGGATGCTCTGCAGAAACAGGTACACAACCAGGACTACCAGGAAGATTGCCTCGACCAGCGTCTTCAGCACCTCCTCGATCGATATTCTGACGAAGTCGTTGGTGTCCAGCGCGATCGCATAGTCCAGGCCTTCCGGAAAGCCTGTCTTCATCGTCTCCATCGCCGCGCGAATTGCCTTCGACACCACCAGACCGTTGGCGCCGGGTTGCTGAAAAACGGCGATGAACGTTGCGGGCGCGTCGTTCAGACGCGTATCGACAATGTACTGACGCAGGCCCACCTCAGCGCGCGCCACGTCACCCAGACGAACAATTGCACTGCCGTTCTGACTGGCGCGCAGGATAATGGCCTCATACTCACGCGGGTCGGTAAACGGCCTCTGCGTGACCACCGGGAACGTCAGTTCCACCGGACCATCGTTTGGCTGCTGGCCAATCTGGCCTGCCCCGAATATCGCATTCTGCGCATTGACGGCCTTCGCGATATCCGACGTGGTAATACCGAGCGACGCCATGTCGTCCGGATCCATCCAGATACGCATCGCCTGATCGGGCACGCCCATGATTTGCGCCTGGCCCGCGCCGGGCACTCGCTTCAGCGCATCGAGCACATACACGTTCGCGTAATTGGCAACGTACTCGGCGCTGTAGCGATCGCCTTTACCGACAATCGCGACGAGCATCATGATTGAAGAGGATTTTTTCTGAACGGACACGCCCTGCTGGGTCACCGCCTCCGGCAGCTGCGGCATAGCCAGATTGACGCGGTTCTGCACCTGGACCTGGGCAATGTCCGGGTCAGTATCCAGCGAGAAATACACCGACAACAGGAGTTGCCCTGTAGAAGAGCTCGAAGACGTCATGTACAGCATGTTGTCCACGCCGTTGATCTGCGCCTCGAGTGGCGCCGCCACGGACTCGGCCAGTGTCGCGGCATCGGCGCCCGGATAGGTTGCCTGGACGTTGACCTGCACCGGAGTGATGGTCGGGTACTGCTGTACGGGCAGGACGGCGATCGCCACCAGTCCAGCGAGGCACAGTAGCAGAGCAACAACTACAGCAAAGATCGGCCGCTCAATGAAGAAGCGTGACAGCATGCGACTGTGTCAGGAACCGGCTGCCGCGGCCTGCGGAACGACTTTTACTGTTGCGCCCTGGGATAATCGCTGAGTGCCTTCGACGATGATCTCGTCGCCTGCAACAAGACCCTGGGGTATGAACCAGTGGTCCTGATACCAGTCCCCTACCTGCACAGGCCGTTGCTCCGCCTGACCCGCCTTGTTGAGAATCCAGACAAAATGACCCTTCGCCCCCTGCTGAACGGCCCGCTGCGGAATCATGATGGCCTTTGGCCGTACCGCGCCTATTACTCGCGCGCGCACATACTGGTTCGGACGGAGGTCGCCCTTGGGATTGTCGACTGTGGCGCGAATCAGAAAAGTGCCAGTCTGGGTATCGTAGGACGGGTCGGCAAAGCTGATGGTTGCCGTGAAAGGAAAGACTGATCCGTCGCTCCTCACGATCTCGACAATCATCTGCTCCTTCTCCGGCAAGCGCAGATGCCCTTCGGCAATTTCCTTGCGCATGATCTCCCAGCGATTCTCGGCAATACTGAAATTCACCCACATCGGCGTCATCACAGAGACTGTCGTCAGCTGGCTGTTAATGGCATTCAGATAGGTGCCATCAGCAACTTCGGCATAGCTGCTCAGGCCGGCCACCGGTGCCGTAATGGTGGTGTAGGAGAGATTGAGTTTGGCCGACTCCAGCTGCGCTTTGGCCTGTTCAACTTCAGCAGCAGCCTGCTCGAATTGTCCCGTGGCATTGTCCAGGTCCTTCTGTGACAACGCGGTCAGCTTCACGAGTGGTTCGGTGCGAGCCAGATTTGCCCGCGCCACATCAAGTGCAGCCTGGCTTCTCTGCAGCGCTGCAGCGTCGGCATCGACCTGGGCCTGAAACGGTTTCTGATCCATCTGGAACAGCACCTCTCCGGCTTTGACGGGGCTGCCCTCGGTGTAGACACGACGATCGAGAAAACCGGACACCCGCGCCTGAATATTCACGGCCTGGGAACTCTGGGTCTGTGCGACATAGTCGGCGTTGACCGGTACGTCCTGCGCCACCACGGTCAATGTGCTGACCTCGAGTGGTGTCGGTGCCGGCGGACTGGCAGGCCCGCCGCAACCCGCAAGCCCAATACTGGCCGCCAGCAGACGTGCGGCGGCCGTGAGCGGTCTCATTTCGAGACCCCTGTCGGAACTCATGAAGCGCCTCATTCTGATCGCAGAGGCTAGGCGGCCTTGCGCGAACTGATGTAGGCCTTGGCGCCGTACTCCAGCAGCCCGCGCGCGCATCAGCATGCCGATGCCGCGCGAGCCGCCGGTGACGAGAGCAACCTTGCCCTCAAGTGAAAACAGCTGCTTCACCCGCATAGTCTCCCGATCAGTGGGTGGGCGCGATTTGATTGACCATCAGAGCCACCCACTTGTCGAGCGCGGGCTTCAGTGCCTCAAGAGTCATGTGGGTGTCTTCGCTCTTCGAGCGGCCAATGCTGTCGCCGACCAGTTCGTGCATGGATTCGCGCAGGATCGTGGCGGGTGCGGCTTGGCTGAGACGCATTTCAATGGTGGCAGTCGCGTCCATGTCCTTGCCCTTGACCGCGGTCTTGGCCGCGCCGGTGATCAGTCGCACGGGCATCAGGTCGAGCGCTGTCTTGCCCGCCGGCTGGGCCGCAAAAGCAGTGAGTGCCACGTCCAGCGTGAGCTCGGCTGGCGCCTGGTCATCGACCACCCGTGTCCGTACGGCAAGCTGCGAGCGCAGCTGCTGTCCTGTATAGGCGAGTACGGAGTCCACCAGTGCATCATCCAGATCGCCGAATTTCGCGTCGTGGGGGAATCGCACCACCGGCGCTATGTAGATGACCGGGGTTTTACTGATGGTCTTGGCGCCAGGCGCCGCATACCCCATATAGCGAGATCGCAACGAGCCTTCCTTTTCGAGGCGTGCGTAATCGCCGAGGAATCCCGACGACGCATCCTCCGCGAAGATCGGAAATGCCAACAGGCACAGGGTGATGGCGAGGATGTGTTTCATGGTGGCGCCGCGGGAACAATTGATAAATAAAGGCCTGAAAAACCCCCGGCTTGCGCCGGCGCATACTTCATCTCACTGCGGGAGCATGGTGCCATGTCCGTGCTCCCGCGTCACCGGCAGCGGCGCCTTAAGGCCGGCTACCGCAATCGCCGCCAACACTCCAGGATTGGCGAGCTACAGGCGGCAAGGCCGTGACACACCCGGGCGCCAGCGGATGCGCCATGATCAGCGTTCTGCGGGACGCGGGAACTCCAGTGAACGAACAACCAGACCCCGAGGAGAGGCTGCATAAAGCCCACGCCTGACAACGGGTTCCGGGCTGGTCGTGCCCGTTGACACCCCGGCCTGCCAACCCCGCGCGCCCGGTGGCGGACCCCGCACCCGCGATCCCGGGGGCGCTCAGTGAGAAGCCTTCGCCTGTATCTCGTCGAGGGTAACGTAGCCCTTCTTGCCGGTGTCGATTTTGTCAAAGCCACGTGCGACACGGGGCATACCGGCCTTGGCCTCATCCAGCGTGAGTTTTCCGTCGCTGTCCTTGTCGGCGGCCTTGAACTTGGCCTCGACCTCGGCAGCGTCTGCGGCGAGCGCAGCTCCGGAGCCAAGCGCCAACAGAAGTGCCACTGCTTTTCTTATTGATTTCATTATGCTTTCCTCGGTGGGTTGATCGTAGTATCGAGAGCAGGATCATCCGGGATTTCGCGGCTCACGGGAAGAGAGCGCCGCACGCTCATCCAGCTGCCACCGATGGCGCGCGCTTTGCGCTTGAGTTGGCGCAGCCGCTTGCGTCTCGCATCGCCGTCATGCCACATTGCAGTTAACCGAGCCACGAACCGAGCAGAGAGAACACCATGGAGCGCAACAGCATGGAGCGCAACAGCATGGAGCGCAACAGTCTGATGGCTTCAGCTGTCCTCCCAATGCTCGCTATGGCCCTCGCTATCGTCTCCCACGTGGCGATCGCCGCCCCGGCGCCGCCGAACATCCTGCTGGTCATCATGGACGACGTGGGCATCGACCAAATGGCATCTTTCGGTTATGGAGGCGTGGGCCTCCAGGTGGCCCCACCACCCAGCATGCCCTCGATCGATGCAATCGCGAGGCAGGGTCTGCGTTTTCGCAACACATGGTCAATGCCCGAGTGTTCGCCCGGACGCGCGGCGCTGCTGACCGGGCGCTACCCCCTTCGCAACAACCTCATGGCGGCGCTGGGGCCGAATGATCTTGCCAACTCGCAGGTCGATCCTTACGAGGTAACCATTGCCAAGCTTCTCAAGCATGCCGGTTACGCCAGCGGCATGTTCGGCAAATTCCACATTGCAGGTCCGGATAACAACGAGGCCGGTAACGGTGCGCCCGCGCAGCTCGGCTGGGATCATTTCTACGGATGGACATCGGGTCTCCCAGCCTCCATAGATACCACGGCCGGCGGGGTCGCAGCGGCAGGAACCTACTCCTGCGGCTTCGTTCCGGATTCCACATCGACCAGCGGTGCCGATGTCGGCGCCTGCTATCTGCCACCCGTATCACCCGGGCAGACATCGTCATGCGCGGTGATCAGCGGCAACTCTCCAGCGGGTGATTCACCTGGCCTGCAATGCCTTGCGCGCGGTGGCATCCTGGTTCCTGACGCGACCGCTTGCGAGTCCACGCCTCCCACGACGCTGAAGTTCGACCTGGAGAACGCGCATTACGCGTCCGCGCTGGTGGTAAACCGGGGTGACATGGTGAACGAGGTAGAACCGGGCACAGCGCGCGGTCGCGGATACCGCTCAACCATCGAGGTAGATGCTGCCATCCGATGGATTCGCGCACGCTCGGTAACGCCGCGACCATGGATGGCCACGGTCAGTTTCAGCGCCGCACATACTCCGCTGCAACCACCTCCGGGTGCATTGCTGCCCTCGGGAGTTGCGCACAACATCACGGCGGACTGCACCAACACCCTCAACCAGCGCTACATCGCGGATGCGATGATCGAGGCGATGGATTCAGAGCTCGGTCGCCTGCTCGTAGAGACAGGCATCGCCCAACGCCAGGAAGACGGCAGCCTGGGCTACGACCCCGCCGCGACCAATACGATGATCATCATCGTCGGCGACAACGGCTCATTCGGGACTACCGTCAAACTGCCCTTCGACCCGACCCGAGCCAAAGCCACCGCATATCAGACAGGCGTGTGGGTTCCGCTGACCGTGTCCGGCCCGATGGTCAGCTCACCCAATCGCAACGTCATGCACATGGTCAACATCACGGACGTCTATCACTTGATGGGGCAGATTGCCCGTCTGGACGTTCCCGCCCTGACGCCCCGCGGGATCGACGGTGTCGGCATGCTCCGCTACCTGCGGAATCCCGCCGCGAACGCCCAGCGCAAGATCAACTTCGCCGAGGGGGGCCTCAACATCCAGGCCAACGGCGGGCGTAATGGCCCCTGCATGCTTGGCACCTCCTGCTCGCACACGCCGGTGACGAAATCCGTGTGCGAAGACAATGGTGGCACCTGGTGGGGCAAGGGTGCGGATCCGACGCTCGTGCTGAAAGTGGATCTCGAGCAATGCTGGCAGGTCAATCAGGCGATCTACGAGAACGACCCCGCGAACTACGCGCAGAACAGAGCCGGCATGGCTAATACCTCTTACCGCGCGGTGCGTAACGACAACTTCAAGCTGGTACGTAACGAGACTCTCGATTACGACCCGCAGAACGACACGAGCGTCCTTGTATCCACGGAGGAGTTCTACCGCATCAACCAGAACTCTCCCGTACCCGCGATCGATCGGCAGGGTCGAGACCTGTTGGCGGCGCAAGGCGGACTGACTGCAAACCAGCAGCGCAACTACACAGCCCTCTCTAAAGCCATGGATAAGATCCTCGCCTCTGAAGTCTCGTGCCCGGGTGACGGTAACGGCGACGGTCGCGTCGATCAGACGGATCTGGACAACGAAGCGGCCATCGCCCTTAGGTGGGGCAAGTCGAGTACCTACGACTTCGACTACGACGGCCTCACGGATGACGCTGATCGCAGCGTCATCCAGAGCAACGTCGGCGCCTGCCCCGGCTGAGGCCGGGGGAGAGCAGCGTCAGCCCGTCTGATCGGGGCAGCGCTGCAGTGTTTGCACCGACACCAGCTCAGGCCTCAGGTGTGTGGGCCGGTCTGGTGTTTCCTGGCCAGCGCAGGCAGCCAACAGGGAGACGCAGAGCAGGTGGAGCGTCCAGATGGTCAATAGTCCGGAATGTCGCCTGGTTGCTCCAGCGCACGCTTCATGGCGACATAGATCGGGTCCCGAAAAAGACGGGGCTGACGGCACCAGCCGCCAGGGCTTTCAGGGTTATCGTGACCCTGCATCGCTGGTTCCTCCGTGCTTTGAGCGTTTCCTCAGGTAGTATCACGCCACAGGAAGTACGACCGTTGACCGAGCCTGCCCGCCTCTCAGAGAATCAGCCCACGGTGCTCATCACGGGGGCCAACCGTGGCCTCGGGCTGGCATTCGCGGAGCAGTACACCGCCCAGAGCTGGAACGTCATTGCGACCTGCCGGAACGTTACCGCAGCCAGCGACCTTCGTCAGCTGGCAACACGGTATCCGGCCATTCGCATAGAGACCCTCGATGTCACCCGCGACGACCAGGTGGCGGCGCTGGCCTCGCGCTATGCCGCGCAGCCGGTGGACGTGCTCCTTAATAATGCAGGCATCTACGGCAACCTGAGCCACCAGACGCTGGGCACCATGGATTTTGACGAGGGCCGGCGCGTGCTCGACGTCAACGCGCTGGGCGCACTCCGCGTCAGTCAGGCATTCCTGCCTCAGGTCACGGCCAGTCGCCAGAAGAAGATCATCAGCCTCGGCGGCGGACTCGGTGCCCAGAGCATCGGCAGCCTGTTTGGCGGTCACTACTTGATGAAGATGAGCAAAGCTGCGCATCTCATGGCGATGGGCATCCTGCAGACCGAGACGCGGGACCGGGGGATCATCGTGGTCATGATTTCGCCAGGTCGCGTGGACACTCAGCTGATGCGGGATTCCGGCTGGACGGGTGCGGCATTGTCGCCGGCCGACAGCGCTCGTCTCGTAATCGCGCGTATCGAGACGCTGGAGCCGGCCATGCACGGGCGGCTGATCACTTATGACGGGCAGATCGTTCCCTGGTAGGTCGCGGGAAGGCGCTCAGGGCCGGGGAGTCCCACCATCGAATGACGGTCATCGATGTGAGGATAGGCTGAATAAAGCCCACGCCTGACAACGGGTTCATGGCTGCCTCAGCCTCACTTCAGAAAATAAGGATCCGGAATGCCCAGCCCCGCCAGCACCCGGGTCTCCAGCGCCTCCATTCGGGCGGCGTCAGCCTCCGCGTCGTGGGTATAGCCCAGCAGGTGCAGGGTGCCGTGCACGACCAGGTGGGCCAGGTGGTCTACGGGCGTCTTGCCCTGCTCTGCCGCCTCCCGCAGGACGACCGGGAGGCAGATGACCAGATCGCCGAATTCCGGCGGTACGCCCTGGGGCAAAGGCTCCGGCGGCCCCAGAAAGGCCAGGACATTCGTGGCACCCGGCTTCTGCCGCCAGCTCTCGTTGAGTTCAATCCCTTCCTGCAGTCCCACCAGGCGGAGACTGAGGGTGCCACCCTGGGCAGGACCGCCCCCGGCTGCAGCCGCACCGTTCAGGGCCGCCCGGATCCATACCTCAAAGTCGGCCCCCTCTGGCAGGGACCCCGGCTCGACGGCCAGCTGGATAGCCAGCTCCAGCGCGGGGCCGCTAGCGCCCGCCATCGGGTTTAGGGCCATCTGATCTGGGCACGGCCGCCTCAAACCGCTCGTAGGCTTCGACGATCCTTTGGACGAGGACGTGGCGCACCACGTCCCCGGCTGTAAATTGCGTGAAGCTGACGCCCTCGACCCCGGCGAGGACCTGACTGGCATGCCGCAGCCCGGACGCCTGGTGCTTCGGCAGGTCAATCTGGGTGATATCGCCGGTCACTACAGCCCTCGAACCGAAGCCGAGGCGGGTGAGCAGCATCTTCATCTGCTCAATCGTGGTGTTCTGCGCCTCATCAAGGATCACGAAGCTCTCATTGAGGGAGCGGCCGCGCATGAAGGCGAGCGGGGCAACCTCAATGATGTTGCGTTCAATGAGCCGGGCCACCCGGTCGACACCCAGCATTTCATAGAGGGCGTCGTACATCGGGCGCAGGTAGGGGTCCACCTTCTGGGACATGTCACCGGGCAGGAAGCCCAGGCGTTCGCCCGCTTCTACCGCCGGTCTCACCAGCACGATCCGGCGAACCTTCTCTTCCTCCAGGGCCGCTACCGCGCTGGCGACAGCAAGATAGGTCTTGCCTGTGCCCGCTGGTCCAATGCCGAAGCACAGGTCGTGGGAGCGGATGGCCTCCATGTACCGGCGCTGATTATTGCCCCGGGGCCTGATGTGCAGGCGCCGGGCTTTCATGACGACGCTGCCGTCGTCCGCTGCTTCCCGGGGCTCCGAAGGCTGTTCCATTAGGGCTTCCTGCAAGGCGATGTGGACCCGCTCGGTATCGATCGTCTCCCGGGCAGCTATCGCGTAGAGCTCCCGAAGAATGCGACTGGCGGCCCGCACACCGGTGGCAGGTCCGGACAGCCGAAAGCGATTGCCCCTCTGGTTGATCTGGATTCCCAGCCGGCGTTCGATCTGGCGAAGGTTTTCGTCAAACTGCCCACCAAGACTGGCCAGCGTCTGGTTATCCGCCGGTTCCAGCAGGATCTCGACGGCATCTACTGCGGGGCCGGGCCCTTCAGCGTTATCTCCAGCGTTGGGGCTGACCGGCACCATGGTCACGCGGCCACGGCGGAGCCCGTGAGGCGCCCCCGGAGCGAGTTGGCCAGCGCTTCCGTAATCTGGACATCCAGCAGCTGGCCGATAAGGTGGGAACCCCCGTCGAAATTCACGGCGCGATTATTGGTGGTTTTCCCCGTCAGCTGCCGTGGGTCCTTCCGCGACGGGCGCTCCACCAGTACGCGCTCGACGGAACCCACCATGGCCCGGCTGATCTCCTGGGCACGGCGCGTGATGCGGGCCTGGAGAATTGCCAGACGGGCAAGCTTTTCCGCCTCGGGAACCGGGTCCGGCAGCGTCGCGGCCGGAGTGCCGGGCCGGGGGCTGTAGACGAAACTGAAGGACTGGTCAAAACCGATGTCTGCGATCAGCTGCAGCGTCGCGGCGAAATCGTCGTCGGTCTCCCCGGGGAACCCCACGATGAAGTCCGTGGAGACGCTGATGTCCGGCCGGACAGCCCGCAGCCGGCGAATCTTCTGCCGGAACTCCAGGGTCGTGTAACCCCGCTTCATCAGGGTCAGGATGCGATCGGACCCACTCTGCACGGGGAGATGCAGGTGGTTGGCGAGCTTGGGCACCGTCGCATAGGCCTCGACCAGCCGGTCGTTGAATTCCAGCGGGTGGGACGTGGTGAAGCGGATACGTTCAATCCCGCCGATCCGCGCCACGTCGGCGATCAGCGCGGCCAGGTCTGCGGTGTCACCACCTGTGGCCGGCCCCCGGTAGCCATTCACGTTCTGTCCCAGCAGTGTGACTTCACGGACGCCCTGGCCCGCGAGCTGCCGGACCTCGTCGAGCACGCTGTCGAGGGGCCGACTGACCTCTTCGCCCCGCGTAAAGGGCACCACACAGAAGCTGCAGTACTTGCTGCAGCCTTCCATGACCGAGACAAAGGCCGTGGGCCCAGCTGCGCGGGGCTCCGGCAGGCAGTCAAACTTTTCAATCTCAGGGAAGCTGACATCGACGACGGGGCGGCCATGGGCCCGGACCTCATCGATGAAGTCCGGCAGGCGATGCAGGGTCTGGGGCCCGAAGACCAGGTCAACGAAGGGTGCCCGCCGCAGCAGTTCCTCGCCCTCCTGGCTGGCCACGCAGCCACCCACGCCGATGAGCAGGCCCGGTCGCGCCTCCTTCAGCTCGCGAAACCGGCCCAGGTGGGAGAAGACTTTCTCTTGGGCCTTGTCCCGCACCGAACAGGTGTTGAGCAGCAGCAGGTCGGCGTCTGCCGGATTGTCGGTGGGTTCCAGCCCGTGCCGGGACCGGAGCACGTCCAGCATGCGACTGGAGTCGTACTCGTTCATCTGGCAGCCGAACGTCTTGATGTAGACCAGACCTGGCATAGGTGGCCTCAGAGAGCGATCGGCGGACGCGACCGTGCGCCGATGAAACGGGGTAGTGTCAAATTCGGGGAATCAGAAGGGAATATCGTCGTCGAACTCTGCAGCCTCGGCAGCGGAAGGCCCAGCCGCAGCGCCTCCAGAACCCGTCGCAGTCTTGGCCGGCCGCCCCCGGGCTGCGGGACTGGTCCCGCGAAACTCGCCACTGTCACCATGACCTGCGGCATCGCTGCCACCGACAACCGCGTTAGCGCCACCCATGCCCCGGGAATCGAGCATCTGCATCTGGTCGGCGATGATCTCGGTGCTGTAGCGGTCCTTGCCTTCCTTGTCCTGCCACTTGCGGGTCCGCAACCGGCCCTCGATGTAGACCTTGGAGCCCTTCTTCAGGTACTCCGCGGCTATCTCTGCCAGACGGTCAAAGGTCGAGACGCGATGCCATTCGGTCCGTTCCTGAGGCTCGCCCGTCTCCTTGTCCTTAAATCGCTCGCTGGTGGCGATGGAGAAGTTGGTTGCTGCTTTGCCGCTAGGCATGTACCGGGTTTCCGGATCTTTGCCCAGATTGCCGATCAGAATGACTTTATTGATACCGCTCATGGGGTGCAATTGTAAGGTGACGGGGGCCAAAAGACAGCCCAATTTCTGGCCAGATCACCGACTAATTGAGGCCGGTGGCCGCCGCGTCTGGCCAGGAGACCGACGGGTTCCAGGACAAGCCACGGCTCAGGCTCTCTAAGACGCCCCCGGTCGCCGTATAGTTACGGGTTAGCCCCTGAAGCCCCAGACAGCCCGAAGGCGTCATGCAGAACATCAGCATCCGCGGTGCGCGGACCCATAACCTCCGCAACATCGACCTCGACCTCCCCAGGGACCGCCTGATCGTCATCACGGGGCTGTCCGGGTCTGGCAAGTCGTCCCTAGCCTTCGACACCATCTACGCCGAGGGGCAGCGCCGCTACGTGGAGTCCCTGTCGGCCTATGCCCGCCAGTTCCTGTCCATGATGGACAAGCCGGACGTGGACCACATCGAGGGACTCTCCCCGGCCATTTCCATCGAACAGAAGACCGCGTCCCACAACCCGCGCTCCACAGTGGGCACGGTCACGGAAATCTACGACTACCTGCGGCTGCTCTTTGCCCGGGCTGGCACGCCCCGCTGTCCCGAGCACGACCGGGATCTGCGGGCGCAAACAGTCAGCCAGATGGTGGACCAGGCGCTGTCACTGCCGGAGGGGACGAAGCTGGTGCTCCTTGCGCCGGTCGTGCAGGCCCGGAAGGGTGAGCACACGCAGCTGCTGGCCGACCTGCGCAGCCAGGGTTACGTACGGGCCCGCATCGATGGCGAGATCTGCGAACTGGATGACCCACCCAAGCTGGACCTGCGGCGCAAGCACACCATCGAGGTGGTCGTCGACCGCTTCAAGGTCCGGCAGGACATCAAGCAGCGCCTGGCCGAGTCCTTCGAAACGGCCCTCAAGCTGGCTGACGGGGTCGTGAAGGTGGCGCCTATGGAGAAGGGCGACAAGGCCGCCCTGGCCAGCCTTGGTGGCGCTGAGGTGCTGTTCTCGGATCGCTTCGCCTGCCCCATCTGCAGCTTCAGCATTGCCGAGCTCGAGCCCCGCCTCTTCTCCTTCAACAATCCCGCGGGCGCCTGCGGCACCTGCGATGGCCTTGGCGTGAAGCAGTTCTTCGGCCTTGATCGGGTCGTGCGCTACCCGGACCTGAGCCTGGCAGGCGGCGCCATCCGCGGGTGGGACCGGCGCAACTCCTACTACTTTTCCATGATCCAGAGCCTGGCGAAGCACTACGACTTCGACATCGAGCTGCCCTGGAGCAAGCTCTCCGCAAAGATCCAGAAGATCCTTCTCCACGGCAGCGGCGAGGAGAAGATCCAGTTCAACTACCTGACGGGTCACGGCCTCAGCATCAATCGCAAGCATCAGTTTGAAGGCATCCTCCCGAACCTGGAGCGCCGCTATCGGGAAACTGACTCGAGCATGGTCCGGGAAGAACTGGCCAAGTTCCTGAGCACCCAGCCCTGCCCCGACTGCAAGGGGACGCGGCTCAACACCGCCGCCCGCAACGTGTACGTCAGCAGCAAGTCCATTCCCGAAGTCACGACGATGTCGGTGGCTCATGCCCTGGAGTTCTTTTCGACCCTCAACCTGGAGGGGTGGCGGGGCGAGATCGCTGCGAAGGTGGTGAAGGAGATCCAGAACCGCCTGCGGTTCCTGGCCGACGTGGGCCTGGAGTACCTCTCCCTGGACCGCAGCGCAGAAACCCTTTCCGGCGGCGAAGCCCAGCGCATCCGCCTGGCCAGTCAGATCGGCTCGGGCCTCGTCGGGGTGATGTACATCCTGGACGAGCCTTCGGTCGGGCTGCACCAGCGGGACAACCGGCGACTGCTCAACACCCTCATCCACCTGCGGGACACGGGGAATACGGTCATCGTCGTGGAACACGATGAGGAGGCAATCGCGGCCAGCGATCACGTGGTTGATCTCGGTCCCGGGGCGGGCGTCCATGGCGGGCAGATCGTGGCCCAGGGGACGCCGGCGGAAATCATGGCCCACCCGGCCTCCATCACCGGGCAGTACCTGTCGGGACGCAAGCAGGTGCCGCTGCCGGTCCGGCGACGCGCGGCGGATGACTCGCGCTGGCTCACGATTCGCGGCGCCCGGGGCAATAACCTGAAGAACCTGACGGTACGGATTCCCCTGGGGGTGATGACCTGCGTCACCGGAGTGTCCGGTTCAGGCAAGTCGACACTCGTCAATGACACCCTCTATCTGTACACGGCCGAAAAGCTCAACGGCAGCAGCGAGACGCCCCACTCCCCCTGCGACCGGATCGACGGTCTCGACTCGGTGGATCGGGTCATCGATATCAGCCAGAGCCCCATCGGCCGGACGCCCCGCTCCAACCCGGCCACCTACACCGGCCTGTTCACTCCGATCCGCGAGTTGTTCGCCGGCACCCAGGAGTCCCGTTCCCGGGGCTACAAGTCCGGACGCTTCAGCTTCAATGTCAAAGGTGGCCGCTGCGAGGCCTGCCAGGGCGACGGCGTCCTGCGCGTGGAGATGCACTTCCTGCCGGACGTGTACGTCCCCTGTGACGTCTGCAAGGGCCAGCGCTATAACCGGGAAACGCTGGAAGTGCGCTACAAGGGCAAGAACATCAGCAACGTTCTCGACATGACGGTGGAAGACGCGCTGCCATTCTTCGCCGCCATTCCGATGATCGCGCCAAAGCTGCAGACGCTGATGGAGGTGGGCCTGTCCTACGTCCAGCTGGGCCAGAACGCCACGACGCTGTCCGGCGGTGAGGCGCAGCGCGTGAAGCTGGCAAAGGAACTTTCCAAACGGGCTACGGGTAACACTCTGTACATCCTCGATGAGCCGACCACCGGCCTGCACTTTCACGATATCGCCCAGCTCCTCGTCGTCCTCCAGAAGCTCCGGGACCAGGGCAATACGATCGTGGTGATCGAACACAATCTGGACGTGATCAAGACCGCCGACTGGGTTATCGATCTCGGTCCCGAGGGCGGCAACGGTGGCGGACAGCTGGTGGCCGAGGGCACGCCGGAGACGGTGGCGGGCATCCGCAAGTCTTATACGGGGCAGTATCTGGCGCCACTGCTGAAGAAGAACCGGGCTGCATAAGAACGTGGGGTAGGAGCGCCTTTAGGCGCGATCCCAGGGTTCCCGGGATCGCGCCT
>CAMBYH010000039.1 GCA_945872065.1 Arsukibacterium tuosuense
CCGGGGCGATCCGCCGGCCCGCCAGCGCCAGCAGTTCATCACCTGCCGAAAGGCCGGCCTGCTGCCCGGGGCTGCCAGCGGCGACGTGGCTGACGCGCACCCGACCGTCTACCGACTGAACCTTGATGCCCAGCCAGGCCCTCGGTCGACCCTCCCGACGCCCTCTGGTCCCGCCACTATCGTTATCACTCTCAGGACTGCGCAAGTGCAGACGGATGCCGAACTGGGCCAGGAGTATGCCGATGGGAGGATCGATGGTGGTGCGCAGGGACTGACGGAAGAAAGGCTCGAGATCCAGACCACTCAGGCTCTCCGCCAGCCGTTCGAACTGGCCTTCAGCAAGGCCGGGACTGTCGTCCGCTCCATATTCCTGCCACAGCGTGCGCATTACGGCGTCGAGGGAGCACGTACCCGCCGTCCGGGAGCGCAACTCCAGGTCGAGGGCCAGCGCCACGAGGGCACCCTTCAGGTAGTAGCTGATCGTGGCGTTGGACGAGTTCTCGTCGGGCCGATAAAACTTGATCCAGGCATCAAAGCTGGCTTCCTCCAGAGTCTGCTGGCGACGACCGGCAGTCCGGTACAGCTGGGTCAAGGACCGCCCCAGAAGCTCCAGATAGTTCTCAGGGGTGATCAGGCCACTGCGGCGCAAGGCCAGGTCGTCGTAGTAGGAGGTGATGCCCTCGAAGATCCACAGTTGGTGGGTATAAACCTCCGCATCGAGTTGGGCAGCCACGAACTCGGCGGGCCGGATGCGCTTGACGTGCCACGCGTGGAAGTACTCGTGGCTGACAAGGCCCAGAAAACGCCGGTATGCCGGTTCATTGCCCGGCACCCCGGCCTGCGGGAGGTCATCCCGACGGCAGCCCAGCACGGCCGAGGCGCGATGCTCGAGTCCGCCGTAGCCTTCGCCGGACGCGCGGACGAGGAAGACGTAACGGGTCATCGGCGCCGGGCGGCCGAAGAAGTCGATATGCCAGGTACAGAGGCGGGTCAGGTCAGCCTGCAGTCGCTCCCGGTCGGGGTTCGCCAGGCCGGCGAGCACCAGGGCATGGGGTACCCCGGCGGCCATGAACTCCACGGTGGTTAGTGGCCCCATGAGGACCGGGTGATCGATCAGGTCACTGTATCCCGACGCACGGAAGGCGCCGAACTCCCCCTGCCCCCCGGTGAGCCGCTGCAGACCGGTCGATAGTCGCCATGCCGGGCCCGTCCCGGGGCTAACGGGCAAGTCCGGCGGATCGATATGGACCACCGATAAAGCGTGCTCCTGGCCATGGACACGGAGAAAAACACACACGCCGTTGACGAAGCCCTGCTGGGCGTCCAGCCAGGCGCCGCGAACCGAGGGGTCTGCAGCGTAAACCGTCATGCGGACCAGAAGCTCGCCCGGCACCGGAGCAACCCGCCAGGTGTGTTTGTTGAGTTTCCGGGCGGCCACCGGCTCGCCACCGCACTCTGCCTGCAACTGCACCACATGTCGGGCGTAGTCCCGGACCAGATAGCTGCCCGGAATCCAGGCTGGCATTGAGAGCAGCTGGCCTTCCGGGGCAGGCTGCTCGATCCGGCAGGTCACTTCATAGAGATGTGCTCCGGTATGCAGGGGCCGCAGGTGATAGACGACCGGCGCGTTCGCCACGATCTGGTTCATGCGAGCCCAGTGTAGCGGAGGGCCGGGAATGCCGGGGAACTCCGGTTGCGGGCCACCTGCCCGGGGCGCAACATGCGACGTTCCAGCCGCCCGCAGATCACGAGTGCCCGGCATGACGCTCAAAGTCCTCTTCATAACCAATTACGACAAGCCCGGCACCCATAACACCCGGCCGGAGGCGGAGATGATCCTCGGGCTGAAGCGCCGGGGCGTCGCTGCAGAGGTGATGAGCCGTCGGGATACCTACTGGGGACGGCGGCTGGTAGAGGCCGGCATTCCGGTTCATGACTTCGTGCCCCGGAAGAAGTTCTCCCTGGAGGCCATTCGGGTGATTCGGGCCGTCCTGAAGGCGGGCAGCTACGATGCGGTCCAGCTGTTCAATAACCCCGCTATCGTGAACGGGATCATCGCGAGCACAGGCCTGCCGGTAAAGGTGGTTACCTACCGGGGACAGAGTGGCAACATCTCCCGCTGGGACCCGATCTGTTACCTGACACACCTTAGCCCCCGCGTGTCCCGCATCGTCTGCGTGGCCGAAGCGGTCCGTGAAAGCCTCCTGGACGTGGTCTATGACCAGCGGAAGCTGGTCACCATCTACAAGGGCCACGACCTGAAGTGGTACGACGCGACCGAACGTGTTGACCTGACCTCTCTTGGCGTGCCCCAGGGCGCCTTCACGGTCTGTTGCGTTGCCAATAACCGCCCGCGTAAAGGCGCCGACGTGCTGGTCAAGGCTGCGGGGCTGATCCCACAGGGGCTGCCCATACACTTCCTGTTGATTGGTCGGGACATGGATCAGGAGCCGATCCGGGGGCTGGTTGCCGGCAGCCCTCTGCGCGACCAGATCCACCTGGTCGGTTTCCGGGAAAACGTTCTGGGGATAGTGGCCTCCTGCCAGGCATCCGTGCTGCCAGCCACCAAGCGGGAAGGCCTGCCAAAGACAGTTATAGAGTCGATGGTCCACGGCGTTACCCCGATCGTGACCACGACGGGTGGCAGCGCAGAACTCGTCGAAGACGGAGTCAGTGGCCTGGTGGTGCCCCCGGGGGATGTCCAGGCCCTGGCCAACGCGGTTCTGAGACTCTACCGGGACCCCGTTGCCAACGAGCGCATGGGGGCCCGGGCCAAGGAGCGCATTGGGGCCCGGTTCCGGCTGGAGGATTCAGTGTCGGCCCATCTGGCCTTGTTTCAGGAGCTCGCCGGACACAGCTGAACTGGCGGTCGTGGGCCATTCAGGGGCGGTCACTGCCCCGGATATGGCCGAGCTGCAGTCCATCGGAAGCCGGTGGCCCACCCCGGCGTTGTTGCTCGTGCAGCTCGTTCAGCTTCTCGTACTTCATGTAGGACCGAAACATGCTGGTCATGGTTACCAGCCAGCCGTCGGTCCCGCGGAACAGCCCGCCCCGCAGGATCAGTTGCCTGAAGCCAGCCCCCAGAGCGCTCACCACCGGCTTCGTCGCGGAGGCCGGCCTGCCGGCATTAAACATCCCCTGGGCATCGCGGGACGTCAGCCAGTTGATCTTGGCGATCCAGTCGCTCAGCCCGTCGTAGGTGTAGTGAAGGATATGACCGGGGATGCGCCGCACCTGCGGCGCAAGCACTCCGGCGTGGCCGGGTTTGGGCTCGTAGGCGGCGCGCGTCCGATTGTAGAGACGCGTCACAAAGTCCGGATAAAAGCCCGGGCCGCGGATCCAGCGGGGGCCGACATAGCTCTTGCGGTTGAAGGCGTAGGCATCCGCCGGATCATCGAGGGACAGCAACCGGATGGCTGCCGCCAACTCGTCATCCAGCCGTTCATCTGCGTCGAGGGCCAGTATCCAGTCGTGGGTGGCGTGCTTCTCCGTGAGGTTTCGCTGGGGCCCCTCGCCGAGGTAAGCCTGAGCAATGACGCGGGCTCCAGCGGCAGTCGCCAGCTCAACAGTGCGATCCGTGCTTAAGGAGTCGACCACCACAACGTCACCACAGACCTGCTTCAGTGAGGCGATGCACGCCTCGATCTGGTCTTCTTCATTGAACGTGATGATGGTGCCGGTGATGTGCTTCATACGTCCCCTGACGCGAAAAGCCTAGCACAGCGCTCCGCGGTCCCCGCCTAAAGAAACCTGGGATGATGCCGATGCGCTTTCTGCGGATGTGATCCGTGACGACCGGGCCAATGCCACTCTGTATTGCTTTTCAGAAACTGGTGGGTATATTTACCGTCGATCCATTCATGAATGCTACTTTTCTATCAAGACAGCAGTCACAGAGACATCGCATCCTGAGCCAGCCGGACGAATTCCGGAAAAGCCAGGGTTCCGGAAGTTCCGGAGCGGCAATGGAATGCCCGGCGAGCGTCTTCAGCGATCGGGGCCATAGAAGGCAATCAGGTTTGATTCTGTCTCGACACGCTTTCCGCCGACCCCGCACACCGACGAGGTAGTCACGATGCCGCGAGTTTTGACTGTCGTGGACCCTTCTGCTGTGGATCAGCGTCCGGGAACAGCAGACCCCGCCAAGACGCCGGTGGCCCACGGCCCCGTCAATCTGACGCCCGTCCCCACCACCAAGCCAACCATCCCCCGACTGGTCGTCAGCCCCAGGAGTGATGCGTTCCGACGCCGCTTCTATCCCCAGGCGGGTCTGCGGGACTGGAACGACTGGCGCTGGCAGAACCGCAGTCGCATCCGGACCATTGCCGAACTGGATCGGATGCTGAGCCTGACGGACGAGGAACGCCAGGCCATCGAGATGCACCGGGGAGCGCTGCCGATCGGGGTAACGCCCTACTACGCCAGCCTCCTGGACCCCGAGAACGCCACGCAGAGCCTGCGGCGAACGGTAATTCCTGTCATGGGAGAGTACCTGCGCTCCAGAGGCGAGGCTGATGATCCGCTGGGAGAGGATGCCCATAGCCCGGTTCCGGGCCTCGTGCACCGCTATCCGGACCGGGTCCTGCTGCTGGTCACCAATTTCTGCTCGGTCTACTGCCGCTACTGCACCCGGGCCCGGATGGTGGGTTCGGTTGGCGAACGTAGCATCCGCAAACACGACCTGGAACAGGCCATCGACTACATCGCAGGCAATCCCGTGATCCGGGATGTCCTTCTTTCCGGAGGCGATCCCCTCAGCCTGGACGACGAACGGCTGGAGTGGATCCTGTCCCGTCTGCGTGCGATTCCGCACGTTGAGTTCATCCGGATCGGCTCCAAGCAGCCTGTGGTCCAGCCGCAGCGGGTCACCCCGGCGCTGGTCCGCATCCTGAAGCGGTTTCACCCCTTGTGGATGAGCCTGCACTTCACGCACCCGGATGAACTAACGCCCGAAGTCGCGGAAGCCTGCGCCCGTCTGGCCGATGCGGGCATCCCGCTGGGCAGTCAAACCGTCCTCCTGAAGGGTGTGAACGATGACATCCCGACGATGAAATCCCTCGTTCAGGGCCTGCTGCGGATCCGGGTCCGGCCCTACTACCTCTACCAGTGCGACCCGATCTCGGGCTCCGCTCACTTCCGGACGACGGTGCAGAAGGGCATCGACATCATTCGCGGGCTGCGCGGGCACACAACGGGCTATGCGGTACCCACCTACGTCATCGATGCCCCGGCCGGCGGCGGCAAGATTCCTGTCTCCCCGGACTACATCGTGGGCCGGGAGGGAGACGACCTGCTGCTGACGAACTACGACAATGGGTCTTACCGCTACCCCGATCCGCAAACTGAAGCGGCAGGATGCGAGTCGGCCTGACCTACGACCTCCGCGAGGAGTATCTGGCGGCGGGCTACAGCGACGTCGATACCGCGGAGTTCGACCAGCCTGAGACCATCGACGCCATAGCGCGTGCCCTCGGCAACCTGGCCCTCGATATAGACCGGATAGGCAACGCCCGACAGCTGGCTACCCGCCTCACCGCGGGTCATCGCTGGGACCTGGTGTTCAACTTCTGCGAGGGGCTCCATGGGTTCGGCCGCGAATCACTGGTTCCTGCACTCCTCGATGCCTGGCAGATCCCCTATGTATTCTCGGACCCCCTGGCCTGCGCGGTAACCCTGCACAAGGGCGTGGCCAAGCACGTGGTCCGGGGGCACGGACTGGCCACCGCGAACTTTGCGGTGGTTGAGTCGGCGAGGGACGCCGGGCTACTGAATCTCCGCTACCCGTTGTTTGCCAAGCCGGTGGCGGAAGGGACCGGCAAAGGGATATCTACCGCATCCCGCGCCCTCTCCCCGGATGAACTGGTGGCTGTCTGCGCCACGCTGCTGAGTCGTTACCGGCAGCCAGTCCTGATCGAAGAGTTTCTGCCCGGGCGTGAATTCACGGTGGGTCTCGTCGGGACGGGTCTCGAAGCCGAAGCCATCGGCACCATGGAGGTCCACCTGGGTCCCAAGGCGGACGCAGGCATCTACACCTTCGACAACAAGGCGCACTGGGAGGGCCGGGTAACCTACTCGCTCCTGACAGAACAGCCGCTGCTGACGGCCGTGGAGGCGCTGGCCGTCGGGGCCTGGCGGGCTCTGGGTTGCCGGGACGGTGGCCGGCTCGATATCCGGCTCGATGCGGCAGGAGTGCCGCACTTTCTCGAAGCCAATCCCCTGGCCGGTCTGCTGCCAGGACACTCGGACCTCCCGTTCATCTGTGACTTCAAGGGTATTCCCTACGGCGAACTCATTCGCCGTATCGTGGTTTCGGCCCTCGGGCGCACCAGCCTCCCGGTGACCGGGGCCCTGGCCACGAGGATCACGGCGTGACGGGCGGCAGGTCCGTCCTGATCCTGCACAACTCAGTGACCCACGAGTCCACGGCAGATGCCCGGGACATCCTCGAGCAGATGGACTGCGTGCGGGCGGCACTGGTCAGCCGCGGGTTCGAGGCGCCGACCCTGGCCATCGACCTGAAGCTCGACGCCGCCAAGGCCCGGCTCAAGGAGAATCGGCCCCACACCGTGTTCAACCTGGTGGAGGCCATCGACGACTGCGGACAGCTGGTGCCCGTGGCCACGGCCCTCCTCGACCACCTGCAGATTCCCTACACGGGCTGCAGCACTGAGGGGCTCATGATCACGGGCAACAAGATTCTCGCGAAGCAGTGGCTCCGGGCACACAACCTCGCCACTGCGGACTGGTGGGACGGGGTATCACCGCCGCCGCCCCACCCGGGCCCCGGCCGCTGGATCACCAAGCCGGTGAGCGAGGACGCCTCGATCGGCATGGACGACACTGCCGTGGTGGCAGATTTCCGCGACGTGCCGGCCCGGGTCGCAGACCAGGAGGCCCGGCGCCAATTCCGCTGGTTCGCCGAGCAGTTCATCGAAGGCCGGGAAATCAACGTGGCGCTGATCGACGGCCCCGACGGACCACAGGTGCTGCCGATCCCGGAGATCGAATTCGTCGACTACCCGGCCAACAAGCCCCGGATCGTCGGCTACGCGGCCAAGTGGCATGACGATTCCTTTGAGGCCCGCAACACCGTGCGGCGCTTCGTCGATCCGGTCAGTGAGGCGGCCCTTTGTGCCGAACTGGGGCGGCTGTCCCTGCAATGCTGGGCCATCTTCCAGCTGCGGGGCTACGCCCGGGTGGACTTCCGGGTGGACGCTGCCGGTAAGCCCTGGGTGCTGGAGGTCAACGCCAACCCCTGCATCTCTCCCGACGCCGGCTTTGCGGCAGCCCTCGAAAAGGCCGGGATCAGCTACGCCGACGGCATCGGGCGGATCGTGGCCGCGGCCCGTTACGGGTAATGACCGCCGTACAACCCGACGTCCGGACGCTGCTCTCGCCGGGGGATCCGGCTGCCATCGAGCAGCTCGTCCGGGATACGGGGTTCTTCAGCACCGACGAAATCGCCATCGCCCGGGAGCTGGCCGACGACGGGCTGGCCAACGGCCCGGCGAGCCACTACCGCTTCGTGATTGCCGAACAGGACGGTGCGCTGCTCGGCTACACCTGTTTCGGCCCGATTCCCGGCACCCGGTCGGGGTGGGATCTCTACTGGATCGCCGTGCGCCGCGCTGCCCAGCGCCGGCACCTGGGCCGGGCCCTGCTGGAGATCACGGAGCTTGCCGTGCAAGCCGCCGGCGGTACCCGGCTGTACGCGGAGACGTCATCCCGGGCCCAGTACGAGCCAACACGGGCGTTCTACCTGTGCCGGGGCTACACGGTGGCCGCGCAGTTGCCCGACTTCTACGGGCCGGGGGATGACAAGCTGGTCTACTCGAAGTTGATCGGGTAGGGACCAGTCCCGGAACGGCACTGCACAAGGACCGCCTGCCAGGCCCTAGACCAGCGTCGCGTCGACCTCATCCTTCTGGATCTCGAACATCCGGGCGTACCAGCCGCCTTTGGCGACGAGTTCCTGGTGCGTGCCCCGCTCCGCGATCCGCCCCTCGAGCATCACGAGGATCTCGTCGCTGTCCATGACGGTGGAGAGCCGATGGGCGATCGTGAGGGACGTGCGGCCCTTTGACAGGTGCCGGATGGCCCGCATGACGCCCAGTTCGGTCTCCACGTCGAGGCTCGAGGTGGCCTCGTCCAGGAGGACGATGGGCGCGTTCTTCAGGATCGCCCGGGCAATGGCCACGCGCTGCCGCTGGCCGCCGGAAAGCTTGCTCCCGCGCTCACCGCAGGGCGTGTCGTAGCCCTCGGGCAGCGTGGCGATCCACTCCGCCAGGCCCGCGCCCCGGGCAGCGGCCTCGACCTCGGTCTGGGTGGCATCGTGCCGGCCCAGCAGGATGTTGTCGCGAATCGATTCATTGAAAATGAACGCGCGCTGGGACACCACGGCGAAGAACTTCTGCAACTCAACCAGGGAAAAGTCCCTCAGGGGCCGGTTGCCGACGCGGATGTCGCCGCTCTGCGGGTCCCACTGCCGCAGCAGCAGGTTCACGACGGTGGACTTGCCGGTACCGCTCGGTCCGACCAGCGCCACGTGCCGGCCGGGCGCGATGTCGATCGAGAAACCGTCAAAGACCTTCTTCTGGCGGTTCCAGTCCACGTCGTCCGCGTCGTACTCGAAGTGCACATTCCGGAAATGGATGGACGGCGCGATGCCCGCTGAGGCCGCCCCGGTCTTGCGATCCACGACAGCGGGCGGCTGGTCCATCATGCTGAAGAGCCGGCGGGCGGCGATGAGTGACACACGAAAGTCCGTGTAGTTGTTGGCCATGCCCACGGAGACGTAGAACCCGACGATCGAAACGGCGATCACGGCCGGCAGCTCGATTAGAGTCGAGATCTGGCCGGACAGAGCCAGTTCCACGCCAACCCAGGCCGAAGCCAGAATGCCGACCGTGATGAAGATCTCCGCCAGAGCGCGCTGGGTGGCATCGGCGCCGTAGAGCTTCTCCTGTCCTTCCTGCATGGAAGCACCCCGCTCCCAGAGTTCCCGGGACCGGCGCTTCTCGTAGCCGAACGCAACCGTGTCGCGTACGCCCTGAATGCTGTCTGACACGAAGGCGTTTACCTGTCCCAGCTGTTCCCGGTAGCGGATGCCGTCACCGCCGAGCTTCGAGACGAGCCAGGGCAGGACAAAGGTCGTCGCGATGTAGAACGGGGTCAATGCCCAGAACAGGGTCGGGTGGACCGACCAGCACCAGGCCAGGAGGATGATCGGCACCGCAATGGCGGCAACCGCCGGCGCGATCGTGTGAGCGTAGAACGGCTCGATCCGCTCGCAATCGGTCATCACGCGGCTGACCGCGTCGCCGGATTGCAGCTTTGCCGTGCGCGCGGGAGCCAGTGGGAGCATCGCGTAATAGAACTTGTCGCGGAAGGCCGCCAGGATCCGGAAGGCCACATAGTGACCGGTGTAGTTCTCGATATAGGAAGCAAAGCCCACGATGGTGCCCGCCAGCGCGATCCACTGGACCTGCAGCCAGAGCAGGTCCCAGTTGACCACCCCGGGTGTCGCCGATTCGATGTAGATGCCGACACTGGCAGCGGCAATGCCCAGCACGGCGGCCTGGGCCACAATCTTGACTACCCGCGCCGTGAGCGAGGTGAACATGATCAGGTTGAACGGCGTCATGTAGGTGAGCAGGCGCCGGATGATCTGCAGATTGGACGCCTTGGTGATTCCCGGCAGTTCGCCGGCTGTGGCTTCGACGCTCATGTGTGATTCTCCTTGCTAGCCGCCCGCCACCGCAGGCGTGAGCTTCTGTGATTCGATGTCGCGCTTGGTCCGGATCATGCCGGCGTAGATGCCACCCTGGGCCAGAAGCTGCTGGCGGGTGCCGCTCTCCGCGAGCCGGCCGCCCTCCAGGACAATGATGCGGTCCGCCTGCTCGATGGTGCTGAGCCGGTGGGCGATCAGGAGTACGGTCTTGCTCTCCGTCAGGCGGGCCAGCGCGCGGTTCAGCAGCGTCTCGGTCTCCACGTCGATCTGTGACGTGGGCTCGTCGAGCACGACAATCGGCGCGTTCTTCAGGAAAGCCCGGGCGATCGCCAGGCGCTGGGCCTGGCCACCGCTCAGCGCCGTGCCCTGGTCGCCCACCTTGGTGTTGAAGCCGTCCGGCGTGGACTTGATGTAGTCGTAGAGCTCCGCCGACTGAGTGGCCGCTATCAGCTCGGCTTCGGTGGCGTCCTCTTTCGCAACCCGCAGGTTGTCGGCGATCGTGCCGTAAAACAGGAACGGATCCTGGGGCACCAGGGCGATCTGCTGGCGTATCCAGTCCAGCGCCAGCTCCTTCTCCGGAATGCCGTCGAACCGGATCTCGCCGGAATCCGGCTCCAGGGTTCGCAGCAGCAGGTTGGTGACGGTGGTCTTGCCCGAGCCGCTCCGCCCGATCAGGGCAACGGTCTCGTTGGGCTCCAGGACCATGCTGAGGTTTTGCAGCGCGGGCCTGTCGGCGCCGGGATAGGTGAAGGTGACGTCCCGCAGCTCGATGCGAACTGCTTTGCCGGCCTTCGCGCCGGGATTGCGGCCGACGCCAGCACTGACCGGCGCCTTCTCGTCCAGGAATTTGACGACCTCGGCCGCCACTTCCCGGCCCAGCGCGCCGGCGAAGAAGAATTCGCCGATCAGCAGCAGGGTACGGCTGAACTCGAGGCTGAGCAGGACGACTGCCACCACTTCGCCCGGCGTCATGAAGCCGCCGGACCAGCGGTACAGCGCCACGCCCATGGCCACGGCCGTGGAAAACAGGGCAAAGCCGAGCTCAAGGAAGACGAACTGGAACTGGGCCACCAGCAGCAGCTTCATCGTGAGCTTGCGCTGGGTCTCGTTGCCTGCCTCCATCTGCTGGCCGCGCCGGTCGCCCTCGTTGAACATCTTGAGGGTGCTCATGCCCTGGATCGAATCCAGGTACTGGGAGCTGTTGCGATTCTTGACCGCCTCGTTCTGCTTGCTGATGCGGCGGAAACCGCGCGCCGAAGAACCGACGAAGAGCGGCGTCAGGGGCACCCCCGCGAGGGTCCAGAGGCCCACGACCCAGTCGATGGAGAAGATGGCGGCGCAGAGGAATACCGGAATGGCGATCGCCACCCAGATCTGCACGAAGTAGACGCTGAAGTAGTAGTCCAGGTACTCGACGCCCTCGGTCGCCGTGTTGGCGATCTCGCCCGTGCGGCGCTTGCCGAGGATCCCGGGGCCGAGCTTGACGACCTGCTGGTAGATCTGGTCCCGGACGTTCAGCTTGGCCTCGCTGGACGCACGGAACTGGCCCGTGCGGAACAGCCAGGCCAGGCCGGCCTTGAGCAGCACGAGGAAGGTCAGGACGAACAGCCAGTCGCGAATCTGGTTGGTGCCCGCCAGGGCCGCGTCGACGGTGAGGCCGAGGACGTAGTAGAGGACTATGGTGGTGGGTATCGTGGCCAGACCGGCAAGTAGGCCAACCTTGACCCACTTCAGCGTGGCCGGTGTTACCAGCCTGTCGTCAACTCCGAGCATGGGCGTGCGCTCCGTCTGCGTTGGTCAAGGATCAAGACTAGACCTTCAACCGAAGTTGAAGGTCAAGCTGCCCACCGCAGGTAACCGTCGACCCTTGACCCTCAACCCCGCATTAAGGCTGACGATCGTGCCGTCAATGGTCCCTTCGACACGACATCTCGGTCCGATTCGGCTCGCCCCCGGGGTCCTGCCGCGGCACGTGGTCGCCTACCTCTTTGCGGCCTTCGTCAGCATCGGGCTGTTCACCTACCTGGCCACCCTCACCCCCTACCTCCTGGACGTCAACCTGCGGGTGCCCGCCGGGCAGCAGGGCGGGGTGTCCGGCACCCTGCAGTTCTGGCAGGAGATCGTCATGCTGGCCATCCTTGGTTTCTGGGGTGCAATGTCTGACCGGTTCGGCCGGCGGCCCGTCTACGTCGCGGGCTTCCTTCTGCTCGCCGTCGCCTACGTGCTCTATCCCCTGGCTGGTTCGATCGGCGAGCTGACCGGCTACCGGCTGCTTTTCGGCGTGGCTCTGGCTGCCCTCACTTCCATGCTGTCGGCGGTCGCCGCCGACTACGCCCACGAGGACTCCCGGGGCAAGCTGACCGGGTTCTCGTTCCTGCTGAATGGCGTCGGTGCCGTCCTGTTCTTCGTCGTACTCTCGAAGCTGCCGGGCGTGTTCGCCGCACGGGGCGCTGACCCGTTGCAGGCGGGGAGATTCGCCTACTGGTGCATTGCCGGCGTAGCGTTGCTGGCTGGACTCGTCATGCTTGGCCTGAAGCCGGGCCGCCCTGACCAGGTCCGGGACCGGCCGTCCGTGACTCTGCTGCTGGGCGACGGGGTCAAGGCGGCGCGCAACCCCCGGATCGCGCTGTCCTACCTGGGCGCGTTCGCTGCCCGGGCGGACATGGCGGTCATCAGCCTGTTCATCACGCTCTGGATCGTGCAGGCCGCGACGGCCAGCGGCTCAAGCCCGGACGAGGCTGCGGCCCGGGCGGGCATGGTGGTCGGCATGGCATTGGCCGCCTCGATGCTCTGGGCTCCCGTGTTCGGGATCATCGCGGATCGCATCAACCGGCTGACGCTCCTGTGCATCGGCTTCCTGCTCGCCGCTATCGGCTACGGCTGGGTCGCCACGCTCGACGACATCCTGTCCCCGATGGCCATCCCCGCGCTCCTCTGCCTCGGCATCGGGCAGTCCAGCACCGTGCTCAGTTCCTCCGTGCTGCTCGCCCAGGAGGCGCCGGCCGGCATCCGGGGCGCCGTCTTCGGCCTGCAGAACTTCTGTGGTGCTGTCGGCATCCTGGTGCTCTCGGTCGGCGGCGGCTGGCTCTACGACGCCGTCGGACCCCACGCGCCGGTAATCGCGATCGCGCTCGCCAACGGGCTGGTGTGCGTAAGCGCCAGCGTCGTGCGTCGGCGGGAACTGTTGGCAGGAGCAGCCGCCGTCGTAACTGCCACGTAGTACGCCAGGCGATTCCGACCGCGGCAAGAGCGACGGCCAGCGGCGCCATGAGCGTGGTTGTGGCCGGCGATGTTCAGATCACCCGGCAACCATCGGCAACACAAACGCGCCCAACGCCCCGGCGGCGACCAGAACCACCGATGCGGTGAAAAGGCTTGCGCCGGTGCGCCGCAGCCTCTTGCAGGCTGCTGCCAGTGCCGGGTCTGCCGGGCAGGGCAGTCTCCGGGCCAGGTGCAGCGCCAGGCCACTGATCAACAGCATTGCTCCCGCCACCCCGAAGACCAGCACCTTACGCTCGCTGAGCCAGACGAGCTGGGGAAAGGCCGTAACGAGACCGACCAGCGCGACTCCCGCACCCAGGGAGACGAGTACCGCAGGAAGGACGCAGCAGACGAGAGTCGTGACGCTCGTTACCAGTGCGCCGGCAGAGAGCCAGACGTTTCGGCGCAGGGGATCCATCACTCGCGCCCCACCTTCACCTGCTCCCGGAGGGCAGCCATCGGCGTCTCCGTGCGGCGAATGGCCTTGACGGCGTAGCCGGCTCCTTCAAGTGCCTCCGTGAGCTTCGCATCGCTGATGTCCGTGTCGGCTTTCAGCGCTACCGCGACGAGGCGCTGCTCGAGGCTGACCAGGACATCGGCCGTCGCCGGAAACTGCCGGAGCCGTTTCTCGATGCCCTGCGCACAGAAGCCGCAGACCAGGCCATTCACGGTGACTTCGATGGTTTCAGCGCGGCCGCTCGTGGACAGAATCAGCAGCAGGAGAGTCGACATGGCTATACGACGGTTCATGCACGTTGCTCCCGATTCAGAAATTGACCATCAGCATGGATTGCAGGTTGCCGTCTTCCGTCACTCCGGCTTCAACCCAGACGCTGCCCTTGAAGACCCGCAGCAGGGCGGCCCATTCGGTGCCGCGGTACAGGTCGCCGGTATAGGTCCGGCCCTGGACCAGGAGCCAGACGGCCAGCTGGTTGTATTCGTGCTCGTAGGGGGCGACGCCGAGCTGCAGCGTATCGATGCGGTGCGTGAACTCGGAACTGTCGTAGAAGTCTGTCTTCAGCGAGGCGTAAACCCGGCGGGTCTCGTAGTCGGCCTGGGCGCCGGCGTTGCCGGCCAAAACCCGCCCACTGAAGCCGTTGCCGCTGGCCCCTCCCGCTCCGCCCCAGGCGAAGACGTTGGCCTGTGCGCCTTCCAGGTTCCAGCGCTTCACCAGCCAGTTGGCCCGCGCGTAGGCGATGCGCCTCGCGCTGCCATCCACGTCGCTGTCCAGCGTGAGGTAACCGCCACCCACCGACCAGCGGTGGGAAGGCGCGAAGAAGACCTGCGCTTCCTCCATGGTCCCGGCACCGTATTCGACCATGGCGGTCGTGCCACCCGCGAAGGCGATGGGCTTGGCGATGGAGTCCGGCGCGAGCAGCGTGCCGAGCAGCGCGAGGCACGCGCCGGCGCCATGAGCATGATAAGTGGGCATGAGGAGCCCTCCTGCAAAGTTCAGCGAAGACAAAGCCGCGCGCGCAGGCGCGGCGGTTCAGGCAGCTACGGGCCGCTGAATGGGAGGGCGGATGGGAGGCGGCTTCGAGTGCCCCGACAGGGCGACTGGTTCAGGAAAACCACCCGGGATCGCCGCTACGATTGCCGCGATCGCGGGTTGGTTAAGGAGCCCTGGCGCAACAGCGCACGCGACCTGGCAGCAGGACAGCACGGCGTCCGCCGGGCAGCAGGCCTCTTCGTCTGACGCCACGGGAAATCCGGCCTCGTGGCTGCAGGCATGGTCTTCGGCGGCAAGGACCGGGGCCGCGCCGTGGAAGACCAGGGCGAGCAGGAGAATCAACAAGCCGGATGCTTTCGGCATTTGTCGAGCATAGCCATAGCGCAGCCTGGCTGTCACCTCCGGTAGCAGCAAGGCGGGCCAAAGGCGGCTTGGCGCTTTCCTGAAACGGCGGTCGGACGTGGATGCCGCGGTGCGCCCACAGGTCTCTGCCGTCGTCACGGGCTGCCGGCGGCGGGCCCCCGCTCTCCTGTCGGCAGCCACCCGCGTCTCGCCAGGCATTGCCTGATGTGCTCCTCGGTCGCAGGCAACGCAAGCCTCTGATTGGTAGCACCGGGGTGCTGGAACCGGCACACGGACAGTGCGTGCGCGAATTCGTCGTTTTGATCGGCCGGGCCTGCCGACTCCAAGGCGGCGCACCCGGCTACAGCGGACAGCATCGCGGCGACCATCGCCACTCGTGGCAACAAGGCAGACAACGGCTGGATCACCTCGGGCGCGCGGAGATGATGGACCAAAGCCTTCACGAGTGTGATGCGACTGACTCCCCAGTGACGACGCCCGCTGGGTCGGGAACAGGCCGCGTCCGCCAGGCCATGCGGTACAGGCCGGGCAGCACCAGCAGCGTCAGGATGGTGGACGAGATGATGCCGCCGATGACTACGGTCGCCAGCGGCCGCTGGACCTCGGCGCCCGTGCTCGTGTTCAGGGCCATGGGCAGGAAGCCCAGGGCTGCCACGAGGGCGACCATCAGGATGGGCCGGAGGCGGAGCATCGCCCCCTGGCGGATGGCATCGTCGATGCCAGCCCCGTCGGCCAGCCGGTCCTTGAAGGCGGAGACCATAACGACTCCCGTAAGTACCGCCACGCCACACAGGGTGATGAAGCCGACGCCGGCGGTAATCGACAGAGGGATACCGCGCAGCCAGAGCGCAATCACGCCACCCGTGAGTGCCAGGGGCACGCCGCTGAACACCAGCGCGGCATCCTTCGCGGAACCGAAAGTCACCAGCAGGAGTGCAAAGATCAGCACGAGGGTGACGGGCACGAGCAGGGACAGGCGCTCAGTCGCCGACTGCAACTGCTCGAAGGTACCGCCGTAGCCGAGCCAGTAGCCGGACGGCAGGCGGATCTCCTCGCTGATCTTCTGCTGTGCCTCCGCAACGAAGCCGCCGAGGTCGCGCCCGCGGACATTGGCTGACACCACGAGGCGGCGCTTGCCATTCTCCCGGCTGATCTGGTTCGGGCCGGGCGCCAGCTTGAGAGTGGCCACCTCGCCCAGCGGCACGTAGCCGCCCTCCGGCAGCGGAATGGCCAACCGGCCGAGCGCCGCCAGGTCGCCGCGCACCTCCTCCGGCAGGCGCACGACCAGGGCAGACCGCTGGTCCCCTTCGAAAATCTGGCCCGCCTCCTCGCCACCGGTGGCCGCGGCGAGAACCTCCTGGACATCGGCCACGTTCAGCCCGAAGCGGTAGAGGGCGGCGCGGCGCGGCTCCACGGAGAGCACCGGCAGCCCCGCGACCTGCTCCACCTTGACGCCCTGGGCACCGGGAATCCCGCTGAGGACCTCGGCAATCTCGTTCCCGGTCGCGAGCAGCTGCGCGAGATCGTCGCCATAGACCTTGACGCCGAGGTCGGAACGGACGCCGGAGATCAGCTCGTTGAAACGCAGCTGGATCGGCTGGCTGATCTCGAAGGCGTTGCCCGGCACTGCCTCAAGGCGCTCCTCGATATCGAGAGCTACCTCAGCCTTGGTCTTGCCAGGATCCGGCCACTCGGCGCGCTCCTTGAGCATGACGTAGCCGTCGGCGATGTTCGGCGGCATCGGGTCGGTAGCGACTTCGGCCGTGCCGACCCGTGCGAATACGGTCTTTACCTCCGGAACTTCGGCCAGCGCCCGCTCCAGCTGGAACTGCATGTCGAGCGACTGGGTGAGGCTGGTGCCCGGGATGCGCAGCGCCTGCACGGCGAGGTCGCCCTCGTCCAGGCTAGGGATGAACTCGGAGCCCAGCCGGGTGCCAAGCCAGCCGCAGAGAACGACGAAGGCCACCGCGCCCGCCAGCACCGGCACGCGCAGGCGGAGCGCAGTGTCCAGGACCGGCGCGTAGGACCGGCGCGCGACCTGGACGATGCGGTTCTCCTTTTCCTCGATGCGGCCCGTGAGAAAGATCGCGACCGCCGCCGGCACGAACGTGAGGGACAACACCAACGCGGCCAGCAGCGCGATGATCACGGCAAAGGCCATGGGCTGGAACATCTTACCCTCCACGCCCGTGAGCGCCAGAATGGGGATATTCACGAGGATCACCACCAGGACGCTGACCAGGCTCGGGGTAAACACCTCCCGGGTGGAGTTGAATACCGTGTTCAGCCGCTCATCCAGGGTAAGCAGGCGCCCGAGCTTGTGCTGCCGCTCGCCCAGCCGCAGGATGCAGTTCTCCACGATGATCACGGCGCCGTCCACGATAAGGCCGAAATCGAGAGCGCCGAGGCTCATCAGGTTGGCGGACACCTTCGTCGCCACCATGCCGGTCATCAGCATCAGCATGGATAGCGGGATCACCATCGCCGTGAGCAACGCCGCCCGCACATTGCCCAGCATCAGCAGCAGCACGGCCACCACCAGTACCGCGCCCTCGAGCAGGTTGTTGCGCACGGTGGCGATCGTCTTGTCCACGAGGACGGTGCGGTCGTAGACCGTCGTCGCGATGACGCCTTCGGGCAACGTCTTCGCCACCTCAGCCAGTTTTGCGGCCACCGCCGCGGACACGGTGCGGCTGTTCTCGCCCACCAGCATGACGGCAGTTCCCAGCACGGTCTCCTTGCCGTCATGGGTGGCCGCGCCGGAACGCAGCTGCTTGCCGAGGGCCACTTCGGCGAGGTCACGGATGGTGATGGGCACGCCATCCCGGTTGGTGACGATGATCTGCTCGATGGCCGCGATGTCAGCAATCTGACCGGGCGAGCGGATCAGGTACTGCTCACCGTTCCGCTCGATGTAGCCGGCACCGACGCTGGCGTTGTTCTTCTCGATGGCTTCCACGACGTCGTGGAAGGTGAGCCCGAACGCGAGCAACCGCGCCGGATCTGGCGTCACGTGGAACTGCTTTTCGTAGCCGCCGATGGTGTTGACCTCGGTCACGCCCGGAACCTGACGTAGCTGGGGGCGGATCACCCAGTCCTGCAGCGTGCGGAGGGCCGTGGCGTCGTAGGGCTGGCCGTTTGGCTGCCGGGCGCCGGGTTCGGCGTCGACGCTGTACATGAAGATCTCGCCGAGCCCCGTCGCGATCGGTCCCATGCCGGGCTCGAGCCCTGCCGGCATCTGGCCCTTTGCCTGCTGCAGCCGTTCGTTGATGAGGTTCCTGGCGAAATAGATGTCAGTACCATCTGCGAACACCACGGTGACCTGGGACAGGCCGTAGCGGGACAACGAGCGGGTGTACTCGACCGCCGGCAGGCCCGCGATGGCGGTCTCGACGAGGTAGGTAATCCGCTGCTCCACCTCGAGGGGCGAGTAACCTGGTGCGCTGGTATTGATCTGCACCTGGACGTTGGTGATATCAGGCACCGCGTCGATGGGCAGGCGCTGGTAGCTCCAGGCGCCGACGCCGGCGATGACCAGGACCATGAAGAGCACCACCCAGCGGCGGGCGATGGCAAAGCGCAGGAATGCGTCAACCATGATCGTGGACCTCAGTGCTCGTGCTCGGCTTCGCCCTTGCCGAGCTCCGCCTTCAGGATGAAGCTGTTGCCGGCGACATAGCGGGCGCCCGGCTTGAGGCCTTTGACAATCTCGGTGGCCTCGCCATCGCTGCGTCCAGTCTCGACGGGCACGGGCTGGAAACCGTCCGGGACCTCGGCGAACACAACGGTGCGCTCATCGAGAATCTGCAGGGCCTCGTTGCGGACGGCGACGGACACTGCGCTCTCGGCCAGTGTGACGTCGACCGTGACGTACAGCCCCGGGGCCCAGCGGCCGTCGGCGTTGTCGAGCAGCACCCGGGCAGCAAGCGTCTGGTTGCTCGGGCTGCCGAAGGGCGCGACGTAGACGACCTTGCCCTCGGCGGACTGGCCGGTCTCGCTGCTCCTCACCCGCACGGACTGGCCTACCCGGACGCGGCTGCGGTCCCTCGGGAAGAGCGCGACATCGACCCACACCGTGGAGAGATCGGCCACGGTGAACAGGACCCGCTCGCCCGTCTGCTCGCCGGGATTGGCGTTGCGCGCCGTCACCACGCCGGAGAGCGGCGCGGGCAGGGCGTAGGTCTGCAGGCTCTCGTTGCTCTCAACAGTCGCCAGCGTCTCGCCCTGGCGGACGGGGTCGCCCGCACGCCTGGACACGCTGCGAATGACGCCGGGAAAGCGGGGCGTGATCTCCCGGACACGCTCTGCGTTCGGCGCGATCACACCGTACAGGGGAAGGCTCTCCCGGATGGTCGCCGGACCGGCCGCGCTCACCGTAATCGAGGCGGCCTGGAGCTGCTCCGGGGTCAGGCGGATGGGCCCGCCCGTCTCCTCCTCCTCGGCATGCTCCGCGTGATCCCCTTCCTGCTCGTCGTCATGGTCCTCGTGCTCGGCGTGCCCTTCATCCTCGGCATGACCGGCCTCACCCGCGCGGGCCTCCGGGCTGCCGGCCCCGGGCGTGGAGCCGGTATCGCCGCATCCCGCGGCCAGAGTCAGCAGTGCGGCGGCAAGCAGGAAGCGGGCAATCGTCGTGGGCAGAATGTTCATGGGTTCTCCAGTGCCTTGGAAGCGGGCGCGGCCGCGAGCGGCTCGCCCGTTAATCGTTCAATTTCAGCCAGCAGTTGCTGCGCGGTGGCCGCCGAGGCAATCGCCGCACCCCGCGCCTCAAGGAACGCGGCCTGGGCGTCCGCCAGTTCCAGGTAGCCATAGCGTCCGCGCTCGTAGGCGTACCGGGTGGCGCCAAGTGCCTCGTCGAGCTGGGGCAGGACGTCGCCCCGGAGCGAGTCGGTTTCGCGCATGGCCTGCCGGAGTTGCTCGTAGAGCCCGTAAAGGCGGGTCCGCGCCTCGAGACGGGCGGCGTCCCGCTCCACGTCGACCAGTGCGCGCAAGGCATCGGCCTCGGCAATGGCGGGCGCGGCCCGCCGGCCGGCGAACAGCGGAACGGAGATGCCCAGCACCAGCGCCTGGTCATTAACCTCCTCGAGCCGGCGCACGCCGCCCAGGACCTCCAGGTCCGACCGGCGCTGGCTGCGGGCCAGCCGGCCTTCCGCATCACGCAACCGCGCGACGGAGGCGAAACGGAGGAAGTCGGGATTGGCATCCAGGCGGGCGGCGAGCGCCTCGAAATCCGCGAGCACCGGCATGCGGTACAGGTCGGCTTGCACGTTGCTGAAGTCGGCCCGGGAGGTACCCCAGGTGGCCGCGAGCCCCTGGCGAGCCGCCTTCAGCGCCGCGGCAGCGCGCTGCTCCGCCAGCAGGTCGCGGGTCAATGCGGCACGGGAACGGAGCAACTCGGCCTCGGGGGCCTTGGCGGCGCGGACCCGCAATGCAACGCCATCCACGGTGTCTCGAGCCAGACCCACGCGCTCCCGGGCGAGCACCAGCTCTTCTTCAGCGGCGGCCACGCCCACGAAGCGCCGAGTGACTTCGGCCAGCACGTCCAACTGGGCCACCTGCTGCTCGACGGCCAGGAGTTGGCGGCCGGACTGCGCGGCCGCGCGCCGCGCAGTCCGCTTCCCGCCCAGCTCGATCACCTGTGAGAGGGCAAATGTGCTCTCGGCGGCGTCGAAACTGTTGTAGTCGCCTGAACCCAGCGCATTCTCGATCTCGACAGAGGCCTCCATCACAGGCCGCTGACCGGCCTGCGCCAGGCGCGCGTCCTGGGCCGTCAGGGCAAAAGCGAAGCCCGCAAGCGCAGGATTGGAGGCCAGAGCGCGCTCGATGGCCTGCCCCAGGCTTAGGGGACCCGCGCTGGTCGCGGCCGAGTCCGCGAGTGGCGCACCGGAAGGTCCCAGGACGCCAAGGGCGAGGGCTAATCCGGCAACCAGCAGGCGCGCACTTGGGGCGCGCACTGGATACAGAAACATGGTGGTCTCCCAGCTTGGGGGCCGCGCGACGGCGCGGCACAACGACAGTGGCGAATCGCGGGGGGAGCCTAGGCGGGCGGCCCCCGGAGGGGCGGGCGAAGGTGGAGCAGTGACGTCGCCGGTGAGGGTTGGTCGGTCGCCAGGGGCAGGAAGCCAACCTGGCGTGGTACATCGAGCAGGGCCGGGACGATGGCCAGCAGCACGGTGCCAAGGCCGGGGGGGTGGATCTTGCCGACGGCAGGACTGTCGACCTCGACCGTGTGGTCGTGGTGACCGGCCGTATCGACGTGTATGCAAGGCTCACCCATAGCCGGTGCATGCATCGAAGCGGCCGGACCCGCGCCGTCGAAACACAGGTGCACGTGTGCCTGACCGACCTGCGGAACAAGCAGGACGACAAGCAGAACGATGGAAAGGAACCGGGCCAGCATGAGGCCTGAGGTTACGCCGGGGCAAGGAAGCCTGTCCAGCCGAAGAGGCACGGGGTGTGACAGGCGGCACGTCACTGGAAACCGGGCTCCACTCGGGGCGGCTCCGCGCCGGCGGCCCGAACCTTCCCCTGCGCGTTTACACCGTCAGCCGCGGCAAGACCAACGTCGCGAGACTCAACACGAGAAAAAATCCTCCCGTATCGGTGATCGTCGTCAGCACCGGCCCAGCCGCCAGCGCTGGATCAATCTTCATCCGCTTGAGCAGCAGCGGCAACGCGCCACCGATAACCACGGCAACTACGGTATTCACCGCCAGCGCACCACCCACTACCAGCCCCAGCCAGGCATTGCCCTTCCAAAGCCAGGCGACACCGGCGAGGAGCAGGCCAAGGACGATGCCGGTCACGAGGCCCAGGGCGATCTCCTTCAGGCAGACCCGCACCACGTCTGCCGGCCGGATGATGTCCAGGGCCAGTTCGCGCATGCTCACGGCCACGGCCTGGTAGCCCGAGCAACCGCTCATATCCGAGACAATCGGCAGGAAAACCGCCAGGGTGAACGCGGCGGCGAGGGTGCCCTCGTATAGGGCGATCACGCTGGCCGACGCCAGGTTGAGAAAGATCTTCACGATCAGCCAGGACAGCCGGCGACCAGACCGCAGGTAGAGCGGCATCGAGCGGAACTCGTCGCCGCCCACGATGCCCTGGCTCTTCAGATAGGACTCGTCGGCCCGCTCGGCGATGGCATCGAACACGGCACGCCGTCGGATAGCGCCCAGCAGCCGGCCCGCATCGTCGACGACGGGCGCAAGCGGCGTATCGCGGGATTCGAACCACTCTTCGAGCTGGTCCAGGCCGGCTGAGGCGTTTACCGCGTCGACCGGCGTGGCGAGCTCCTCCAGTCGGGCCAGCGGCTTGGCACTGGCAATGTCCGTCAGGCCGGCGACTCCCAGCAGCCTGCCGAGCGCACCCACCACGAAGATATGCTGCAGGTAGTAGATGGGGTATTCCTC